>JBDGSV010000063.1:0-3332 GCA_042217375.1 Haloarculaceae archaeon | reverse complement strand
CGAACGCGCTGTTGGTGGTACCGAGGTCGATACCGAGAATCTTGTTGCTCGCCATCTTGGCCGTACATACCTGTCTCGGCCGGTTAAAGATTACTAGACGCGCCGAATATCGGACGCTGGACGCCCCGCTCCCGTCGTGCGGTTTTCGCGTCGGCCGCCGTGGCGTGTCGGGAGCTTTATGACGAACCGCTGTCCCGGCGCCCGGCGCTCACTCGTCGCTGACGGTCACCTGGGCCGGGCGGATGATGCGGCCGGCCATCTCGTAGCCCGGGCGGTAGAGGTCGACGACGCTCCCGGCCGGCTGGTCGGCCTCGACGGTGGTGAGCACCTCGTGGCGTTCGGGGTCGACCGCGTCGCCGGCCGCCGGCTCGATGCGCTCGACGTTCTCGCTGGCGAGAATCCGGTCGAACTGGTCCAGCGTGGACGCGACGCCGTCCCGGATGTCGGCGTCTTCGTCCTGGTCGAGGGCGCGCTGGAGGTTGTCCCGGACGTCGAGCAGCCGCTCGACCAGGTCCTCGGTCGCGCGCTGCTGGAGCTCCTCGCGTCGGCGCTCCTGGCGCTTCTTGTAGTTCTGGAAGTCCGCGCGCTCGCGCTTGAGCTTGGACTCCAGGTCGTCGGTCCGCTCCTTCGCCGCCGCGAGGTCGGCTTCCAGGGCCGCCCGTCGTTCCCGGAGCGCGGCCACCTCGCGGGCGACCCGCTCGGGGGATTCCTCGGCGCGCTCGACCAGGTCGTCTGCGACCTCGTCGGGCAGTTCGGCCTCCGCGACGGCTCCCTCGGCCGCCGACTCGACCGCCTCGCCCCCGCGCTCGGCGTCGTCCGCGCTCTCGGCCGCGGGGGCCTCCGACTCGGCACCCTCGTTGTCGCTCATGTGCGTGGAAAGTCGCGCGCGCCGCATAAGGATTTCAGAATGCGCTCGCTCGCGCCGCCCGTCCGACCCGACGAAACAGTTAACCACTATTCGTGAGTTTGTAACGAGCATCTATGAGTAACGGGCGTGAGAGCGAGAGTGACGGGAACGTGAGTGGGACGATCACCCGCCGGGCCGCGCTCCGCGCGGTCGCGGCGGGTGGGGCCGCCACCGCGCTCGTCGGCACGGCGAGTGCGAATGGCAGCGGCGACCGACCGCCGGCCCGCATCGTCGGCGTCTCCTCGCGGAGCGGGGAGCGCGCCGCGCGCCAGCAGGCCGCGTCGGTCAAGCGCGTGCTGGACTTCGGCGACATCGGCCGGGCGGTCGCCGGTCGGTTCTCCGACCAGGCCGTCTCGGCCCTGCGCCAGCGCGCCGACGTGCGCTACGTCGAGGAGGACATCACGATGCACGCTCTCGGCCGCGCCGGGGCTCAGAAGAAGCCTCCGTGGGCCGGCGGTGGCGGCGGTGGCGGCGGTGGTAACAGCGGTCAGTGCCTGCCGTGGGGCATCGACCGCGTCGACGCCGAGGTGGCGCACGCGAACGACGATACCGGCAGCGGCGTCGACGTCGCTATCATCGACACCGGCATCGACTCGGACCACCCCGACCTGATTGATAATCTCGGGGACGGGAAGGCGTTCGTGAAGGCGCGCGGTCACTACGCCGAGGCGTGGGACGACGACAACGAACACGGCACCCACTGTGCGGGCATCGCGGCGGCCGTGGACAACGGCCAGGGCGTCGTCGGCGTCGCTCCGGGTGCGACCCTCCACGCGGTGAAGGTACTCGACAAGAGCGGAAGCGGCTCGCTCTCCGACGTCGCTGCCGGCATCGAGTACGTCGCCGACCAGGGCTGGGACGTCGGGAGCATGAGCCTCGGCGCGAGTTCGGGGGCGCAGACGCTCGAGGACGCCTGTACGTACGCCACTGACTGGGGCGTCTTGCTCGTCGCCGCGGCCGGAAACAGCGGTCCCTGTACCGACTGCGTCGGCTACCCGGCTGCCTACAGCGAGGTGGTCGCGGTCGGTTCGACCACCTCGAACGACACCCTCTCCGGGTTCTCCTCGACGGGCCCCGAGGTCGAGATCGCCGCGCCGGGATCGAGCATCTACTCGACGGTGCCCGGCGGCTACGACACGCTCTCGGGGACGAGCATGGCCTGTCCGCACGTCTCGGGTGCGGGCGGGCTGCTGATGGCTGACGGGACGTCGAACACGAAGGCCCGCAACACGCTCTCCTCGTCTGCCGAGGACGTCAGTCTCGACCCGAACGAGTCCGGCGCGGGCCTGCTCGACGTCGAGCAGGCCGTGCTAGGCACCACTGACGGCGACGACTGGGACAAGACCCACACCAACTGCCCCTGAAGAGGCCGTCCACAACGCTTTTGACCGCCGGTTCCCACCGCTCGCACATGGCACCCGAACCTCGCGACGGGCGTCCCGCCAGCCAGCCACAGCCGACGGGGACGAGGTTCGGCTTCTTCTTCGCCGCGTAGACGGCGGTGGAGTCCGGGTCGGCCGAGTCGGCCCGGCGGAAACCGGCGTCGCGGAACGAGAACCGTTAACTGACCGACCAGCCCCACAACGGACAATGAAACTCCCGGACACGCAGGTCGCGGTGCTGGAGAGCGCCAGCGCCACCGACCCCGAGACAGTCGAACAGCTCGCAGCCGACCTCGACGAGAAGCCGGAGACGGTCACCCGCGCCGTCTTCGAACTGCGCGACGCGGGCCTCCTCTCGGTCGCGGAGGAGACGGTGACCGACCTCGAACTCACGGACGAGGCGCGGACCTACGTCGAGGAGGGCCTCCCGGAACTCCGCCTCTACCGCGCCGCGCTCGACGCGGACGCGGACGAGGCTCCGGTCCCCATGGGCGAGGCCATCGGTGCGGCCGGCCTGGACGGTCCCGCCGTCGACATCGCGCTCTCGAACTACGCCCGGAAGGGACTCGGCACGATCGAGAGCGGCGAACTCACCGCGGATCCGGACGCCGACCACGAGCCCGATCCCGAGGCGGCCGCGCTCGACCGCATCGCCGGCGGCGAGATCGACGTCGACGGGGCCGTCGTCGACCGCCTGGTGGAGCGGGGCCTGGTCGAGCGCCACGAGTCGACGGTCCGGTCGGTCACGCTCACCGACGAGGCCGTCGACGCCCTGATGCTCGGCGAGGTCGAGGTCGCGGAGACGGTCGATCGCGTCACGCCCGAACTGCTCACGAGCGGCGAGTGGCGCGACGTCGAGTTCACCGAGTACAACGTCGAGGCGGACGCCGAGGCCGTGACCGGGGGTCGGGTCCACATCCTCCGCCAGACCGCCAACCGCGTCAAGGACGTCCTCGTCGGGATGGGGTTCCAGGAGATGGAGGGCCCGCACGCCGACGCCGAGTTCTGGATCAACGACTGCCTGTTCATGCCCCAGGACCACC
>JBDGSV010000024.1:0-3535 GCA_042217375.1 Haloarculaceae archaeon | reverse complement strand
CACCGCGCTCGTCCTGCTGTTCGGCGAGAGCGCGCCGAAGTCCTACGCCGTCGAGAACACCGAATCCTGGGCGCTCCGCATCGCGCGCCCGCTCAAGTTCGCCGAGCACCTCCTGCTGCCGCTCGTCGTCTTCTTCGACTACCTCACCCGGCAGGTCAACCGCGTCACCGGCGGCCGGTCGGCCATCGAGACCTCCTACGTCACCCGCGAGGAGATCCGCGACATCATCGAGACCGGCGAGCGCGAGGGCGTCCTCGAAGAGGAGGAGCGGGAGATGCTCCAGCGCATCTTCCGGTTCAACAACACCATCGCCAAGGAGGTGATGACGCCGCGCCTCGACGTCACCGCCGTCCCGAAGGACACCAGCATGGCGGAGGCCATCGAGACCTGCATCCAGTCCGGCCACGCGCGCGTCCCCGTCTACGAGGGGAGCCTCGACAACGTCATCGGCGTCGTCCACATCCGCGACCTGGTGCGGGACCTCAACTACGGCGAGAACGACGGCGACGTCGACCTCGACGACCTCATCCAGCCCACGCTCCACGTCCCCGAGTCGAAGAACGTCGTCGAACTGCTCTCGGAGATGCGCGAGAACCGGATGCACATGGTGATCGTCATCGACGAGTTCGGCACTACCGAGGGCCTGGTCACCATGGAGGACATGACCGAGGAGATCGTCGGCGAGATCCTCGAAGGCGAGGAGGAAGAACCCATCGAGTACGTCGACGACAACACCGTCCTCGTCCGCGGCGAGGTCAACATCGACGAGGTCAACGAGGCCCTGGAGATCGAGCTGCCGGAGGGCGAGGAGTTCGAGACCATCGCCGGGTTCATCTTCAACCGCGCCGGCCGCCTCGTCGAGGAGGGCGAGGAACTCACCTACGACGGCGTCGAGATCCGCGTCGAGCAGGTCGAGAACACCCGCATCATGAAGGCCCGCGTCCACCGCCGCATCACGGAGACGGCCGACGGCGACGACGAGGCCGCCGAGACCGAGGAAGCGGCCGTCGACGACTGACCGCACCTCGGTTCCGGCGTGCTAACGCTTATCTCGTCCCACCGACACGGGACGAGCATGCGCTGGCCGAACGCAACGATCTACCGGGGCCTCGCCGAGGTCGCCGCCGAGCGCCCCGAGGCGACCGCGCTCGTCTTCGAGGACGAGAGCTGGAGCTACGAGGAGTTGCTGGACCGGAGTCGGGCGCTGGCCGGCGGGCTGGCCGAACTGGGCGTCGGCCCGGGCGACACCGTCGCCGTCTGGCTCGGGAACCGCCCCGAGTGGATCCAGACGCAGCTGGCCGCCTCCTACCTGGGCGCCGCGATCGTGGCCGTCAACACCCGCTACCGGACCCACGAACTGGCGTACATGCTGGGCGACGCCGACTGCCGCGTCCTGGTCACCGAGTCGTCATTTCTCGACAACGACTACCTGGAGATGCTGGCCGAGGTGGTCCCGTCGGTGCGGACGAGCGACCCCGACGCGTTCGACCCGGCGGACCTGGCGCTTCGAGAGGTGGTCGCCGTCGACGGCGGCGAGGAGTTCGCGGCCGCCCGCGACTTCGGCGCCCTGGAGTGGGCCAGCGACCCGCCCGCCGAGCCCGCGAACGACAACGAGGCCCCCGCGACCGTCTTCTACACCTCGGGGACGACCGGCGACCCCAAGGGCTGTCTCCAGCCGGCGCGGTCGGTGCTCAACCACTCGTACAACGGCGGCGCCCACCTGGGCGTCGACGAGACGGACGTCGTCCTCGGCGTCCTCCCGTTCCCGGGCGTGTGGGGGTACAACACCTGGTTGCTCGCACTCGCCCGGGGCGCGACGCTCGTCGTCCAGAGCCACTACGACCCGACCGAGACCGCCCGCCTGCTCCGCGAGGAGGCCGTGACGTACTTCCCGGGGCTGGCCGTGATGTTCACCCGCCTGCTCGACTCCGAGGCGTTCACCCCGACCGACGCCGTCTCGCTCGACCGCGGCGTCGTCGGCTTCCTCACCCTGAGCTACGACGAGGCGACCTTCGAGCGCATCGAGGAGGCGTTCGGGTTCCCGGCCGTCCAGCCCTACGGCCTCTCGGAGGGCAACAGCCAGGTGTTCGTCGGCCGCCCCGACGACCCGATGGCGGAGCGAACGCGGATCGGCGGCCCCCTCGTCAGCGACGAGCAGGAGGCGCGGGTCGTCGACCCCGAGACCGGCGACGACGTCGACGACGGCGAGAAGGGCGAGTTGCTCCTGCGCGGGTACAACGTGATGAACGGCTACCTCGGGAAGCCCGAGGCGACCGCCGAGGCGATCGACGGGGACGGCTGGCTCCACACGGGCGACCTCTGCTCGCGGGAGCGCGTGACCGTCGACGGCGCGAGCGAGGACTACCTCACCTTCCACTCCCGGCTCGACGACGCGCTCCGGGTGCGTGGCTTTCTCGTCTCGCCGCGCGAGATCGAGGTCGCCGTCGACGGGGTCGAGGGCGTCGCCCAGTCGCAGGTCGTCGGCGTCCCGCACGAGGAGCACGGCCAGGTGCCGGTCGCGTTCGTCCGGCGGTCCGATCCCGACCTCGACGCCGGGGCGCTGCGCGACGCGCTCGCAGACCAGGTCGCCGACTACAAGCTCCCCGCGACCGTCGAGTTCGTCGAGTCGTTCCCCCGAACCGAGAGCCCGCACGGCGAGAAGATCCAGAAACACGAGCTCCGCGAGCGGGCGCGCGACCTCACGTGAGGGCGCGCACGAGCGGACCGGCGACGAGCGCGAGCGCCGCGAGCGCGGCGCCGACGAGCAGCGCGGGCGGCGGCTCGGCGGTCGCCAGCGCCAGCGCCGGGCGGCCGTCGAGGGACGCCCCCAGCAGGACGAAGCCGACCGCCCAGGGGAGTTCGCCGAGCGCAGTCCCCACGAGGAACGCCCGGACGGACACGCCCGAGAGGCCGGCGGCGTAGGAGACGGCGTCGGCCGGCGCGGGCGAGAGCCGGGCGGCCGTCATCCCCCGGTAACCGCCGGTGACCGAGACCGCCGCCTCGCCGGTGCGGGCCAGCCGCCCCAGCAGCCCGTCCGCGCCGTCGACGCGCGCGGCCAGGAGGAACGGCGGCAGGCAGGTGAGCAGCGTCGCCCCGAGCACGACCGGCACGCCCGCCGGGAACCCGAGGACGTAGCCGACGGCGACGGAGAGCAGGCTGACCGGCCACGCCAGGAACGGCCGGACCAGCGCGAACGCGACCAGCGCGGGCAGGAAGAACGGCCCGAGGAGCGCTGCCCCCGCGTCGGCCGCCACGCCCTGCCGCGAGAGGAGCACGCCCGCGACCGCCAGGCCACAGAGCGCGAGGACCGCGAGCCGTCGACGCGACATCGGCCGCCCGGAGTCGCCACGCGGAGAAAAGCGTCTCGCCTCGCCGTTCGCCGGCGGGATCAGCGTAATTCAAGGTGGAGCCTCCGGCCTCAAGGAGCGACCGAGCGTAGCGACGGGAGCGAGTAGGCCGGAGAGGAAACCGACATGTTATGACGCAACCGGCATACTGCGACCGACTGACTCCCGAATCTATAAGTACCGTCGGG
>JBDGSV010000015.1:0-4688 GCA_042217375.1 Haloarculaceae archaeon | reverse complement strand
GACTTTAGTCGTGGGAGGATGTCACGAACTATCTGCCCTCGAACGACGGCTCGCGGTCCTCGAAGAAGGCGGCCATCGCCTCGCGCTGGTCGTGGGTCCCGAAGCTGAGCGCGCCCGGCCACATCGAGGCGGCCATGCCCCGCTCCAGCCCCGTCGAGCGCCACATGCGGAACACCTGTTTCTGGCGCTTGAGCACGAGCGGACTCTTCGCCGCGAGGTCGTCGATCAGGCCCTCGATCGTCGGCGCGTACTCGCCCGCGGCCGTCGCCTCGGTCAGGAGGCCCATGCGAGCCGCGCGCTCGCCCGTCACGGGTTCGCCGGTGTAGACGAGTTCCTTGGCGGCCGTCGTGCCGACCTGCCGGAGCAGGAGCCCCCCGTGGATGACGGTCGGCAGGCCGACGTCGACCTCCGGGAGGCCGAGCGAGGCAGTGTCGGGGGCGATCCGGAAGTCGCAGGCCATCGCGAGTTCGAGTCCGGCCCCGAGCGTGTAGCTGCCACAGCCACAGACGGTGACCGCGTCCACCGACCGCACCGCCTCGATGGCGGCGTAGAGCACCTCGAACATCGCCAGCCCCTCGTGGGCGGAGAACGTCTGCGCCTCCGAGAGGTCGAGGCCGGCCGTCAGTCCGGTCTCCTCCGCGATCGGATCGGCCGCGATCGAGAGGACTGCCACGTCGGGCGGGAGGTCGTGAACCGCCTCGCCGACGGCGGCCATCGCGTCCGTGGACAGCAGGTTCAGGTCGCCGAAGTCGAGACGGAGGTGGGCGACGTGCGGGCGATCCTCCTCGCGGTCGAGGTCGACTGGCATGCGGCCACCGACGGTGGCGGTCGGTAAAGTGGTTCGGCCGGTCAGTCGGTCTCGGCCTCGCGCTCGGTGATGCGGACGCCCTTCCCGGCGAGGTGGCGGAGCTGCTGGCGCGCGAAGTCCTCTTCGCGGGTGCCGCGGGTCGCGAGGACGTACACGAGTGCGTTGCCCGCCGGCCGCATCGTCCGGCCGGCGCGCTGAGTGCCCTGTCGCCGCGACCCGCCGAGTCCCGAGGCGACGATGGCCAACCCCGCCTCCGGGAGGTCGATCCCCTCGTCGCCGACGCGCGAGACGATCAGCGTGTCGAGCTGGCCCTCCCGGAAGTCGGCGAGCAGGCGCTCGCGCTCGGCGTGGCGCATCTCGCCGCTGACGAACGGCGCGTCGAGCGCCGCCGCCAGGTCCGCCCCCTGGTCGAGGTACTCGACGAACACCAGCGCCTTCTGGTCGTGGTGTTCGGCGAGCAGGCGGCGCACCGCGTCGACCTTCGCCGGGTTGGTGGCGGCGAGTTGTCGCTTCTCGTGGCCCGAGGCCCCGGCGTACTCGTCGCGCGCCGCCTCCGCCCAGGGGACGTAGCGGATCTCGACCTCTGGCTCCATCACGTAGCCGGCGTCGAACAGCGCGGCCCAGTCGGTCCCGATGGGCGGCCCGATGAGCGTGAATATCTCCTCCTCTTTCTCGTCCTCGCGGACGGGCGAGGCCGACAGCCCCAGTCGGTGGCGGCTCTGGAGGTCCGCGCTCCGCCTGAACACCTCCGTCGGAACGTGCTGGGCCTCGTCGTAGACCACAAGCCCCCAGTGGCGCTCGTCGAAGAGCGCGCGGTGGCGGGCCATCCCCGCGGTGTGGTAGGTGGCGATGGTGACGGGGGCCACGGTCTTCTCGCCGCCGTGGTACTCGCCGACCTGACCCGGGTCGAGCGAGGTGTACTGGAGCACCTGGTCGCGCCACTGGGCGGCGAGTTCGCGCGAGGGGACCAGGATCAGCGTCTCGCCGCCGACCGCCGCGAGGACGCCGAGCGCGGCGACGGTCTTGCCGCTCCCGGGCGGGCCGACGAGGACGCCCGACTGCGCGTCGAGGAAGCGGTCGACCCAGGTCTGCTGGTAGTCCCGGAGCGCCACGTCGAGCGTCACGTCGAGCGGTTCGCCGGTCTCCAGGTCGCGGTCGTCCTGGACGGGGTAGCCGGCCTCGTAGAGCGCGCGCTTGACCTCAGCAGTCTTCTCGGCAGCGACCCAGCTCTCAGTGTCGGAGAGGGGCGCGCGCAGCACCCCGTCGGGGAGCTTCTGGCGGGCGACGTTCCCCATCAGGTCGGCGCTCCGGGCCGCGAGGACGACGTAGCCGTCCTCGTGGGTGTAGAGCCGGAACTTCCGCGCGCGCTCCCACTGGCTCTCGACGAACTCCTCGAGCGCGGGGTGACGGCCGAGCACCTGCCGGACCGTTCCCAGCAGTTCGTCGACGTTCTCGTAGGGCGCGTTCCAGACGTCCTCCTCGCGCACCTCGTAGACGTACCCCTCCTCGCCGTTCGTGGTCACGAAGCTGGCGAACTGCGAGAGCTGCGCCCGGGTGAACTGGTCCGGCTGGTCCACGACGACCTCGCGGCGTTTCGGGAACACCACCACGTGCTGGCGGCGCGTCGCCTCTCGCCAGTCGGTCGGGTACCACACGACCGGGTCGGACTCGACGTCGACCTGCTCGACGGCGCCGCTCCGGGCGAGCGCCGCGAGCGCGTCGCTGACGGCCGCCTGCGACTGGGCCCGTCCGAGCGCGCGCGCCGCCTCGCTGGCGGTCACGACCGGGCGCCCCACCGACTCCAGGACGTCGTAGAACTCGTCGAGGTCGACGGCCGGGCCGTCGGATGCGTCGTCCGGAACCTCGTCGTCGGTCACTTCGAGCAGGTAGCCGCCGGAGGACCAAACGACTTCCGGACCGTCCACGCCGTCGCGTCGCGTTCGTCGACCTATATTGTAGAGTAATTGCAAGACTATACAAACTCTTATTACGGGCGATCGAGTACGGGCGGACGTACGATGGCAGGCATTCCGACGACGACACCAGCAGAGTTGAAGGATCGGATCGACGCGGGAACGGACGTGACGCTCGTCGACGTCCGAGGCCCGGCAGACTACGAAGAGTGGCACATCGACGGCGAGACCGTCGAGAACGTCAACGTACCGTTCCGGGAGTTTCAGGTAGGCGACCCATTGGATGTGCTCGAATCGATCAATACTGATGGCGAGGTAGTCGCCGTCTGCGCCACGGGCACGACGAGCCGGCAGGCGACCGCGTGGCTCAACCAGCACGGCGTCGACGCTCGCAACCTCCAGCACGGGATGAACGGCTGGGCGTTCCTCTACGAGTCGGTCGAACTCGACGTCCCGGGCGAGTCGACCGTGGTCCAGTTCCAGCGCCCGTCGAGCGGCTGTCTCAGTTACCTGATCGTCTCGGGCGGCGAGGCCGCGGTCGTCGACCCGCTCCGCGCGTTCGCTGACACCTACCTCGACGTGGCCCGGGACTACGGCGCGGACCTCGCGTACGCGCTCGACACGCACGTCCACGCGGACCACGTCAGCGGCGCCCGGACGGTCGGCCGCCGCGCGTCCGCCGAGGTGGTGGTTCCGGAGCCGGCCGTCGACCGCGGCGTCCAGTTCGCCAACGAGGTCCGCACCGTCGCCGACGGGGACGCTGTCCCGGTCGGGGACGTCGACGTCGAGGTCCGCCACACGCCCGGCCACACCTCCGGGATGACCGCGTACCGCGTCGAGGACGTCCTCCTCACGGGCGACGGCCTGTTCGTCGAGAGCGTGGCCCGTCCCGACCTGGAGGACGCAGACGCGGCCCGCGAGGCCGCGGGACGCCTCTACGAGAGCCTCCAGGAGCGCGTGCTCTCACTCCCGGACGAGACGGTCGTCGCGCCGGCGCACTTCAGCGACAGCGCCGACCGGGCCGCAGACGGGTCCTACACCGCTCGCCTGGGCGACCTCGCCGAGGCGATGGACGCCCTCTCGATGGACCGGTCGTCGTTCGTCGACTACATCCTCTCGGACATGCCGCCGCGTCCGGCGAACTACGAGGACATCATCGCGACCAACCTCGGCCAGCACCACCCGCCGGAGAACGTGGCGCTCGAACTCGAACTCGGGCCGAACAACTGCGCGGCCAGCCAGGACTCGATGGCCGACTGACCGCCGTCGCGATCCGGCGTCCCGGCGCGCCGTCCGGGCCGACTGCCGGCCGGCTCACTCGCCGGTCGCGAGGCGCGCTAGCCAGTCCCGGTAGCTGATCGGGACGGCGAGCACGACCGCGAGCGCGACGCCCCAGCGGACGATCCGTTCCGCGAGGCGGGCGTCGGGCACCAGCACGGACGCGACGACGACCGGCGCGGTGAGCACGACCGCCCAGGTCAGGACCCGCCGGAGGCGCACGGCTCTCAGTCGCCCCGCAGTTCGCGCATGTGGTCGACGCGCCGCTGGACGAGGTCGTCGGTCCCGATGTCGTGGCGCACCCGCAGTCCCTCCTCGCCGGCGACCGTCAGCGCCTCCTCGGCGATGGCCTCGGCCCCGGCGATGGTGTCGTCGACGCCGACCACGGCGAACGACCGCGACGTGGTAGTGTAGACGCCGTCGCCGCGGGCGTCGACCGACGCGTAGTAGAGCAGCGCCCCGACGTCGGCGGCGCTCTCCTCGTCGATGGCGAGTTTCGCGCCCGCCACGGGGTCGGTCGGGTACCCCTCGGGCACGGCGTACTTACAGACGGTGGCCTTCGGGGCGAACTGGAGCTCCGGCAGCGGATCGCCGTCGCGCGCCGCCGTCAGCACCTCGAGGAAGTCCGTCTCCAGCACGGGGAGGGTGTTCATCGCCTCGGGGTCGCCGAAGCGGGCGTTGAACTCCAC
>JBDGSV010000048.1:0-5088 GCA_042217375.1 Haloarculaceae archaeon | reverse complement strand
CTTCGCGGTGAGCGTCGGCAACCTCGCGAAGGTGCTCCCGCTCTCGCCCGGCGGCATCGGACTCTACGAGGGCGCGTTCACGCTCATCGTCGTCGGGATGACCGCCTCCCCCGAACTCACGGCGGCGGTCGCGCTCGCCGTCGCCGTGGTGGACCACGCGGTGAAGAACGTCGTCACCGTCGCGGGCGGCGTGGCGTCGATGCTGCTGCTCAACGTCTCGCTCACGACCGCCGTCGAGCAGAGCGCGACCGCCGATCCCCACGAGAGCGACTGACTCGCCCGGTGCGTGTGGTACGTCCCCGAACCACTATCTGTGGATCGAAACGTACTTATACGTTTCGGACGTTGCGGGTGGTAGCGATTGCTATCCGGGCGTTTTTCGGGGGTTTCCCACCCTGGATAGCCGCGTCCGAGCAATGAACGACTCGAATCGAACCAGAACGCGGCCGACGAACCGTGAACAGCGAGCACAGCAGGAAGCGACCGAACAGCCGGAGCGGCTGGGCTGCCCCGAGTGTGGGGGGAAACTGACGGCAGACTCGGAGCACGGCGAGACGGTCTGCCGCGACTGCGGGCTGGTGGTCGAGGAGGGCGAGATCGACCGCGGACCGGAGTGGCGCGCGTTCGACTCCCGCGAGAAAGACAAGAAGTCGCGGGTCGGCGCCCCCACGACGAACATGATGCACGACAAGGGGCTCTCGACCAACATCGACTGGCGCGACCAGGACGCCTACGGCAACTCGCTGGGCGCCCGCCAGCGCCAGAAGATGCAGCGCCTCCGGAAGTGGAACGAGCGGTTCCGCACCCGCGACTCCAAGGAGCGCAACCTCAAGCAGGCCCTCGGCGAGATCGACCGGATGTCGAGCGCGCTCGGCCTCCCGGACACCGTCCGCGAGACCGCCAGCGTGATCTACCGCCGCGCACTCGACGAGAACCTCCTGCCTGGCCGCTCCATCGAGGGCGTGGCCACCTCGTCGGTGTACGCCGCCGCCCGGCAGGCCGGCGTCCCCCGCAGCCTCGACGAGATCGCGGACGTCTCCCGCGTCGAGAAGAGCGAGATCGCCCGCACCTACCGCTACGTGGTGCGCGAACTCGGCCTGGAGGTCAAGCCCGCCGACCCCGAGAGCTACGTCCCCCGGTTCTGCTCCTCGCTCGAACTGAGCGAGGAGTCCGAAAACCGCGCCCGCGGGCTCCTCCGGAGCGCCAAGGAACAAGGCGTCCACTCCGGGAAGTCGCCCGTCGGTCTCGCGGCCGCGGCCGTCTACGCCGCCGCGCTTCTCACCAACGAGAAGACGACCCAGGCCGCCGTCAGCGACGTCGCCGACATCAGCGAGGTCACCATCCGCAACCGCTACCACGAACTCCTCGAGGCCGAGCAGGACCTCGCGGCCGCCTGAGCCGCCTGCCCGACGCCGTCCCGCTACACTGATGGGCCAGGCGCCCGTCGAGTCGCCGATGGCGCCGGACAGCTCCGACGGACAGGTGTGGGGGTGGACGTTCTTCGTGGCCCTGGCGCTGACGGCGCTGGCGGCCGCGCTGGTGAACACGACCCTCCAGGGCCCGGTCCGATGGGTCGCGCTCGGGGCCGTGGTCCTCGCCTGGCTCGCGTACGTGACCGTCTCCTGGTGGCCGTCCGGGTGACCCGAGCGCTGCGCTTTTGCTGTGGCTCCCCCATCGCCCCGCATGGACTTCGACTCGTTCGTCCTCGCCGCCGCGACCGCCGACCTGGCCGAGGAGCCGGCGGCCCGCGAGCACGCCGACGCCGTCGAGTTCCGGATGGACCTCGCGGCCGACCCGCTCGACCAGCTCGCGGACTACGAGGGGACGCTCCCGCTCCTGTGCACGAACCGCGTCGAGTGGGAGGGAGGCGAGGCCGCCGAGGGCCCCGAACGCCTCGCCGACCTCGAACTCGCCGCCGAGCACCCGCGCGTCGAGGCCGTCGACGTCGAACTCGACGCGGTCGTCGGCGGCGACGGCCTGTCCGTCGTCGAGCACGCCCGCGAGCACGGCGTCTCGGTCGTCGTCTCGACCCACGACTTCGAGGGGACGCCGCCCCGGCAGGAACTCCGCCGGCTCCTCGCCACGGCGGCCGACTACGGCGACGTCGCCAAGCTCGCCGTCACTGCGACGGGCCTCGACGACGCGCTCTCGCTGCTCGCAGTGACGCGCGCGCTCGCGAAGGACGACGTCCGCGTCGCGACGATGGCCATGGGCGCCCCCGGGAGCCACACCCGTGCGGTCGCCCCCGTCTACGGCTCCCGCATCGGCTACGCCCCGGTCGACCCCGAACGGGCGACCGCGCCCGGACAGTACGACCTCGCGACGCTCCGGTCGCTCGTCGACGCGCTCGCCTGAGCGCGGCCGCCCGAGCGCGCCCGTCTCTGCTCGTCGCACGCCCGCTTCGCGACCGCGCGTCGCTCGGCCGCGCGTATGCCACCCGTCTGACACACCCTTTTGTGCTCGGAGCCGAATCGTGGCGTATGGCGAGCCTCTCGGAGGTCTACGGCGCTCGCGGGGTCGCGCCCCGGCAGCTGTGGGCCGGCGTCGGGCTCTTCGCCGTCGGCGTCGTGCTGGTGGCAGCCGGCGTCCTGGCAGCCACGACCGACCTCCTGACGGACGCGGGGGTCCACGTCTTCGTGGCCCGGCGCGTCGCGGGCGTCCTCGCGGGGCTCGGGCTCCCGGCGGCGATGCTGGGCGTCGTGGCCGTCCTGCCCGCCTCCCGCCGCGTGCGGGCGACGGCCGGGCTCGGGACCGCCGTCGCCGTCCTGGGCGTCGCGCTGTTCGCCTGGGCCTACCCCCACCGGTGGATCGGCGGGAGCGGTCCGAACGCCACGCCGCTCGTGGTCGCCGTCTACGCCTTCGGCGCCCTGGTCGCCTGCGTCTGCCTGTTCTGGACCGTCGCCACGTTCAAGGCCCGGAGCGACCCCGGCGGCACCGTCCACATCGAGGTCACCGACGCCGGGACGCGCGTCGTCTCCGCCTCGGGCGACATCCGCCGTCGCCTCGGCGGCGTCGGCTTCCTCGGGGCGACGCCGGACGGCGACACCCCCACGCAGACCGCGACGCGGGGCGGCCAGACGGTCAGCGACGGCGGCGCGACCGCCGACGCCGGCGACGCCTCGCTGGCAGATCCCTACTGCGGGAACTGCGCGCACTTCTCATACGTCCGCGTCGACGGCGAGATCGAACCCTACTGTGGCCGCCACGACGAACGCATGGCGGACATGGACGCCTGCGAGCACTGGGAACCCAACACCTGACGAGCGAGTCTTTTTCAGCCTCTCCCGCGACGGGCCGCCCATGTCGCGCACACCTGTCGTCGAGTGGCGGCGCGTCGCCGCCTTCCTGCTGGTCGCGTTCGGCGTCTCCTGGGCGACTGCCGCCGTCATCTTCGTCACCGGCGGCCTCCGGGCGAGCCCCCAGATCGCCGGCCCGCTGACGCTCGCGGCCGTCCTCCTGCCGACGGCCTACATGTTCGGCCCCGCGATCGGCAACGTCGCCGCCCGCCTCGCGACCGGGGAGGGCCGCGCCGACCTGTGGCTCTCGCTCGACGTCCGTCCGGCGTGGCGCACCTACGCGCTCGCCTGGCTCGCGCCCGCGACCCTCACTGTGCTCGGCGTCGCGCTCTACTATCTCCTCTTCCCCGGGGCGTTCGACCCGACGCTGGCGGCCCTCGGCGCTGCCCTGGCGGGCACCGGCTCGACGCTCGCTGCCTGGCAGGTCCTCCTGATCCAGCTCGTCGCGGCCGTCACGGTCGCGCCGCTCCTCAACGCGGTCGTCGCCTTCGGCGAGGAGTTCGGCTGGCGGGCCTACCTCCTGCCGAAGCTCCTGGGGCTCGGCCGGCGGCGAGCGGTCCTGCTCGTCGGCGTCGTCTGGGGGATCTGGCACTGGCCCATCGTCGCGATGGGGTACAACTACGGCTTCTCCTACCCGGGCGCGCCGTGGTCGGGGTTGCTGGCGATGACGTGGTTCACGGTCCTCGTCGGGACGTTCCTCGGCTGGCTCGCCCTGCGGACGCGGAGCGTCTGGCCGGCCGCGCTCGGCCACGGGGCAGTCAACGCCATCGCCGGTATCGGGACGGCGTTCCTCCGTGGCCGGCCGACCCCGTTGCTCGGTCCGTCCGGGGTCGGCGTCGTGGTCGCGGTGCCGTGGCTCGTCGTGGCGGCGTGGCTGCTCTGGCGCGATTCGTTCGCGCCGCTCCGGGGAGCAAAAGACGGAGTGAACTGAGTCAGGCGGGTGGAGCGGCCGGTCAGTCGGCCGCGACTTCCTCGGTCTCGGCGTCCTCGCGGTAGTGTTCCTCGATGAGGTCCTCGTCGATGCGGTTGAGCTCCGTGCGCTCGAACATCGAGAGGAGGTCCCAGCCGATCTCGAGGGTCTCCTCGATCGAGCGGTCGGTGTCGAATCCCTGGTCGACGAACTCCTGCTCGAAGCGGTCCGCGAAGTCGAGGTAGCGGTTGTCCCGCTCCGAGAGCGCCTCGCGACCGACGATGTTCACGAGGTCGCGCAGGTCCTCGCCCTCGGCGTAGGCGGCGTACATCTGGTCGGAGACGTCGGCGTGGTCGGCGCGGGTCAGGCCCTCGCCGATGCCGTCGTCCATCAGCCGCGAGAGGCTCGGCAGCACGTTGATGGGCGGCTGGACGCCCTGGCTGTTGAGGTCGCGGTCGACGTAGATCTGGCCCTCGGTGATGTAGCCGGTCAGGTCCGGGATGGGGTGGGTGTCGTCGTCGCCCGGCATCGTGAGGATGGGGATCTGGGTGACAGAGCCCTCGCGCCCCTCGATGCGGCCGGCCCGCTCGTAGAGCTGCGCCAGGTCGGTGTACATGTACCCGGGGTAGCCCCGTCGGCCCGGGACCTCCTCGCGGGCGGCCCCGATCTCGCGGAGGGCCTCACAGTAGTTGGTCATGTCCGTCAGGATGACCAGCACGTGGTAGCCCTTGTCGAAGGCGAGGTACTCGGCGGTGGTCAGCGCCATCCGCGGCGTGACCGTCCGCTCGACCGCCGGGTCGTCGGCCAGGTTCATGAAGACGACCGACCGTTCGAGCGCGCCGGTGCGCTCGAAGTCGTCCATGAACTCGTTGGCCTCCTCGG
>JBDGSV010000041.1:0-6297 GCA_042217375.1 Haloarculaceae archaeon | reverse complement strand
CCGCAGTGTCCAGGTCGGTCAGACTGAATAAAGTAGATCACATTGCCAACAACTGTTAAGTCCCCTCTTCGCCGAGAGAAGAAAGGTAGATCTCTGAAATTACCGTGGGGGGATGTCAGGAGGGCTCATCGACGGTGACGTCTCTCCAGTGGTCGCGTCGAGGACGCGGATTCGGCGTTCGGGACGGCGGCAAAGCTCCTGCCCGACGGCGAGTCCCGGGTCTGGAACCACGCCGTCGTGGAACCGGGTACCGTCGCGTGCCAGCAGACGCCGCGTTGGGACGAAGGAGGCCGTCCCTGGCGCGAGCGGTGTCACGCCCCGAGCGTCTCTGGACCGGTCTCGTCCGAGGAGACCATCTTGTGCACGCTCCGGCCCATCGCGAACATCGAGAGTCCCGTCGAGAGCAGGCTGATCCCGAAGAGCAGCCCCAGGGCCCAGGCAGCCGTCGAGGGGAACCCGATCCAGAGGAGGCCGGCCAGGATCACCGAGAGCGCGCCGCTCACCACGACCCACGCCCAGCCGGGGTCGCCGCGGATCTGGAGGCCCACCGCGACCTCGACCACGCCCGAGACCAGGAAGTACGCGATCAGCAGCAGGGTCAGCGTCGCGAGTCCGAGCACCGGGTTCGCGAGCAGCGAGATGCCGGCGAACGCGTAGACGACCGCCAGCAGCGCCTGCCCGACGAAGCCCTTCCAGCCTCGCGCCCGGAACGCGTGGGCGACGTGTACCAGAGCGCCCACGACCAGCGTGGCCCCCAGCAGCAGCGAGATCGAGAGCCCGGTCACGAACGGGAAGAAGATCCCGAGGACGCCGAGCAGGGCGATGACGACGCCCGCTACCTCGAGCGAGCGCCAGCTCTCCGCCAGCCCGGGTGTCGTTTCCATCGTTCCGCCTTGAACAGTGCCATCGGCCACGTCAGATCACCGCCGTGACGTACGCCACTTCCCGATTTTGTTATAACGTGCCTGGCGGCCGGTAAGCCCGGCAGTCGCGGCGGGTCCGGGATCCGGGGGCGGAGGCGGCCGACCGCCCGCGGGATCCAGTCGCGTGCGTCCCGACGCCCGAACGCCACGGGCGGCCCCCGGCACCAGCCCCCTCCGGCACCCGGGTTCGGCGCGGCGCTCGCGGGCCGTCCGGACGAGCCGGCGACCGGACTACGGTCGGCTTTCCCGGGAGTAACGCGCCCTTGCGCGAGCGCGGAGACGCACACAGGAGCGCGGGGACGACCCCGGATCGGCGCAGGGCGTCTGGAAACTGGCCGGGAGAGCGCGTGGACCGACTGCCGGAACGGGGAGCCGGGACCGCCGACACTTTAGCTCCGGTCGCCCAAGCACGGCCGATGACCGCGTCACCCACCGTCGTGGCCGTCTGCGGGAGCCTCCGGGACGCGAGCCACACGCGAGACGCGCTCGGGCACGCCCTCGCCGCCGCGGAGGCACTCGACGCCGAGACCCAGCTCCTCGACCTCCGCGAGTTCGACGTCCCGGTGTTCGACGCCGACCACCGCGAACCGGGCGACGTCGCCGACCTGACGCGCCGGATCCGCGGGGCCGACGCCGTCCTGCTCGGCACGCCGGTCTACCACGGCTCGTACTCCTCGGCGCTGAAGACCGCGCTCGACTACTGCGGGTTCGACGAGTTCGACGGCACGACGGTCGGCCTGCTGGCCGTGGGCGGCGGGGCGTTCCCGGTGACCGCGCTCGAACACCTCCGGTCGGTCTGTCGCTCGGTCAACGCCTGGGTGCTCCCCCACCAGGCCGCCATCCCGCACGCGCGCCGGCAGTTCAGCGACGGCGACCTCGTCGACGAGGACCTGGCCGATCGGGTGGCGACGCTCGGAGAGCGGGCCGTCCAGTACGCGAACATCGAACCCGATCCCGACACCTTCGAGAGCGGCGAGAACGTCGGCGCGGACGACTGACCGCGTGTCGGAACGACCATATCCGAGCGGGCGCTACCGGGAGCCGTGACACAGTGGGTCGAGACCCCGCGCGGCGGTCGCGCGCGCGGCCCGACGGGGCTGGTCCGGGCGTGGGCGGAGGTGCTCGTCCGCCCGCGGCAGTTCTTCCGCGTCGGCGTCGCACCCGGCGACCAGGGGCCGGGACTGGCGTTCGCGGCGGTCGTCGTCCTCGTCGAGGAGGCGACGCGGTTCGCGCTCGTGGCGGGCGCTGCCCCGGTGTTCGCCGGGCGCCCGCTCGCCTCCGCGGCGCTGGCGCTCGCGATCGCGGTCGTCCTGATCACGCCGGCCGTGCTCCACCTGACGGCGGCGCTGGAGACCATCCTCCTGGCCGCGCTGACCTGGCTGGCCGACTTCGCGCCCGACCGGGGCGGCGTCAGCGAGACCGTCCAGGTGCTCGCCTACGCCGCCGCCCCGTGCGTGCTGGCCGGGCTTCCCGTCCCCGGAATCCGGGTGCTCTGTGCGGGCTACGGGAGCGTGCTCCTCGTCGTCGGTCTGGCCGAGGTCCACGACCTCACGGTGCCGCGCGCGGTCGTGGCGGCGCTCCCGGCCGCCGTGCTCGTGTTCGGCTACGGCTTCCGCGCGTTCGGCGCGGGCGCCACACTCCTCGGGCTTTAACCCCCCGGCGCGCGAGCGAACGGTATGCTCAACCTCAACGTCCGCGACCTGCTCGTGGAGTTCAAGGACGGCAGCATCAAGAACGTGGGCGCGGCGAACAAGTCGGCGGAGGCGAAGCTGTTCGACGTGGACTCGATCGAGGTCAGGGAGTTCGGCGACAAGCGGGTAAAACTCGTCGCCAGCGACGCCTCGGGCAACGAAGTGCAGGTCGCGCTGTTCCCCGAGCACGTCGCCGACGTCGAGGCAGACGTCGAGTCGCTCCGGGACGACAGCCCGGTCTTCGAGTGAGCGGCGACGGCCCGAACCGCCGAGACAAATCCGACAACAGTTTTACGCGGCGCCTACAGATTCCGCACAATGGGTAGCTGTATCATCTGTGGGACGTCCGTCGATGGCAAGATCTGTTCGAGCCACGAAGAGGACGTCGTCTTCGAGTTCCGAGGAACGAAGCCGAGCCAACTGACGCCGGGGCGCTTCTACGAGGGAACCGTCGACGGCTACGCCGACTTCGGCGTGTTCGTCGACCTGAGCGACAACGTCACCGGGCTGCTCCACCGGAGCAAGCTCGACCGGCGCCTGGAGTCACTCGACTGGGAGCCGGGCGACAGCGTGTTCGTCCAGGTCACGAACATCCGGGACAACGGTGACATCGACCTCGGCTGGTCCATCCGCCAGTCCCGCCGCGAGTTCCGCGGCGTGCTCGTCGACGACCCCGCCGGCGAATACGAACCCGACGTCGACGAAGCGGCCGAGTCCGAACCGGAGCCGGACCCCGAACCGGAACCGGAACCGGAAGCGGCCGAGCCCGAGCCGGAACCCGAACAAGAACCCGAGGCGACGGCCGACGAGTCCGCGGCCGCGGAGAGCGGGGCCGGGACGGCCGGCGAGGCGACCGACGAGGCGACCGACGAGGCGACCGGCACCGAGAGCGAGCCGGCACCGGAGCCAGAGGCGGAGACGCCCGAGCGCGTCGCCGTCGGCGACCTCCGCGACCGGCTCGGAGACGTCGTTCGCATCGAGGGCGAGGTCGTCAGCGTCCGGCAGACCAGCGGACCGACGGTGTTCGAGCTCCGCGACGAGAGCGG
The DNA here is from genome assembly GCA_042217375.1 of Haloarculaceae archaeon. GTDB lineage: Archaea > Halobacteriota > Halobacteria > Halobacteriales > Haloarculaceae > JBDGSV01. The sequence goes on along the minus strand of JBDGSV010000041.1, from coordinate 2,637 downwards.
CACCGTCGACTGCGCGGCGTTCGTCGAGGCCGGCGTCCGCGCGTACCCGGACGTCGAGACGGGCGACGTCGTCCGGCTGGACGGCGAGGTCCGGACCCGCCGCGACGAGCTCCAGGTCGAGACCGAGGACCTGGTCGTCCTGGCGGGCGAGGAGCGCGAGGCGGTGGTCGAGCGGATGGCCGACGCGCTGACCGAGCGCGCGCGGCCGGAGACGGTCGAGCTGCTGGCCGAGGACGAGGCCATCGACGCCGACGCGATCGGCGAGGTCGCGACGGTCGTCCGGCGGGCCATCATGGAGTCCCGACCCGTCGTCGTGCGCCACCCGGCGACCGCCGACGGCTACGTCGCGGGCGCGGCCATCGAGCGCGCCGCGCTCCCGCTCGTCGCGGAGGAACACGTCGGCAGCGACGCCACCTACCACTACTTCGACCGCCGGCCGCTGGAGGGCGACGTCTACGACATGGACGACGCCACCAAGGACGTGACGACGATGCTCGACGCCCGGCAGCGCCACGACGAGCAGTTCCCGCTGTTCGTGTTCGCGGGCGCCGGGACGACGGCCGACTCCGCGGACGGGCTGGGGCTGCTCGACGTCTACGACGCGCCCCGGGTGGTCGTGAGCGGCGACGACGTCGAGGCGGCCGTCGCGGAGACCGTCGAGGCGACCGTCGCGCCGTCGCCGGCCCGGACCGCCGGGACCGTGGCCGCGAACCTCGGGGCCGCCGTCAACGGCGACGTGCGTGACGACCTGCGCCACCTGCCGGCCGTGAGCTACTGGGAGGACGCGCCCGAGACCTACGTCGACCTGGCCACGGCGGCCGGCGTCGACCCGGAGACGACCCGCCAGCTCCGCGAGGCCGTCGCGCTGGAGGCCTACTACCAGTCCTACGAGGACAAGCGCGAGCTCATCGTCGACCTGCTGTTCGACGAGCACGACGAGGGCGACGGCCGGGGGCTGGCCCGGCAGGTCAGCGAGCAGTTCCGCACCAAGCTCGACGACGAACTCGAGACCGCCGAGGCGAACCTGGAGCGCCGGCAGGTCGACGACACCGAGGTCGCCGTGCTCGACGCCGACGCGTTCACCCACCGGTTCGACTTCCCGCCGGCCGACGTGCTGCTCGACGAACTCCACCGCCGGACGCGGACGGAGGCGCCCGTGACCGTCGGCGTCGCCGACGACGAACTCCGGATTCGCTCGACGAACGAGCTCGACCTCGGGTCGCTGGCCGAACGGACCCGCGATCGGGTGCCGAACGCCGGTGTCCTCGCCCGGGGCGGCCGGATCGAGTTCCTCACCGGCGAGCGCGACGCCGTCGTCGACGCCGTCGTCGAGTCGGTCGCGACCCAGGCATGAGCCGGCGGCGGGCGTACCTCGCTGGAGCGGCCGCGGTGGGGATCTTCCTCCTCGTCCAGCTCGGTGCGCTCGCGCTCGTCGATCCGTTCAAGGCCGCCGGGTACCAGACCGTCGAGAACCCGAGCGACCCGACCAACAGCCTCGTCTACCTCCTCGCGATCCTGATCGCGACCGCGGTGATGCTCGCCGCGTTCCGCTTCGGCGTCGAACGGCTGGTCAAGGTGTTCGTCGTCGCGTCGGCGGGCCTCGTCACCCTCTACGTCTTCTCGGTGCTCGTCCCCCCGGTGCTGACGGTCACGGTCGGCGGCTCGGCCCTGAACGTCCTCGCAGTCGGGGCGGCGGCCCTGCTCGCGGTCGCCCTGTTCGTCTACCCGGAGTGGTACGTCATCGACTCGACCGGCGTCGTCATGGGAGCGGGGGCGGCCGCGCTGTTCGGCATCAGCTTCGGGCTGTTGCCTGCCATCCTCCTGCTGGCCGTGCTCGCCGTCTACGACGCCATCTCGGTGTACGGGACGGAGCACATGCTCACCCTGGCATCCGGGGTGATGGACCTGAAGATCCCGGTGGTGCTGGTCGTCCCGCTCTCGCTGTCCTACTCGTACCTCGACGCCGAGGTGCCCGAGGCGGCCGAGACGGCCGACGAGGGCGAGAGCGACCCGACTGCCGACGAGGGCGAGAGCGGCCCGTTCGACCGCGAGGCGTTCTTCATCGGCCTCGGCGACGCCGTGATGCCGACGGTCCTCGTCGCCAGCGCGGCGTTCTTCGCGCCGGGGGCCGTGCCCGACCTCGGCGTCCCCGGCCTGGCGCTCACGCTCCCGGCGCTGACCGCCATGATCGGGACGCTGCTCGGCCTCGTCGCACTCCTCTGGCTGGTCATGAAGGGACGCGCCCACGCCGGCCTCCCGCTGCTGAACGGCGGCGCGATCGGGGGCTACCTCCTCGGCGCACTCGTCAGCGGCGTCTCGCTCGCGCAGGCGATCGGCCTCGCGTCCTACCTCTGACTGCCGGGTGAACTCGATTTCAGTATCCTCCCCGACAGAAATGTATTTCAGATTATACTTATGCCGGTCGCGGGCGAACAGCGGCGTGCCGGGCGACCGGCCGATTCACGTGCGACCGGAACTGCTCTCCCCCCGCGACGCTCCAGCCCGCCCCCGCCACGACCAGCCCGGACACGGCAGTCGGGACCGACCCGGCCGCGGCCGCCGCGTTCGGGCCGCCCGCGCCGCCGACCGAGCCGTGGCCGCACCCCTGCTCGCGCTCGCCTGCGCGGCGGCGCTGGT
>JBDGSV010000026.1:0-6556 GCA_042217375.1 Haloarculaceae archaeon | reverse complement strand
CAGCCGCACCCACCGCACCCACCGCAGCCGCACCCACCGCAGCCGCACCCACCGCAGCCGAACTGCACCGCACCCGAACTGCACCGCATCCGCACCCACCGCATCTGCACTGCACAGCAACTGCTCGCGCAGACGGAGTTACGAGTCGTGTGCGAGAGCGCGGTGACGCCGGCTCAGTTCTCGGGCGCCAGCTCTTCCATCGTCTGCATGATCTCGTCGACGCTGGCGCCGCGCGGGAACCCGACCTTGATGGCGTCCACGCCGTCCAGGCGGCGGGCCGCGTCCAGGCGCTCGCGCGCCTCCTCGCGGTCGCCGGCGGGCGCGGTCTCCAGCAGGTTCTCGTCGACGAGCCGCATCGCCTCGTCGCGCTCGTCGGCCTGCCAGGCGTCGTAGATGTCGTGTGCGAGGTCTTCGTAGCCCTCGCGGGCGAGCGAGTCGCGGTAGAAGGTGCCCATCCCGCCGAGGTAGAAGGCGGTGTGCTGGACGGCTAGTTCGCGGGCGCGCTCGGGATCGTCCAGAACGCACCCGGTCCGGGCGAGCGTGACGCGCACGTCGTCGGTCGACCGGTCGCCCAGGTCCGCGCCGCGCGACAGGTCGTCCAGCCGCGCGTCCAGGCCGTCCTGGGTGTAGATGATGCCCTCCCAACCGTCGGCGAACCGACCGGTCATCTCGACGAAGGTCGGCCCCATGGCGGCCACGTCGACCGGCGGCGCCGGTTCGGGCGGATCACACCGCAGGCGGAACCCCTCCAGGTCGAAGTACTCGCCGTCGTACTCGACGACGTCCCCAGAGAACACCTGCTTGACGACGTCGATATACTCGCGGGTGCGGCGGATGGGGTTGCCGAACTCGTAGCCGTGCCAGTTCCCGATGACGAACGGGCTGGACGCACCGAGCCCGACGCGGTAGCGGCCCTCGCTGGCCTCCTGGAGCGTCGCGGCGGTCTGGCCGACCAGCGCGGGCGACCGGGAATAGACCGGGAAGACGCTGTTCGAGATGCCGATCTCCTCGGTGCGCTCCGCGATCATCGCGAGGATGGTGACGGCGTCCCGCCCCCAGGTCTCGGGGAGCCACAGGCGGTTGTATCCGAGTTCCTCCGCTCGCTCGCCCATCTGGACGACAGCTTCGAGCGAGGGCTGTGCAGCGACTGGCAGCGCGAGGTCGACGTCGGCTGGCATACCCGCTCGCTCGCCCGAGTCGCGGATAAAGGCCCTGATGTCGCGCCGTCACGCCCCCGCGATGGCCGCCTCGAACTCCTCGCCGAACGCCAGGAACGCCACGACGCCGGCCAGCCCGACTGCGCTCGCGACGCCGAACGCCAGCGCCGGCGACCGGGCGTACAGCACCCCGCCGAGGAGCGCGCTGGGGATCACGACCGCGTTGCGGACGAGATAGTACGCCCCCGTGACCCGCCCGCCGGCGTTCTGTGCCGCCGGCCCGACCACGAGCGCCTTGTGGGCCGGGAGCCCGGCGAAGCGCAGCCCCGACACCCCGAACAGCGCCGCCACGACCAGCGGGTCCGCGGGCGCGGCGATCAGGAGTGCGGGAAACACCGCGTAGACCGCGAAGCCCAGCGCCACGACCGGCTTCAGCCCGACCCGGCGCGAGAGCGCCGCCATCGGCACCATCGTCAGGAGCGCGACGGCCATCTCGACGGCGAGCAGGACGCCGAAGAACGCCTGCGGCGAGAGGTGACCCACCACCGGCAGCGTGACCGACACCGACAGCACTCGCGTCACCACGATGACGAAGAAGGAGTAGACCATCCCGTTCCCGAACCGCACGAGCGTGTCGCCGACCAGCAGCGGCGGCAACTGCGACGGCATCGACCGGACGTCGGCGATCACCTGTCTCGCGCCCCCGACCGACCCGCCCGGCGACCCGTCGGCCGCCTCGTACAGCACGTGCTGGGCGACGGTGCCGAGGAGCGCCGCCCCCGCCGCCACCGCGAGCACGATCCGGAACCCGACGCCGAAGGCGAACGCCGAGAGCACTGCCGCCGCGAGCAGCGGTCCCACGAGGAAGGCCAGCCGGCGCACCGTCTCCGTCGAGGCGAACCCCGTCGCCAGTCGCCCGGGCGCCATCGACTGCTTGACGATGGCGAACGTCGCCCCGAGCCCGAACGACTTCCAGCACTGGACCAGCAGCAGGCCGACGAACACCCCGACCGGGACGGTGAGCGCCGGCACCGACGCCGGGCCGACGTCGACCGCCGGCGTCGCGACCGTCGGGAACGCCTCCGCGAACAGCCAGACGCCGAACCCGAGGGTCGTGAGGAGCCCGAACAGCGTGAGCGCCGTCCGCGAGCCGATGCGGTCCGAGAGCGCCCCGCCCGGGTAGGGGTAGACCGCGCCGAGGAGGTTGCCCAGGCTCCCGTAGAGCCCCACGACGACCGGACCCGCCCCGAGGAACACCAGGTACTCGGGGACGTACCGGCCGGTCATCTGGAACGCGAGGCTGAACGCGAACATCGCGAGCGAGAGCACCAGCACGTCGCGTTCGAGCGCGACGAACTGGCCCACGGTCCCGGCCGTCTCGCCGTCGGGTGCCACGGTCGCCCCGTCTCGCCCGACCGCCTTATACTGCCGGCTGCGGCTCCCTGGTTCGAGCGGCCGGCCAGCAGGAGCGGGCGCCGCGCGGCGCGACCGGGCTCTGAGAGTCGCCGTCAGTCGTCTTCGCCGACGGTCGCGGCCACGCGCTCGACGTCCGGGGCGTCGAGCGTGGCGACGGGACCGGGGACGGTGCGCGCGAGGCTGGCTGCGGCCATGCCCGTCTTGAGCGCCCGGGACGCGTCGTCGCCGTCGAGCAGCGCCGCCACGAGCGCGCCGGCGAAGGCGTCGTCCGCGCCGGTCGGGTCCACCACGTCGACCTTCGGCCAGGGGTAGTCGTAGAGCGTCGCGTCCTGCCAGATCGACGCGCCGTGGTCGCGCCAGAGCGCGACCGTCTCGAAGTCCCACTCGGTCGCCAGGCCGTGCGCGACCTCGCTCGGCCGCCCCTCGCGGTCGAGGACGGCCGCCACGTCGCGCTCGCTCGCCAGGAACACGTCAACGACCGGGAACAGCGCGGTGAGCGTCTCCCGCGCCTCGGTGGGGTCCCACAGCTCCTCGCGGAAGTTCAGCCCGAACGCCGTCCGCACGCCCGACTGGGCGGCGGTCTTGAGGAACGTCGCCGCCGCGCCCGCCATGGCTGGCGAGATCGAGGGCGAGAGCCCCGTGGCGTAGGCCACGTCGGCCGACTCCGCGAGCGAGAGCGGCAGCGCCCGTGCGGTGGCGTCCGCGACCGCGCTGTTCGCCCGGTCCTCGATCCGACGGTCGCCGCGCGGTTCGCCGGCGCGCTCGTAGAACGTCAGCCCCTGGCGCCCCGACGCCCAGGTGACCTCGACGTCCAGGCCGTACTCCCGGAGTTCGCCGGCCACGCGACGCCCCAGCGGCGTGTCGGGGAGCCGCGAGATCCACGTCGCGTCGCAGCCGAGCCGCGAGGCGACCACCGCCGCGTTGCTCTCTGCGCCGGTCACGTGCACCTCCAGGCGTCGCGCGGTCTCGAGCCGACCGTGGCCGGGCGGTGACAGCCGCAGCGAGGCCTCCCCCAGCGTGACGAACGCCGTCATACCACCTCTCTCGGCACGGGCCGTCTTAACTGACCGGGGCGCCGTCGGCCGGCGCGGCCGGCGCTCGCGGCGCTACTCCGGCCGCCGGTGCTGGTGCCCCGGGTAGTCGCGCTCGAACCGCTCTTCGATCTCCGTCTCGGACACCTCGACGACGGTCGGGCGGCCGTGAGGGCACGCCCAGGGGTTCTCGCAGTCGTCGAGCGCGGCCAGCAGGTCCACCACCGTGCCCTCCGCAAGCGAGGTGTTCCCCGTGATCGACGGCTTGCAGGCCATGTCCCCGAGCAGGGCGTCGGCGGTCGCCTCGACCGTCTCGGCCGGGTCGCCGCTCACGAACTCCGCGAGCAGGTCGCGCGCGAGTTCCGGGCCGCCGGCCTCCGCCAGGAGCGCCGGGACGGTGGTCACCCGAACCGCGTCGCCGTCGGCGATCGCCTGGAACCCGAGCGTCGCCAGCGCGTCGCGGTAGTGCTCGAACAGCTCTGCCTCGCGGGCAGTCACGGACAGTTCGACCGGCTCCGCGAGCACCTGCGTCGTCACGTCGCCGGCGAACCGCTCGCGCAGCCGCTCGTAGTTCACCCGCTCGTCGGCCGCGTGCTGGTCGACCAGCACCAGCCCGTCGGGGGTCTCGGCCACGACGTAGGTGTCGTGGAGCTGACCGAGCACCCGCATCGGCGGGAGTTGGTCGTAGTCGCGCGCCTCGGCCGCCGTCTCCGCGCCCCCGCCGAGCGTCGTCTGGGCGGGCGCCGCCCGGAACCGCCGCCCGGGGTCGGTGCCCGGAGCGTCGCTCCCGTCCGTGCTCCCGGTCGCGCCCGCGCCGGCGTCGCCGTCCGCGTCGTGCGCCCCGGTCGCCGCCCTTCCGGCGTCCGCGTCGGTGGATGGCTCGCCGCCCGACTCGCTCGACTCGGCACGGTACCTGCCCGGCGCCGGGTCCTCGTCGGGGGCCATCGAGGGATTTCGCTCGTCCGGGTCGACCGAGACGTCGCCCGGTTCGATGTCGAGGTCGGCAGACGAGTCGCCGGTCTCGTCGCGCCAGCGACCGGGCGCGCGGCGCGGGGCACGGTCCTCGCCGGCGAGCGAGTCCGACTCCATCACCGTCCGCTCGGGCGAAACCTCGGTCTCCTCGGGCGCCGACCGGCCGCGCGGCGCGGACGAGCGGAGCAGGCCCGCGTCGAGCAGGCCCTCCTCGACGGCCGTCTCCACCTGATCGCGCGCCCCCGCCTCGTCGGCGAACCGGACCTCCAGCTTCCGCGGGTGGATGTTGACGTCGACGGTCTCCGGCGGGAGGTCGAGAAACAGGACGGCGAAGGGGAACCGGTCGGGCGCCAGCTGGGTCCCGTACGCGTCCACGACGGCCTCGCGGACGGCGCTGGACGTGACGTACCGCCCGTTCACGAACGTCGCCAGGTAGTCCCGCGTCGAGCGCGTCGTCTCGGGGTGGCTCACCAGCCCCTCGATCCCGTCGAGCGGCCCGGCTGGCAGGTCGTCGTCGGCCGGATCGACCGGCACCATCGCGGTTGCGACCTCCCGCCCGTACACCGCCATCACGGCCGACTGGAGGTCGCCGCGGCCGCTCGTGGCGAAGATCTCGCGGTCGCCGTGCGTCAGCGAGACGGCGACGTCGGGGTTGGCCAGCGCGTAGCCGGTCACCACACGGTTGACGTGATCGAACTCCGTCGCCGTCGTCGCCAGGTACTTCCGGCGCGCCGGGACGTTGTAGAACAGGTCCGACACCTCCACGACCGTGCCCTCGGGACAGCCGGCGGGTTCGACCGCGACCACCTCGCCGCCCTCGACCCGGAGTTCGGTCCCGCGGTCGCCGCCGCGGGGCCGGGTCCGGACGGTCAGGTGCGACACCGCGCCGATGGCGTGGAGCGCCTCGCCCCGGAACCCGAGCGTCCGCACGCCCGCCTCCAGGTCGTCGACGTCGCGGATCTTCGACGTCGTGTGTTCCTCGACGGCCAGGCGGACCTCCTCCTCGGTCATGCCGACGCCGTCGTCGGCGACGCGGACGCCCTCGGTCCCGCCCGCGGCGACCGTCACCTCGACGCGGCTCGCGTCGGCGTCGAGGCTGTTCTCGACGAGTTCCTTCACGACGGAGGCCGGTCGCTCGACCACCTCGCCGGCCGCGATGCGTTCGACGGTCGTCGGATCGAGTTGGTGGATGTCGGGCATGTCTGATCGAATCGGGTCGGGTCGAGGCGACGGGGCGTCGCGGGTCGGTCGACGGCCGCGTTCGAGCGCCGTCGTCGGCCACGACGCGGGTGACGCCTATGAATCCAGTGTTCGCGGCCGGTCGCGGTCACTCGTCGTCCAGCCGGCGCTGCCACTCCTGGACTCTCGCCAGCAGCTCTACCGGCGGCGTCTCGTCGACGTTCGTCGACCGGAGCTCGTCGAGGACCGACTCGGCGCCGGCCGGGAGCGACGCGCTCTCCTCGGCCGGCGGTTCGCCGCCGTCCGCGCTGGCGGACTGTCTGAACTCGCCGGATTCGAGGTCGAACACGACCTGTCGGGTGCCGTCGCCCCCGCGTTCGCCGCCCCGAACGTCGATCGCCTCGTCGGCGCGGAGCCGGTCGAGCACCTCGTCGGCGCGGTCGACGACCGGCCCGGGCACGCCCGCGAGGTCGGCGACGTGGACCCCGTAGGACCGGTTCGCGGGGCCGTCGTCGACGGTCCGCAGGAAGGTCACGTCGCCGTCGCGCTCGTCGGCCGCCATGTGGACGTTGTGGACGTCGGGGAGCCGGTCGGCGAGGGCCGTGAGTTCGTGGTAGTGGGTGGCGAACAGGCAGTTCGCCCGGACCTGGTTGACGAGGTACTCCGTCGCCGCCCACGCGATGGAGATGCCGTCGTAGGTCGCGGTCCCGCGGCCCACCTCGTCCAGGACCACCAGCGACTCCTCGGTCGCGGAGTGGAGGATGTTCGACAGCTCCTGCATCTCGACCATGAACGTCGAGC
>JBDGSV010000025.1:0-6687 GCA_042217375.1 Haloarculaceae archaeon | reverse complement strand
CAGCTCGATCTTCAGTCGAGTGCTCTCCCAGTCTGAGCTAAGGCGGCGCGCACTTCGACCGATGCCGGTCGGTACAAAAAGGATTTCGAAACCGGGCAGCGGCGTCGACGGCGGTTCACTTTCACCGCGCCACACGAACCCTTATCGGGCGTGGCAGCCCTACCGGGAGGTGATGGCGGCCATCGACGCCGACGGCGACGAGCTGGACCACCCGCTCCTGGCGCCGGGGGTGCTGGAGCGGCGCGAGTACCAGCTCCAGCTTGCCGAGGCGGCACTGCGCGACCACACGCTGGTCTGCCTGCCAACGGGGCTGGGGAAGACGACGGTCAGCCTCCTGGTGACCGCCCACCGGCTCCACGACGCCGGTGGGCGGGCACTGCTGCTCGCGCCGACGAAGCCGCTCGTCCAGCAACACGCCACGTTCTACCGGGAGGCGCTCGCGATCCCGGACGACGAGGTGGTCGTCTTCACGGGCGAGGTCAGTCCCGACGACCGCCGGGCGCTCTGGGAGACGGCACGCGTCGTGATCGCCACCCCGCAGGTCGTCGAGAACGACCTGGTCGGGTCGCGCATCTCGCTGTCGGACGTCACCCACGTCACGTTCGACGAGTGTCATCGCGCGACCGGCGACTACGCGTACAACTACATCGCCGGGCGCTACCACGCCGACGCGAGCGAGCCGCTGGCGACCGGGATGAGCGCCTCGCCCGGCGGCGACGAGGAGGCGATTCTGCAGGTCTGTGAGAACCTCGGCCTCCGCGAGGTCGAGGTGATGACGGAGGCCGACGCGGACGTGGCCGAGCACACCTACGACACGGACGTCGAGTGGATCCACCTCGATCTCCCGGAGGAGGTCATCGAGATCCGCGACGCGCTCACCGACGTCATCGCCGACCGGCTGGCGAAGCTCAAGGAGATCGGCGTGACCAGTTCGACCAGTCCGGAGCTGTCACAGCGGGACCTGAACGAGATCCGGGGCCGGCTCCGGGAGTTGATGGACAACGACCAGTCGGAGGGGTACACGGGCATGTCCATCCACGCCGAGGTGATGAAGCTCCGGCGAGCGGTCGAACTCGTCGAGACGCAGAGCGTGGAGTCGCTGCGTCGGTACTTCGAGCGCCAGCGCAACGCTGCTCGCACCTCGGGCGCGTCGAAGGCGAGCCAGCGGTTCGTCTCCGAGCCCAGGGTCGAGGAGGCGATGCGCCGCGCCGAGGCGTACGACGACCTCCACCCCAAGTTCCGCCGGACGCGGATGCTGCTCGCGGAGACGCTGGGCATAGAGGAGGGCGAGCGCGTCATCGTCTTCACCGAGTCGCGGGACACCGCCGAGAGCCTCACCGAGTTTCTCTCGAACCACTTCGAGACCCGGCGGTTCGTCGGCCAGGGCGACAAGGAGGGCTCGGACGGCATGTCCCAGGCCGAACAGCAGGAGACGCTGGACGCCTTCCGCGACGGCGAGTTCGAGGTGCTGGTCTCGACCTCCGTGGCCGAGGAGGGCCTCGACGTCCCGGACGTCGACCTCGTGCTCTTCTACGAACCGGTCCCGAAGGGCATCCGCTCGATCCAGCGGAAGGGCCGGACCGGACGCGCCCGCGAGGGACGGGTCGTCGTCCTCATCGCCAACGACACCCGCGACGAGGCGTTCTTCTGGATGTCCCGCCGCGAGGAGAACCGGATGGAAGAGGAACTCCGCGACCTCAAGGACGTGGCCGGCGAGATCGAGGCCAGGCTCACCCAGGAGGAACTGGCGTCCTTCGAGGCCGCCGAGGCGGCCGACGGCGCCGCCACCGGAGACGACGCGCCGGCCGACGACGAGGACGACACGGCCGACGCGGCGGAGGGTGCGACGGCCGACGCCGCGAACGAGACCGACGGCCAGACGGGCCTGGACGCGTTCGCCGCGCCGACGCCCGACGACGTGACCGACGCGGACGGATCGGCGCCGGACGACGGCGTCGTCGCCACCGCCTCGCCAGACGACGAGGCGGTCGAGATCGTCGTCGACCAGCGCGAACTCGACGCCAGGATCGCGCGCGACCTCTCGACGCGCGACGGCGTCCGGACCAGGCTGGAGACGCTCCAGGTCGGCGACTACGTCCTCTCCGACCGCGTGGCGGTCGAGCGCAAGACCGTCGCCGACTTCCTCGACACGCTGCTCGGGGGCGACCGGTCGCTGTTCGAGCAGTTGCGGGACGCCACCCGCCACTACGCCCGGCCGGTCGTGATTCTGGAGGGAACGGGCCTCTACGAGGAGCGGAACGTCCACCCGAACGCGATCCGGGGCGCGCTGGCCTCCATCGCGGTCGACTTCGGCGCGTCGGTGATGCAGACCGCCGACGAGGACGAGACGGCCGACCTGCTGGAGACGATCGCGCGCCGGGAACAGCAGGGGAGCGACCGCGAGGTGACGCTCCACGGCGAGAAGTCGGCCAAGACGCTCCGCGAGCAACAGGAGTACGTCGTCGCCGCCATCGCAGAGGTCGGTCCCGTCACCGCTCGCGCACTCCTCCGCGACCTCGGGAGCGTCGAGGCCGTGATGACTGCCGAGAGGGAGCGGCTGTTAGAGGTCGAGGGCGTCGGCCCGGTGACGGCCGACCGGGTGCGCGAGGTCGTCGGGAGCGACTACGACGACTAGCGGCTGGCCCGCTTCACCGCGGCCAGCGCCTCGGCGGCCTCCTCGGCCGCCGCGAGGTACTCGCGCGTCCGTCCGAGGTCGTCGCTCGCCTCCGCCTGCCGGGCCAGCCGAGTCAGCGTCCGGTTGAGCGCCCCGGCCGCCTCGTCCAGGTCCCCCGGAGCGCTCGTCGCGCGCACGTCCTCTGCACGGGACCCGGACGGCGACTGTCGCTGGACGGGGGCGACGCGCTCGTCCGGCCGGCCGGCCCCGTCCTGGCCCGGCGCAGACTCGCCGGCGACGCCCGCCTGGTCGGCTGCGGGGGTCGACGACTGGGACTGAGGCTGGGACTGGGACTGGGACTGGGACTGGGACTGAGCGGCCTGGTCGACCGGCTGGGATTCGGCGGCCGCCGCCTGCTCGGCCGCCGCGGCGTCGGACTGTCCGGCCGCGCCGGCGTCCGCAGACTGGTCGGCCTGCTCGGCCACCTGCCCGCCCTGACAGGACGGACAGAACTCCTGCCCGTCGTACCGGAAGATCGGGTCGCCGCAGGTGTCGCAGTGCTTGTTCGTCATCGTCGCGCCCTGCAGGAGGAGTTCGCTCATCCGCTCGGTCGCCTCCCGCTTTCGCTCGTCCTCCGCGAACTGCTCGCGGAGTTTCTCGCGCTCCGCTTCCCGGTCGAAGTCGCTCATGGACGTCCGAAGGGGACGACGTTCAAAAAGGCCTGCGGGTCCGTCTCGCGGCGGCGCCCCGGCCTGGCGGCGCGCCGCACCGCCCACGACCCGGCGCGGCCGGTCGTGACGCAAGCCTTATGTACAAATCAGACCATCGATGCACAACAATGAGCCACAGTGACGAAATCGCGCCCGCCGTGCGGTCGATCCTGGCGGCCGCAGAGGAGCGGGCGGGGGGCGACGAGCGGCTCTCGGTCGAGTCGCGGTCGCTCCCGGCGGCGCTGGCCGCGGCCGACGGACGGCGGCCGCTGATCGCCGAGGTCAAGCCGACCAGTCCCACGACCGCGGGCGAGCGGGCCGACGACCCCGTCGACCTGGCCCGCGAGATGGTCGCGGGCGGCGCGGCCGCCCTGTCGGTGCTGACTGAACCGGCGCACTTCGGCGGGTCACCCGACGCGCTCCGGCGGGTCCGCGAGGCCGTCGACGTGCCCGTCCTCCGGAAGGACTTCCTCCTCCACGAGGCGCAACTCGACGTCGTCGAGGCCGACGCGGTGTTGCTCATCGCGCGCTTCCTCGACGACCTGCCGGGGATGCTGGCGGCCGCCGAGGACCGGGGGTTCCAGGCGCTCGTCGAGGTCCACGACCGCGCTGAACTGGAGCAGGCGCTCGCGGCGGGCGCGACGCTCGTGGGCGTCAACAACCGCGACCTGGCGCGCCTGGAGGTCGACCTCGGGACGTTCGAGGCGGTGGCGCCGGCGGCGCCGGAGAGCGTCACGCTGATTGCCGAGAGCGGAGTAACCACGACGACGGACGCCGACCGGATGCTGGACGCGGGCGCAGACGGCCTGCTCGTCGGGTCGGCCATCATGGACGGGAACGTCCGCGAGAACACCCACCGACTGACACATGAGCGAGAGTAAATTCGGCGAGTACGGCGGGCAGTACGTCCCCGAGGCACTGATGCCGGCCATCGAGGAACTGACCGACGCCTACGAACGGTACGTACTGGACAACGAGGACGGCTTCGTGGACGAGCTGCGGGCCCGGCTCCGGGACTTCGGCGGCCGCCCGACGCCGCTCCAGCGGGCCGACCGCCTCAGCGAGCGCTACGACACGGAGGTGTACCTCAAGCGCGAGGACCTGCTCCACGGGGGCGCACACAAGCTGAACAACGCCCTCGGGCAGTGTCTGCTGGCCCGCTACATGGGCAAAGAGCGCATCGTGGCCGAGACCGGCGCCGGCCAGCACGGCACGGCGACCGCGATGGCCGCCGCCCACCTCGGCCAGGAGTGCGAGGTGTACATGGGCCGTCGGGACATCAACCGCCAGCGCCCCAACGTCTTCCGCATGCGGATCAACGGCGCGACGGTCACGCCCGTCGACGTCGGCCGGGGCACGCTCAAGGAGGCGATCAACGAGACGATGCGCGACTGGGCGACCACGGTCGAGACCACCCACTACGTCATCGGCTCCATCGTCGGCCCGCACCCGTTCCCGCGGATGGTGCGGGACTTCCAGGCGGTCATCTCCGAGGAGGCCAGGCGCCAGATCCAGGACCAGGCCGGCCGCCTCCCCGACCAGGTGATCGCCTGCGCCGGCGGCGGTTCCAACACCATGGGGACGTTCCACGAGTTCGTCGACGACGACGTGGACCTGGTGGCCGTCGAGGCCGGCGGCTCCTCCCTGGAAGTGGACGCCGAGCGCGGCGTCGCCCCCAACTCCGCCTCGCTCTCGACCGGGACCGAGGGCGTCCTGCACGGCGCCCGGACGAAGGTCCTCCAGGATCCGGACGGCCAGATCATGGAGTCCCACAGCGTCTCCTCCGGGCTGGACTACGCCGGCGTCGGGCCGGAGCTGGCCCACCTGGTCGACGAGGGCCGGGTCGCGCCCGCGACGGTGAGCGACGACGAGGCGCTCGAAGCGTTCCACCGGCTCTCCCGACTGGAGGGGATCATCCCCGCACTGGAGACCGCCCACGCGCTCGCGTACCTCGAAGCCAACGCCGGGGACCTGGGCGACCTCGTGGTCGTGAACGTCTCCGGACGGGGCGACAAGGACCTGGAGTCGGTCGTCGAGGAGACCGCCGCCCGCGACATCGAGGGCGCGCCCGGGATGGAGGTGTTCGAGCAGTGAGCCTCGCCGACGCCTTCGCCGACGGACCGGCGTTCGTCCCGTACCTCGCGGCGGGCGACCCCTCCGCGGACGCGACCGCGGCGTACGTCCGGGCGCTCGTCCGGGGCGGCGCCGACGTCGTGGAACTCGGCCTGCCGTTCTCGGAGCCGATCGCCGAGGGACCCACAATCCAGAACGCGGTCTTCCGGTCGCTCGACGCCGGTACGACGCCCGAGCGCTACTTCTCGCTCGTGGCGGACCTCGACGTCGACGTCCCCGTCGTCTGCATGACCTACTACAACCTCATCTACCGGTACGGCGCAGACGAGACCGGCACGGGCGGCCCGGAGCCGTTCGTCGCCCGCGCCGCCGAGGTCGGCATCGACGGCTTCGTCGTCCCCGACCTCCCGGCCGAGGAGGCAGGCCCGCTCCGGGCCGCCTGCGACGAGTACGGCCTCGACCTGGTGTTCATCGTCGCGCCGACGACGCGGGGCGAGCGCCTGCGGCGCATCATGGACCAGGTCTCGGGCTACGTCTACGTCCAGGCCCGCCTCGGCACCACCGGCGCACGAACGGACGTGAGCGACCAGACGGCCGCGAGCCTCGAACGGGTGGCCGAGTACGACGAGTCGATCCCCAAGGCGGTCGGGTTCGGCATCAGCGAGGGCGAGCACGCACGCGAGGTGATCGCCGCGGGCGCCGACGGCGTCATCGTCGGGAGCGCGCTGGTCGAGATCGTCGCCGAGGGCGGCGACGACGTCGCGGCGACGGCCGAGCGCCTGGAGGCGAAGGCCCGCGAACTCAAGGCGGGCGCGCTGGCTGGCGCGAACCGGCCCGAGGGCGCGGAGGTGTCCGAGTGATCGACCGACGGTGGCCCGACGGCGCGGCCGGAACCGGAACGCCCATTAATCCACTTGCCACAGAGTGACACAATGAACACCGGTAAACGAACACGGCTGGAGCGGATCGGGACAGGGGGGCGATTCCTGATCGTCCCGATGGACCACGGCATCACGCTGGGGGCCGTGAAGGGGCTGGTCGACATCGAGTCCACCGTCGACGCGGTCACCCGCGGGGGCGCAGACAGCGTCCTCACGCAGAAGGGGGTCGCCGACCGGGTGCTGCCGAACGCGAACGGGAAGGGGTACATCGTCCACCTCAACGGCTCGACGAGCGTCGGCCCGGACGAGAACGACAAGCGCCGTACCGGCACCGTCGAGGAGGCCGTCCGCCTCGGCGCCGACGCCGTCTCCTTCCACATCAACGTCGCCAGCGAGTACGAACGCGAGC
>JBDGSV010000047.1:0-7148 GCA_042217375.1 Haloarculaceae archaeon | reverse complement strand
TCCCCGACCGGCCCGGGGACGCGGCGCGAACCGCCTTTGCCAAAACCTATATTCGTTCGTTGATAGACGATATCGTATGTCACAGTGGACCGAGCAGCGTCCGTCTGAGGAGTTCGACCGGATTCTGGCCCCGGACGGGAGCCTCGTCGGCGATCCGCCAGACCTGTCCGACGAGGCGTTGCGGCGGCTCTACCGGACGATGGTCCAGTCCCGGGAGTTCGACGAGAAGACGCTCCGGATGCAGCGACGGGGGGAGGTGAGCATCATCGCGCGGGTGACCGGCGAGGAGGCGGTCTCCTGCGGGTCGGCGGCCGCGCTCGAGGACGGCGACTGGTGTTTCCCCTCCTACCGGCAGACGCCCGCGGCCCTCTACTGGGGCGCGCGCATGGACCGGGCGATCGCGGGGCTGATGGGCGCCGACCCGGAGACGGTCGACGACCACCTCCCGGTCGAGGAGGAACCGCCGGTGTCGTTCACGCCGGTGTACGTCCCGCTGGCGGTGAACGTCACCAACGCGGTCGGGTCGGCGATGACCGACCGGTTCCGCGGCGACGACGCCGTCTCGCTGTCGTACATCGGCGACGGGTCGACCAGCCAGGGCGACTTCCACGAGGCGCTGAACTTCGCGGGCGTGTTCGACGCGCCCGCGGTCGTCGTCTGCCAGAACAACCAGTGGGCGATCTCGGTTCCCGCCCACCGGCAGACGGCGTCCGAGACGTTCGCACAGAAGGCGGAGGCCCACGGCGTCCCCTACGCCCGCGTCGACGGGAACGACGTCCTCGCGGTGTACGAGCGGTCCCGCGAGGCGGTCGAGCGCGCGCGCCGCGGCGACGGCGCGACGTTCATCGAGGCCGTCACGTACCGGATGGCCGAGCACAACACCGCCGACGAGGAGAGCGTCTACCGGGACGAGGACGAGCGGGAGTACTGGGCCGAGCGGGACCCGATCGACCGCCTGGAACGCTACCTCCTCGACCGGGGCGTGCTCGCGCCGGACGAACCGGACGCCATCCGCGAGGCGCTCCGCGAGGAGATCCAGGAGGCGGTCGACCGCGCCCGCGAGGTGCCGGTCTCGGATCCGGAGACGATGTTCGACCACCACCTCCACGGGGAGACCTGGAGCCGCCAGCACCAGCGCCAGGAACTCGCCGCCGAGCGCGAGGGGCGCAATCCGTTCACCGACTTCACCGGGGAGGGCCTGGAATGAGTTCGACCGACGAGATCCACGACGACCGCGGCACCCAGGACATGAACATCGTCACGGCGGTCAACGAGACGCTCCGCCAGGAGATGGCTCGCGACGACTCGGTCCGCCTGCTCGGGTACGACATCGGGCCGATCGGCGGCGTCTACCGCGCCACCGAGGGCCTGTACGAGGAGTTCGGCGAGGACCGCGTCGTCGACTCGCCGCTCTCGGAGAACGGCATCATCGGCACCGCGGTCGGCATGGCCATGCGCGGCGACCGGGTCGTCCCCGAGATCCAGTTCATGGGCTTCTTCTACCCCGCGTTCGGCCAGTTCATGTACACGCTCGTCAAGATGTACGAGCGCTCGGGCGGGCAACTGGAGGTGCCCATGACCGTGCGGATGCCCTACGGCGGCGGCATCAAGTCCAGCGAGTACCACTCCGAGTCGACCGAGACCTTCCTCGTCCACACCCCCGGCGTGCGGGTGGTCGTCCCCTCGACGCCGGCCGAGACCAAGGGCCTGCTCGCGGCCTCGATCCGGAACGACGACCCCGTGTTCTTCCTCGAACCCAAGAAGATCTACCGCGGCGGCACCGAACCCGTGCCCGAGGAGGAGTACACCCTGCCGCTGGACGAGGCGCGCATCGTCCGCGAGGGCGAGGACGTGACCGTCTACTCGTGGGGCGCGATGGTGCGCCACGCCGAGACGGCCGCCGACAACGTGGACGCCGACGTGGAGGTCGTCGACCTGCGGTCGCTCTCGCCGCTGGACGTCGAGACGATCCTCGCCTCCGTGAAGAAGACGGGGCGGGCCGTGGTGCTCCACGAGGCCCGGCGGACGCTGGGCCTGGGCGCCGAGATCTCCGCGCTCATCAACGAGTACGCGCTGGACCACCTGCACGCGCCCATCAAGCGGGCGACGGGCTACGACGTCCACTTCCCGGGGCACCAGACCGAAGACGCCTATTTGCCCGACGCCGAGCGGGCACAGTACGCCATCGAGGCGGTGATGGACTATGAGTTCTGAACTGGAACGATTCGAGTTCCGCCTCCCGGACCCCGGCGAGGGGCTGACGGAGGCCGAGATCGTCGAGTGGTACGTCGAGGACGGCGAGGAGGTCCAGGAGGACGCGCCCTTCTGTGACGTCGAGACCGACAAGGCCGTCGTCGAGATCCCGACGCCCTGCACGGGGACCGTCGAGGAACTGGTGGCCGAACCGGGCGACGTCGTCCAGGTCGGCGAGGTCATCGCCGTCATCCTGACCGAACACCCGCCCCGCCAGCAGGGGATGGAGGCGTCCGCGTCCGGCGAGGCCACCGAATCGGGTCCGGAACCGGAGGCGGCGACGGACGACGCCGAGCCCGCGGCGGAAGCCAGCGCCGCGGCGAGCGCGGAGGACGCGCCCACCGGTGACGGCACCGCCGCGAGCGCGAGCGAGCCCGACGAGTCGGGGGCGGGGACCGGGCGCGCGTTCGCGGCACCGTCGACCCGTCGCTACGCCCGCGAGCAGGGCGTCGCCCTCGAAGCCGTCGAGGGGACCGGGCCCGGCGGTCGCGTCCTCCGCGAGGACGTCGACCGGCACAGCGAGTCCGCCGCGACCGGCGCGGACGGCGAGACGGCCACCGAATCTGCGGGCGATCCCGTCGCCGCCGAATCCGCGGGCGAACCCGAGCTCGAACCCGAGCCGTCGGGCGCGACCGCGGGCGAGGGGGTCCGGGAGACGGTCACCGAACCGCTGCGGGGGCTGCGCCGGACCATCGCGGAGAACATGGCCCAGTCCTGGCAGGAGATCCCGCACGTCACGTCCGGGTTCGAGGCCGACGCGACCGAACTGGTGGCGCTCAAGGAGCGCCTCGACGAGAAGCACGACGTCCACGTCACCTACACGGCGATCCTGGTGAAAGCGGTCGTCCCGGCGCTCCGGGAGTTCCCCCTCCTCAACGCCTCCATCGACATGGAGGCCGGCGAGATCCACAAACACCAGGCGTACAACGTCGGCGTGGCCACCCACACCGAGGACGGCCTGATCGTGCCCGTCGTCAAGCACGCCGGCCAGAAGTCGCTGCTGGAGGTCGCCGAGGAACTGGAGGCCACCGTCGAGGCCGCGCGCGAGCGCAGCGTCACGCCGGCCGACCTCCAGGGCGGCACGTTCACCATCACGAACACGGGCAGCCACGGCGGCCACGGCACCTTCGGGACGCCTATCATCCGCCACCCGGAGGCGGCCATCATGGGCGTCGGCGCCATCGAGGAGCAGACCGTGCCCGTCGACGGCGAGGTCGGGATCCAGGAGCGCATCGGCTTCTCGCTGTCCTACGACCACCGGCTCGTCGACGGCGTGACCGCCGGGCAGTTCATGGAGACGGTCATCGAGGGCGTCGAGGACCCCGACGTGTTGCTGTCGCGCCTCTGACCCGGCACGCACACTCAAGGGTCTGCCGGCCGAACCGTCTCCGTGGACTCCAGACGCTTCCTGTTCGTCTCGGCCGACGCCGCACTGATCACCGACCTCGCGTGGCAGGTCCACCGGGAAGGCCACGACGTCAAGTACTACATCGAGGCCGAGAGCGACGAGGAGATCGGCGACGGTTTCGTGCCCAAAACTGACGACTGGCGGGCCGACGTCGCGTGGGCCGACGTAATCGTCTTCGACGACATCTGGGTCGGGTCAGACGTCGGAACGGGGCAACTTGCCAGGGAACTCCGGGAGCAAGGGAAGGCCGTGATCGGTGGAACGCCGAACACCGACCGTCTTGAAGAAGACCGCGGCTACGCGATGGACGTTCTCGAAGAGCACGGTGTCAACACCATCGATCACCACGTCTTCCACGACTTCGACGAAGGTATCCGACACGTTCAGGAGAACCCGGCTCCGTACGTCATCAAGCCACTCGGTGAGGTCCAGAACGTCAAGCGGCTCCTCTACGTCGGCAACGAAGACGATGGGAGTGACGTCGTCGACGTCTTGACGGCCTACAAGAAGGCGTGGGGCCACCGGATGAGGGGGTTCCAACTCCAGCGGAAAGTCGAGGGCGTCGAGATCGCCATCTGCGGATTCTTCGACGGTGAGGAGTTCATCGATCAGGTGAATTTCAACTTCGAGCACAAGAAATTGTTCCCCGGGAACATCGGACCGTCCACCGGAGAGATGGGAACCTCGATGTTCTGGGCCGCCCGGAACAAACTGTTCCAGGAGACCTTCGGCAAGCTCGAGGGTTGGCTGGCCAACGAAGGCTACGTCGGGAGCATCGACCTGAACTGCATCGTGAACGAGAACGGCATCTACCCCCTGGAGTTCACCCCGCGGTTCGGGTACCCAACGATCGCCTTACAGGAGGAGTCCATCGAGTCGTCTACTGGCGAGTTCTTCTACGACCTCGCGCACGGCAACGACCCCGACGTCGCGGTTCACAACGGGTACCAGATCGGCGTCCGGGTCGTCCTCCCGCCGTTCCCGTTCGACGACGAGCAGACGTACGACGAGAGCTCCCGGAACGCAGCCGTCGTCTTCCAGACTGACAGCCGCGAGGGGATCCACCTCGAAGACGCGAAGCAGGTCGATGGCCAGTGGCGGGTGGCCGGCGACAACGGGATGCCAATCGTCGTGACCGGCAAGGGCGAGACGATGCAGGCCGCGCGTGAGCAGGCCTACGACCGGATCGACGACGTCGTGATGCCGAACATGTACTACCGCGACGACATCGGCGAGCGCTGGATAGACGGGGACGGCGACCGCCTCCTGGCGTGGGGCTACCTGGGGCCGGCGTAGGCCGTCAGGGCTCGACCAGGATCTTCACGTGCTCGCTCTCGGGGTCGCGCAGGCGCTCGAAGCCGGCGTCGACGATCGCGTCGAGCCCGATCCGGCCCGTGATCAGCGGATCGGCGTCGAGGCGACCGTCCCGGAGCATCTGGACGACAGTCGGGAACTCGCCGCGCGCGGCCAGCGGCCCGCCGCGGTAGCCGTACGACCCGCGGACGTCCCGTTCGGCGAGCGTGACGTAGTTCGGATCGAGCGTCGCCGCCTCCTCGAAGAGGCTCACCACGACGGTCGTGCCGGCCTTCAGCGTGGTCCGGATGGCCTGGGTCAGCGTCGCCGTCAGCCCCGCGACCTCGAAGGTCACGTCGGTCCCGCCGTCGGTCGCGGCCTTGAGGTGACTCACCGGGTCGGTCGCCGCCGGGTCGACGGTCTCGGTGGCGCCCAGGCGCGCGGCGAGGTCGCGGCGCGCGTCGCGCGGTTCGCTCACGTACACCTCTCGCGCGCCGGCGGCCAGGGCGGCCTGGACGATCCCCTGTCCGATCGGCCCCGCGCCGAACACGGCGACCGTGTCGCCCGCGGTCAGCCCCGACCGGCGCACGGCGTGCAGGCCGACGCTCAGGGGCTCGACGAGCGCGCCCTGTGCCGCCGACAGCTCCGACGGGAGGACGACGGCGTTGGCCGCCGGGACGACGACGTTCGCGGCGAAGCCCCCGCCGCCGCCGTGAATGCCGACGTTCATCAGCGAGTCGCACAGCGAGTACCGGCCCTCCGTGCAGTAGCGACAGGAACCGCAGGCGACGATGGGGTTGACGACGGCGGTCGCGCCGACCGGCGGCGCGTCGACGTCCGCGCCCGTCTCGACGACGGTCCCGGCGAACTCGTGGCCGAGCGTCAGCGGGAGCGTCTCGCCGGTGAGCGGGTGCGGGCTGTCGGCCGGGATCGCGATCGGTCCCTCGGCGTACTCGTGGAGGTCGGACCCGCAGATCCCGCACGCGTCGACCGCGACCCGGACGTCCCCGGATCCGAGGTCCTGTTCCGGGACGTCCTCGACGCGGACGTCCTCGCGACCGTGGTAGACGGCGGCTCTCATGCTGCCCGGAGACGGGCGGCGGCGGTATATAGCTGTGTCACGCGCCCGCGACGCCACACTTTATTGACGCCGCGGCGGACAGCGTGTCATGGACGAGGTCGCGATCGGCGTCGACGTGGGAGGGACGTTCACCGACGTGGCGCTGCTCGCCGACGGGACGCTGACGACGGCCAAGGTCCCCACGACCGCGGACCGGAGCGTCGGCGTCGTCTCGGGGATCGAGGCGGCCTGCGAGACGGCGTCGGTCGATCCGGCGGCGGTGACGCGGTTCCGGCACGCCACCACCACGGCCGTCAACGCGCTGCTGGAGGGGACGGGCGCCGAGACCGCGCTCGTCACGACCGCGGGCTTTCGCGACGTCCTCGGCATCGGCCGGCAGGACCGGCCGTCGCTCTACGACCTCTCGGCGGAGAAGCCGCCCCCGCTCGTTCCCCGGGAGCGTCGATACGAGGTCGAGGAGCGCGCCACCGTCGACGGCGTCGAGACCGCAGTCGACCCCGGGGCGGTCCGGGACCTGGCCGCGGAGATCGACACCGAGGCGGTCGCCGTCTGCTTCCTCCACGCCTACGCCCACCCGGACAACGAGGCGCGGGCGGCGGCGATCCTCCGCGAGCAACTGGACGTGCCCGTCTCGGTCTCTCACGAAGTGCTCCCGACGTTCCGGGAGTACGAGCGGACGGCGACCACGGCGGTCGACGCCTACGTCACCCCGGTGGTCGACGACTACCTCGCTCGCCTGGCCGAGCGGGTCGGGGCCCGCGGCCTCCCGACGCCACGGGTGATGCAGTCGAACGGCGGCATCGCCGACGCCGACGCGGTGCGCGAGCACGCGGCGACGACGGTGCTGTCCGGCCCGGCGGCCGGCGTCGTCGGCGCCGGCGAGTTCGGGGCGGACCTCGTGACCTTCGACATGGGCGGGACCTCGACGGACGTGAGCCTCGTCCGCGACGGGACGATCGAGCGGACGACCGAGGCCGACGTCGCCGGCCACCCGGTCCGGGTGCCGACGGTCGACGTCACGACCGTCGGCGCGGGCGGCGGGTCGGTGGCGTGGGTCGACGCGGGCGGCGCGCTCCGGGTCGGGCCGCGGTCGGCCGGCGCCGACCCGGGCCC
>JBDGSV010000080.1:0-7235 GCA_042217375.1 Haloarculaceae archaeon | reverse complement strand
GAACCAGCCCGGCTCCTCGATCATGCCGGGGAAGATCAACCCCGTCGTCGCCGAGGCGGTCAACCAGGTCCACAAGCAGGTCGTCGGCAACGACGCCGCCGTCTCCGCCGGCGCCGCCGAGGGCCAGATCGACCTCAACCTCTACAAGCCGGTCCTGGCGCACAACTTCCTCCAGTCGGCCGACCTCGTCGCCAACAGCGCCGAGGCGTTCGCCGAGCGGTTCGTCGCCAAACTGGAGGCCGACCGCGAGCACTGCGAGTCCCAGGTCGCACAGAGCATGGCCCTCGCGACCGCGCTCAACCCCCAGATCGGCTACGACGCCGCCTCGAAGGTGGCCAAGCAGGCGCTCGCCGAGGGCAAGACCGTCCGCCAGGTCGCCGTCGACGAGGGCTACCTCACCGAGGCCGAGGCCGACGAGGTCCTCGACCCGGAGAAGATGACCCACCGCGGCATCCTCGGCGAGGACTGACTGCGCGGCGCCTCGTCGCGGCGCGGACTGGATGGTTTTTTGGCCGTCCACCCCGGAGCCTCGGGCAATGACCGAGCACGACTACGAGGCGCTCGGGCTGGTCGCCGGGCTGGAGATCCACCAGCAACTCGACACGGCGACCAAGCTCTTCTGCAACTGTCCGACGGAGCGCCGCGAGCCAGCGGAGGCGGCCCGCAGCTTCACGCGCTATCTCCACCCGACGCGGTCGGAACTCGGCGAGATCGACGAGGCGGCCCTGGAGGAGTCGCGCGTCGACCGCGAGTTCGAGTACCTCGCCTTCGACACCACCTGTCTGGTCGAGGAAGACGACGAGCCGCCCCACCGGCTCGACCACGAGGCGCTCTCGGTCACGCTGGAGATCGCCCAGCTCCTCGGCATGTCGGTGGTCGACCAGGCCCACGTGATGCGGAAGATCGTCGTCGACGGGTCGAACACCTCGGGCTTCCAGCGCTCGACGCTGGTCGCCACCGACGGCCAGATCGAGACCAGCGAGGGCCCCGTCTCGATCGAGGACCTGTTGCTCGAAGAGGAGTCGGCCCAGCGCGTCGAGACGACCGACGAAGGCGTCCGGTACTCGCTCGACCGCCTCGGCATCCCGCTGGTCGAGATCGGGACCGGGCCCGACATCCGCACTCCCGAGCAGGCCCGCGAGGCCGCCGAGACCATCGGGATGCTCCTGCGCTCGACGGGCCACGTCAAGCGCGGGCTGGGCACGATCCGGCAGGACGTCAACGTCTCCATCGAGGCGGGCGCCCGCGTCGAACTCAAGGGCGTCCAGGCGCTCGACGACATCGACGACCTCGTCCGCAACGAGGTCCACCGCCAGGTCCGCCTGCTCGACCTCGCCGAGAAACTGCAGGAGCGGGGCGCTCGCGTGGGCGAGCCCCAGGACGTCGCGGCCGTGTTCGAGGACACCGACAGCGGCGTGCTCGCGGGCGCGGAGGCCGTGCTCGCCGTCCCGCTGTTCGGGTTCGAGGGCGTCGTCGGCGCGGAGATCCAGCCCGACCGCCGGCTCGGGACCGAACTCTCCGACCACGCCAAGCGCCACGGCGCCGGCGGCATCTTCCACACCGACGAACTGCCGGCCTACGGCGTCACCGCGGCGGAGGTCGAGGCCCTGAAGGAGGCCGTGGGCGCGAGCGAGGCGCGAAGCGCCCCGGACGAGAGCGGCGACGAGCCGCGAGCGGGCGACGCCGTGGCCCTCGTGGCGGCGGACCGGGCGGTCGCGGAGCAGGCCATCGAGGCCGTCGCCGAGCGCGCGGCCGTCGCGATCGAGGGCGTCCCGGAGGAGACCCGCGACGCCCGGGCGGACGCGACCTCGCGGTACCTCCGGCCCCTCCCCGGTGCGGCGCGGATGTACCCCGAGACCGACGTCCCGCCCGTCGAGCCGGACCCCACGGAGGTCGAGACGCCCGAACTCCTCACCGAGAAGGTCGAGCGCTACCAGTCGGCGTACGGGCTCGACGCGGGGCTGGCCGAGCAGGTCGCCTACGGACGCCGGATGCCGGTGTTCGAGGCGGCCGTCGAGGCCGGCGTCGACGCCACGCTCGCCGCCGGCACGGTCGAGTCGACGCTCACCGAACTCCGCCGCGACGACGTGCCCGTCGAGCGCCTCACCGACGAGCACCTCCTGTCGACGCTCCACCTCGTCGAGGACGGCGACCTGGCCAAGGAAGGGGTCGCCGACGTGCTGACGGTGCTCGCGCGGAACCCGGATCTGGACGCCGAGACCGCCGTGGAGGAGGCCGGCCTGGCCGGCGTCGACGAGAGCGAGGTCCGCGAGACGGTCGCCGAGGTCGTCGAGCGCAACGCCGACCAGGTCTGCGAGGAGGGGATGGGCGCCTTCTCCGCGCTGATGGGCGAGTGCATGGGCGCGCTCCGCGGGAAGGCGGACGGCGAGGTCGTCAGCGACGCCCTCCGCGAAGAGATCCAGGACCGCGCGGCCTGACGCGACTGTCGAAACCGTTGTGGGGCTCGGGCCCCGTCCTCGGGCATGGACTCGCCGCGCTACCTCTCGCCGCTGCTCGCCTGTCCGGACGGGACCGCCGTCCTCTCGCTGGGGCCGCCGATGGTCGGGAAGACCGACTACGCCGAGGCGCTGCTGGCCGACCGGCTGGCGGCCGGCGACGCCGCGGTGGTGGTCTCGACCGACGCCGGTGCGGTCGACGTGGCCGCGCTCCGGACGGCGGTGCCCGACGGGTCGTCGCCGCGGCTGGGCGTCGCCACGCTCGCGGACGGCGAGGGAAGCGAGGGCGGCCACCGCCTCCGGGCGACGCTCTCCTCGCCCGGCGACCTCACTGGCATCTCGATCGCGCTGTCGAACTACGTCGAGGCGTTCTCGACCCGTCCGGACGACGCCCGGCTCTGGTTCGTCGTCGACTCGCTCACGACCGTCGCGGCGTACACGGACCCCCAGCACCTCTACCAGTTCGTCCACTACCTGACCGGGCTGGTCGCCGACGCCCGGGCCGTCGGGCTGTTCGTCGTCCACGAGGGGACCGTCGCGCCCGAGACGCTAGACGGGCTGGAGTCGCTGTTCGACCGCCGGCTCGAGTTCGAGACGGACGGCGGCGACGCGCGGGTGCGGCTCTCCGCGCCCGAGACCCCGGGCGAGTGGATCGCGTTCGAGCCCGACCGGCAGCCCGCGCGCCCGGCGCCGTCCCGCGAGGTGGCTCCGGGGCCGGCGCCCGACTCGCTGTCCGAGGCGCTCGCCCGGCTCGAGGCGGCCGGCCAGACGCTCACGCTCTACGAGTCCGACGCGGTGCCGGCGTCGCTCGCGGCGCACTTCGGGCAGTTCAACGTCCCGGTGGAGACGGCCCGCTCTGCCCCCGACCAGGGACTCCGGCCGTTCGCGCTCCTGCACCGCGACGGCGACGCCGTCGCCGCCTCGCCCCTGAGCGTACTCCGGGCGGCGGTCGACGTCGCGGACCCGACGGACTCGCCGTTCGCGCCCGCGGAGTTCCCGGACGTGCTCCGCCGGCTCGACCGCTCGGTGTTCAGCACCACGGCGGCGACCCGGCGGGAACTGATCAGGGCGAGCCGGGTGTTCGAGATGGCCGCACTCCGCGCCGGGACCGGCACCGTCCGCGCCGGGTTCCAGCGGCTCTCCCGGCTCGCCGACGACGAGCGCGCCCGCGACATCTACCGGCGGCTCGTCGAGGCGGGCGTCGACGTCACCGTGTACGGCGACCACGACGTCGAGGACGTCGGCGTCCCGGGCGCCACCGTCTCCGACGCCGCCGCGCAGGAGCTCCGGGACTCCTGGTTCGTCGTCTACGACGGGGGCGGCGACGCCTCGCGGGCCGGCGCCCTGCTCGCCGAGGAGCAGACGCCCGGCCGGTTCGACGGACAGTGGACCCACGACGCACAGTTCGCCGCGACGCTCGACAGCTATCTCCGGGAGACGTACCCGGTCGCCCCGGCCTGAGCTACCCGTCCTCCAGGTCCTCGGCCCGGCGCGCGCGCTGGGCAGCGCGCCGGAGGACGCCCCGGAGAGTCGTCGCCTCGCGGCCGGTCGGGTGCGCCCGGCCGACGAGCCGGCGGAGGAGTCGGCCCGCCTTCGCCCGCTTCTCGACGGGGTGGTTGATCGCCGCCAGGAAGTCGTCGAACTGGTCGTACAGCCCCTCGATCTCGGTCTCTGCGGCGCGGTCGATCCGGTCGGGGTGCTGGGTGGACTCGACCGTGAGCGAGCGCAACTCGTAGAGGACGACCGTGGCCGCCTGGCCCAGGTTGAGGACGGGGTAGTCGGCGCTGGCGGGCACCGAGCAGACGGCGTCGAGGCGGGCCAGTTCCGCGTTGGTGAGTCCCACCCGCTCGCGGCCGAACACCACCGCGACGTCCGCCTCGACGCCGGCGAGGTGGTCGGCCAGCTCGGCGGGCGTGTAGAACGGGTAACGGACGTGGCTCCGGGCGTCCTCGTTGGTGACGGCCGTCGTCCCGACGGTGTAGAAGTTCTCGACGAGGTGGTCGAACTCGACCTCGCGGGCCGCGGGGAGGACGTCCTCGCGCGCCTGTCCGGCGAAGCCGTA
Source organism: Haloarculaceae archaeon (assembly GCA_042217375.1). GTDB lineage: Archaea > Halobacteriota > Halobacteria > Halobacteriales > Haloarculaceae > JBDGSV01. The sequence goes on along the minus strand of JBDGSV010000080.1, from coordinate 2,717 downwards.
CGCTTCGCCGTCCGGGTCCAGGACCGGCGGGTCCACCAGGTAGAGGTCCGAGAGCCCGAAGTTCTTCATCGCGCGGGCGATGGTGCCGACGTTGCCCGGCGTCTCGGCGCCGACGACGGCGACGGCGATGGTCATCGACCGGACGTTGCCGGCGGCGGGGCAAAAGCGGCGCGCCTCGCGGCACGCGACGCCCCCGGCGCCGAGCGCCGCCTGGGGTTAGATCCGTGTTAGCGGCTCTCTATCCCGGAAACAATGGCTTATAAGTTATAATTATCCTATAGAAATGCGACACAGTGGCGATACATTGGTCCGCTATTGCCACTGGAGGGTTTACTTGGTGCCTACGGGGAAGAATTATATACTTAATCATCGTACTTGGAGATACATTATGACGGGATACTACGACCTCGTGCTCGGCCTGATTCCGCTCGCACTGGCAAGCATCACCGCCGCCCTGACGTTCGTCGGCCTCGGCCTGACGACGGCAGTCCCCCTGGCGGCGCTTGTCTCGGCGGGCCTGATCGGCCACGCGATGTTCGTCCGCGCCCCCGTCGACGCGCCCGTCGTGCGCGAGCCGATGGCCGCTCGCGAGACTGGCTTCGAACCCGCCGACTGACGCCGGCCACGCGTCCCGTCGTTTCTCTCGCTGCGACGCGCGAGCGGGGCCGCCACCGCTAAGGTGGGTCCCCGTGTGAGTTGGCGTATGACCGACGCAGAGGTTCTGTTCCTGACGAGCGACGAACTCGCGGGTCTCGCGACGCCCGCCGAGTATGTCGAGGCGGTTCGCGAGGGGTACCGACAGCGGGGCGAGGGCGCGCCCGCGGCGCCGCGGACGAAGCTGACCAGCGCCGACCCGCCGGGGATGCTCACTGGCTACATGGCGATCCTGCCCGAGCAGGCGATGGGCGGGTACATGTACGCCGCGGGCTTCGGCGGCGAGGACGCCCACTTCTTCCTGCCGCTGTTCGACAGCGCCTCCGGCACGCCGGTGGCGCTGCTCGACGGCGCGAGCATGAACCCCTTCAAGACGGGGGCGGCGGGGGCAGTCGGCGTGGACGCGCTCGCCCGCGAGGACGCCGAGTCGGTCGCGATCGTCGGGAGCGGCGCGCAGGCGCGCGGCCAGCTCCGCGCGACGGCCACCGTGCGCGACCTGCGGACGGTCGAGGTCTACTCGCCGACCAAGGAGAACCGCGAGGCCTTCGCGGCGGAGATGAACGACCTGCTCGACGTGCCGGTGGCCGCCGTCGCGTCCAGCGACGCCGCCATCGAGGAGGCCGACGTCGTGATCACCGCCACGGACGCGACCGAGCCGGTGTTCGACGGCGAGCGACTCGAACCCGGCACGCACGTCACGGCCATCGGCCAGTACGCTCCCGGCAGCCGCGAGGTCGACGCCACGACCATCGAGCGCGCGACCTACGTTCCGGACCTCCGGGACCGGGTGATGCAGGACGCCGGCTCGTTCATCCACGCGGTCGAGACCGGCGTCGTCACCGAGGACCACGTCCACGCCGAACTGGGCGAGGTCGTCGCCGGCGTGGCGCCCGGCCGCACCAGCGACGAGGAGATCACGATGTTCGACTCCGGCGGGACCGGCATCGAGACGGTCGCCGCCGCGCACATGCTCTACGAGAAGGCCCGCGAGGCGGGTCTGGGCCGGACCATCCCCCTCTCGCCGGCCAGCGAGGCGCTCACGGGCGAGTAGTCTCGACGACCGCGAGCGTCTCGTCGACCGCGAGGACGAGCCGGGCGTCGTCGGCCCGGACCGTCACCGCGACCCGCCACGGGTCGCGCGATTCGACCGTCACGTGCCGGTTCGTCACGACGTACTCGTTGCTCCAGTAGGGGCCGCTCCGCGGGTCGAGGTCGTGCTCGCGCGCGAACCGGTCGACGGCCGGGTGGTCGAGCACCGCGCTCCCGACGGTCGTGCAGTTCTGCCACCCGCAGGTGCCACAGTCGTGTCTCGCGACCGGCGCGAGGTCGTCGCCCAGCGACGGGTCGGGGTCCAGGTGCGTCTCGGTCCGGCTCGCACACACGGGACAGATGCCCTCGCGCGCGAGGTCGGCCTGCCGGCGGGACCACCGCTCGAACGCCTGGATGGCTTCCGACGGGGAGCGACCGACGACCGCGGACGGCGGGAACGACACCGCGAGCACGCGCTCGTCGCAGGCCCGGCACCGGATTCTGATCGCCTCGTCCTCGTACGACCCGACGAGCGCCCGCTCGCCGCAGGCACGACACGCGCCCTCGACGGAGACCGGGTCGAACGACGTCGTCTCGGTGAACGTGCCGGCGAGGGCGGCGTGGGCGACCCGCCGGCCGTGGTACCGGAGCCGGTACCCTCCGGTCTCCTTCCGGACGAACTGGCCGGTCAGCCGGTCGAGGTGGTAGTTGAACCGGCCGCTGTCGGCGACGCCGACGCGGTCCCGGAGCCCGGAGAAGGTGAGCGGGCCGTCCGCGAGCAGCGCCAGCAGGATCGCGGTGCGGATCTCGTTGCCCAGCACGTCGAAGGCCTCGGCCGCCCGGCGGGCGGTGGCGTCGCGGTCGCGGTCCATGGCCGGTGGAGGAGAGGGGATCAGTTAACCCCCCCGGGACGGGCGCGCAGCGCTCACCCGGGCGGCGAGGCGGGCGAGCGCGTCCCACGCCCGGCAGGCCGCGAGCGGGACGCCGGCGACGAGGCCGGACGCGCCCACCCCGGCGACCGCCGGGCCGGCGAG
>JBDGSV010000087.1:0-8290 GCA_042217375.1 Haloarculaceae archaeon | reverse complement strand
TCGAGATCGAGGACATCGGCAAGCAGGGCGACGGCATCGCCCGCGTCGAGCGCGGGTACGTCATCATCGTCCCAGACGCCGAGGTCGGCGAACGCGTCAAGGTCGAGATCGTCGAGGTGAAGTCGAACTTCGCCGTCGGCGAGATCATCGAGTAGTCAGGCGACGGCGAGCCAGGCCAGGGCCACCGCCACCGCACCGAGGGACGTGCTGACCACCGCGTGGACGCGGAGCCGGTCGAGTCGCTCGTGGGCGTCGCCCGTGATGTTCGCCACCTCGCCGACCTCGCCGCCGACCTCGCACTCGGGGAGGAAGTCCATCGCGAGGTGGAGGAACACGCCCGCGGCGAACCCGAAGACGAGCGCCTGGAGCGTGGGGTCGCTCGGCGGGTCGACCAGCGCGGCCGGGATCGCGGCCAGCCCGATCCCCGCCGCCGGGAACAGCAGCACCGTGGTCGGGCGCCCCTGGTGGACGAGTCGGCGCGCGGCCGCGTATCCAGCCGGTCCCTTGTGCGAGACGATGGCCAGGCCCAGCAGCAGGCCGAGGTCGGGCAGCGCACCGTAGACGAGGCCGATGATGGCGCCCGCGGCCAGCGCGTGGGCGGTGAGCTGTGCCGTCGTGGTGTCCATCGGGAGGTCGAGGTGGGCGAGCCGGTGGCCGACGGTGTGGCCGGCGTACCCGAGCAGGATGCCGGCCGCGACGCCGAACCCGCCGGGCCGGGGCGCCAGGCCGAACGCCTGGGGAAGCAGAAACGCGGCCGCGCTCGTGACCATCGCGCCGCTCGCCAGCCCGTAGGTCCAGACGACCTGCCGGCCGGTGAACTCGGCGGCGCGGGCGCCCAGCACCGCCGCACCGGCCATCGCGCCGAACGCCACCCACGCTACGACCAGCACCTTCCACAGGCCGGCCCCGACCGCGACCGCCGAGAGCAGAACCAGTCCGATCACGCCCGCCCCGCCCAGCACCGCCACTCGCCGCTCCGGATCGAGCCAGCCTGCGCTGTTTCCCGTCACTGTTACTAATCCCGAAACGTGAATTAATAAGGGTGCCGGTCGCCGGGTTCTCCCCGCCCTGCGGGCGCCCGCGGCGCGGCGCGTGGGCGCTTTCGTCGGCGGCAATCGGTCACTCCCTCGCCACGCTTTTTGTCGACGCCGTGCGAACTGAGGGGTATGGCAGCATCCACGGCGGCCGACCTCTCCGGCCAGTCGGTCGCGGTCGTCGGCGGCGGATTCGGCGGCCTCTCGACCGCCTGCTACCTCGCCGACGCGGGGGCGGACGTCACGGTCCTCGAGAAGAACGAGCAACTCGGCGGCCGCGCCTCCCGGCTCGACGTCGACGGGTTCCGGTTCGACATGGGGCCCTCCTGGTACCTGATGCCCGACGTCTTCGAGCGGTTCTTCGGGCACTTCGGGGCGCGTCCCGCGGACTACTACGAACTGGAGCGGCTGGACCCCCACTACCGGATCTTCTTCAAGGACGGCGACCGCATGGAGGTCACGCCCGACCGCGGCCAGGTCCGGGAGGCGTTCGAGGCCCGCGAACCCGGCGCGGGCGAGACGCTCGAGGCGTACCTCGAGACCAGCGAGTACCACTACGAGACGGCGATGGAGCAGTTCGTCTACGAGGACCGCTCCCGCCTGCGCGACTGGATCGACCTCGACGTGCTGCGCGCGGCCCCGGTCGGCCTCCGCCTGCTCGGGACGATGGACGACTACGTCTCCTCGTACTTCGAGGACCCGAAGCTCCAGCAGGTGATGCAGTACACGCTGGTCTTCCTCGGGGGCGCGCCCAAGAACACGCCGGCGCTCTACAACATCATGGGGCACGTCGACTTCAACCTCGGCGTCTACTACCCCGAGGGCGGGATGGCGAGCGTCGTCGACGGCGTCGCGACGCTGGCGGCCGACCTCGGAGTCGACTTCGAGACCGACTGCGCGGTGACCGAGATCACGCGCCGGCGCGAGGGGTTCCTCGTGGACACCGTGGCCGGCGAGCGCCAGTTCGACCTCGTGGTCAGCGACGCCGACTACGCCCACACCGAGCAGGACCTCCTGCCCGCCCACGAGCGCCAGTACGACGCCGACTACTGGGAGAGCCGGACCTACGCGCCGTCGGCGTTCCTGCTCTACCTCGGCGTCGAGGGCGACGTGCCGGACCTGGCCCACCACACGCTCGTCCTGCCGACCGACTGGGACTCCCACTTCGAGCAGATCTTCGAGACGGCCGCGTGGCCGGACGACCCCGCCTACTACCTCTGCGTACCCTCGAAGACGGACGACGACGTCGCGCCCGCGGGCCACTCCAACCTGTTCGTCCTCGTGCCCATCGCGCCCGGCCTGGCGGACGGCCCGGCGGTCCGCGAGCGCTACCGCGAGCAGATCCTGGCCGACATCGCGGCGAACACGGGCGTCGACCTCCGCGACCGCATCGTCGTCGAGGAGCGGTTCTGCGTCTCCGAGTTCGCAGACCGCTACAACGCGACCCAGGGGTCGGCGCTCGGCCTGGCTCACACCCTCCGGCAGACGGCGGTCGGTCGTCCGCCCCACCGCTCGAAGGCGGTCGACGGCCTCTACTTCACCGGGTCGTACACCACGCCCGGCATCGGCGTCCCGATGTGTCTCATCGGCGGCGAGCACACCGCCGACGCCGTGTTCGAGGACCTGGCTCGATGATCGAGACGCCACTCTCGCGGCTCGGCCGGTACGTGCCCCCGGAGTCGACCACCGCGGGCTACCTGCTGCGGCTGTCGCGGCCGCGGTTCTGGTTCTACCTGGCCGGCCCGGTCCTGGTGGGGGCCGTCTACGCCGCCGACGCGACGGGCGGCCTGCTCTCGCCCGTCGCAGCCGCGCTGTTCGCGTACTTCCTGGTCCCGGCGAACGTCTTCCTCTACGGCGTCAACGACGTGTTCGACGCGGACGCGGACGCCCACAACCCGAAGAAGGAGGACCGGGAGGTGCGCTACGCCGGGTCGCGCGCCGTCGTCGCGGCGGTCGCGCTCTGCGGGCTCCTCGGGGCGGCCTTCCTCGCCGTGCTGCCGCTCGCGGGCGGCGTCGCCGTCGCGGGCTTTCTCCTGCTCGGCCTGGAGTACAGCGCGCCCCCGTTCCGGCTGAAGACCACGCCGTTCCTGGACTCGGTCTCGAACGGCCTGTACGTCCTGCCGGGCGTGGCGGCCTACGTCGCCGTCGCGGGGACGCTCCCGCCGCTGCTCGCGGTCGCCGGCGGGTGGCTCTGGACCATGGGGATGCACACGTTCTCGGCCGTCCCCGACATCGGTCCGGACCGCTCGGCCGGCGTCCGCACGACGGCGACGCTGCTGGGGAAGCGCAACGCCCTCCGGTACTGCGCGACGGTGTGGCTGCTGGCGGCGCTGGCCTTCTACGCCGTCCACCCGGTGCTCGGCGCGCTGCTCGCCGGCTATCCGGTGCTCTCGGTCGCCGTCTCCCTGTCGGGGGTCGACGTCGGCCGGGCCTACTGGTGGTTCCCGGCGATCAACACGGCCGTCGGGGCGGCGCTGACGGTCGCCGGCCTCTGGGTGGTGGTGTATGGGTGAGGGTGCGGGCGCACCCCGCCTGACCGACCGCCTCGACCGCCTGGTCACCGCGAACCGCTTCACCATCGCGGTCGTCTTCCCGCTCGTCGGGGCGGTCGGCCTCCTCGCCAGCGCGGAGGGACTCCTCCCGCCGCCGCTCGCGTTCAACCCGCTGTTCGTCCTCGCCGGGACGCTGGTGATGCGCCTGCCGCTGATCGCGGGCCTCGCTCCGCTGGTCGACCGCCGGGCCGTGGCCGGTCTCGGGGCGCTGACCGCCTACGCCTACGCCGTCGAACTGGTCGGCGTCCGCACCGGCTTCCCCTACGGCGAGTTCCGCTACCTCGTCGACCTGGGGCCCATGCTGTTCGGCCAGGTCCCGCTCGGCCTGCCCGTCTTCTTCTTTCCGCTGGTCGTGAACAGCTACCTGCTGGTCCTGCTCCTGCTGGGCGACGGCGCGGACCGGGCCTCGCGGCGGCTCCCGGCGGTCGTCCTCTCGGTGCTGGCCATGGACCTGGTGCTGGATCCGGGCGCCGTGTCGCTCGGGTTCTGGGCGTACGCCGACGGGGGCGTCTACGGCGTGCCGCTCTCGAACTACCTCGGCTGGACGCTGAGCGCGATCGTCGCCGTCGCGGTCCTCGACCGCGCGTTCCCCTACCGGGCGCTCCGCGCCCGCCTCGACCGCTGTCGGTTCCTGCTCGACGACCTGGTGAGCTTCGTGCTCCTCTGGGGCGCCATCGACGCCTACTTCGGCAACTGGGCGTCGGTCGGCGTCGCGGCGCTGTTCGGCGCCGGCCTCCTCTGGACCGACCGGTTCGACTTCGACGTTGGTCCCGGCGCGGTCGGGCTCCGCCGGGTGTGGCGCTGGCGGGGCTAGTCCTCCAGCAACTGGGCGAACGCCTTCCGCTGGGCGGCCCGGAGGTGCTGGTGGAACGTGGCCCGTGAGATGCCCATCGACTCGGCGAGTTCCTGGCCGGTCACCGGCCGGGACGGGTCGAAGTACCCGCTCAGGTACGCCTTCGTGAGCGCCGTCAGCTGTCGGTCGGTCAGCGTCTCCTCCAGCCTGGCGACGAACTCGGCGCGCGTCGCCGTCCGGCGCTCGCGCTCGCGGAACGACAGCACCTCGACGCCGTCGTACCGCTCGCGTAGCTGGTCGACCACCGACCGGGCGTCCGACCGCCGCGGGAGGTCGATCTGCACCCGCGCGACCCCGTCGCTGGCCTCGATCGACCGGACGTCGGCGCCGCGGTCGGCCAGCAGCGTCGCCAGCGCGTCCGGTCCGGCGGCCACCTCGAACAGCACTCCGTCCTCGCGGTCGGCCAGCAGCGTGACCGACTCGATCGACGGGCAGTCCTCGACCGCCCCGATCACGGCGCGCGCCGGCGCGCCCTGCGCCGCGAAAAAGAGCAAGAGCGGCCCGTCCTCGCGGTAGATCGACCCGCCGTAGGACAGCGAACAGCCCGTCCGGGCGGAGACGGCCGCCGAACACAGCGCCTCGTCGGCGATCGCCACCTCCAGTTCGACGACGCTGTCGGCGGTGAGCATCCGACGGCTCTCGATGGCGTTGATGGCGGTCGCACACGTCCGCCCCAGCGACGAGAGCACGACCGTCTCTCGTTCCTCGAACGCGTCCGGCCGGTCGGCGCAGACGACGAGCACGCCGTACCCGGTGTCGCGGTAGCTGACGGGGACGGCCGCCAGCGATCCGGGCTGTGGGACGACCGCCTCGTGTGGCGTCCCCGCCAGGTCGGCGGCGTCGGCCAGCACGACCTCGTCCGTCGCGAGCGCTCGCGCGACCGGGTCGTCTCCCTCCCGGGCTACCGAGAGGGCGGACGGCTCGTCGACCGCCCCCGCCCAGGCCCGCGGCGTGATCGTCTCGCTCGTCAGGTCGGTCGTGCCGAGCCACGCGAGCACGTAGGGCGCCGTCTCCGCCACGCAGTCACAGACCGCCTGCTCGGCCTCGTCTCGCGTCGTCGCGGCCATCAGCGCCGTCGTCACGTCCTGGATGAGGCCGTTGAGCCGGTCGAGCAGGTGTTCGAGCGCGCGGTGCTCGCGGTCGCGGTCGCGCTCGGCCTGCTTGCGCGCGGTCACGTCCGTCTGGAACCCGACGAAGTGCGTGACCTCGCCGTCCGGATCGCGGATCGGCGCGATCGTCACCTTGTTCCAGAACGGCGTGCCGTCGGCCCGGTAGTTGCGGAGTTCGACCGACACCGGCCGCTCGGCGTCGATCGCGGTCCGCAGTTCGGCCACGGCCGCCTCGTCGGTCCCTGGACCCTGCAGGAACCGGCAGTTGCGACCCAGCACCGACGACCGGTCGTAGCCCGTCACGTCCGCGAAGGAGTCGTTGACGTAGATGATCGGGTTGTCGGGGAGCGACGGGTCCGTGATCGTGATCCCGACGGGGGCGGCGTCCATGGCGCGCTCCTTGAGCCCCTCGTCGATCTGTGGCGGTTCGTCGAAGGTGACGCCGCCGTCGGCGACGGCGCGCGCCGCGTCGGCCGAGGCGTGCGCGGCGACCGCCAGCCGCCGGACCACGGCCGGGTCGACCTCGTCCGGGACGTACCGCTCCGGCATACAGACGGGTCGGGTTGCCGGCAGTAATACACTGTCGGTCACCCGGCCGCGGCCGTCAGCGCACGGGCACGGGGTCGGGACGGCCGCGGTCGGTCCGGGTGACCGTGCCGGTCGGGACGGCGCTCACCCGTGCGAACACCGCCTCGGGGTCCTTGTTCCAGGTCCAGTGCCAGCGCGTCCGGGCGACCAGGGACACCTTCCGGAGCGTGCTCAGTTGCGGCGTCGCGGTCAGCGTGTCGAACCCCTGCTCGCGGATGAGCCGGTGGTGGTCGGCGTACAGCACCGCCGCCAGCAGGACGGGGAACTGGCAGTCGGCGGGGAGGTGTTCGATGCCGGCGACGCCCTCGCGGTACAGCGTCTCGGCCCGGCGCAGTTCGCGCTCGACGGCCGCGGCCACGCCCGGCCCCATCTCGCGCCGTTCGAGCTGCGCGCGGTCGACGCCACACGCCTCCAGCGTCGTCTCCGGCAGGTACACCCGGCCCCGCTCGGCGACGTCCTCGCCCACGTCGCGCACGAAGTTGGTGAGCTGGAACGCCTCGCCCAGCGCCCGGGCGTGTGGCAGCGCGGCCGCCGGGTCGTCCGGCTCCATCACGCAGGTCATCATCACGCCCACCGCCGCTGCGGAGCCGCGCATGTACGCCACCAGGTCCTCGTACGTCTCGTACCGGTCCGTCTCCACGTCGCTCAGCATGGCGTCGACGAACGTCTCGACCTCCTCGTCGGGGATGGCGTAGCGCTCGCGGAGCGCGGAGAACGCCCGGAGCACGGGGTCGTCCGTCGGTTCCCGGCCCAGCGCGGCCTCGCGGAGCGCGCGCAGGCGGCGCCGCTGTTCGGCGGGCGGCGCGCCGTCCGGGTCGTCCACGATCTCGTCGGCGACCCGGAAGAACGCGTAGAGGACGTAGGTGGCCTCGCGGACGCGCTCGGGGAGCACGCGGGTCGCGTAGTAGAAGGTCTTCCCCGTCCGGCGGTGGATCGCTTTGCTCTCGGGGAGGGCCTGCTCGTACGCGTCTCGCTGGATGGGATGGTCACGACTCATGGGGTGGCAGAGTGCCGGGGCCACGTCTCTCGCTGGCGCCCGTCTCCCTCTCAGATACGACGTCCCGATCGAAAAGTGTAATACCTTACTCGTATGGCAGGACGCCGTGGCGGTCCCAACGTGCTTAATATGCACCGGCTGCAGGGTGGGCACATGGTTCACTTCCTCGCCGCGACTGACAGCGTCGAAACGAGCGAGCGGCTCTGTGAGTACCTCTCCGGACGCGTCGACACCGACGATACCGTCTCGGCGCTCAACTCGCTCCGGGGCGGCGACGACACCGACGACGGCGACATCCGCGCCGGCGAGGAGGCCGTCGACTACGTCGCCGAGGCCCTGGACTGCGCCGTCGAGACGCGCCAGTTCGTCCGCGGGAACGCCCCCGCGACGGACGTGTTCGAGTTCGCCGAGGAGAACGACGTCGACGAGATCGTCATCGGGATCCACAAGCGCAACCCCACGGGCAAGGTGATCTTCGGGAGCACCGCACAGGACATCCTGCTCGAGTCCGACTGGCCCATCGTCGCCGTCCCGGCCCACTGGTGAGCCGGTAGGGAACCGCTTTTGACTGTCGCCGGTCAACAGACATCTATGCCCGACAGCACGCATCTCAGCGAGGCGGCCTCGACGCTCGAATCTGCGGCTGCCGACGTCGACGGCGACGCGGCCGACCGGCTCGACCGGCTCGCCGGCCAGCTCCGCGACCTCGTCGACTCGGGACGGACGCCCGACCACGGCCGGCTCGACCGGATGCTGAACGCCCTCTCCGAGGTCGAGTCGAGCGTCGACGGCGACGCCGCGGACGCCGTCGACCGCGCGCGCGAGCAGATCACGACCTACCGCGAGGGCGTCTCCGGGGTCTGATCCGCCCGCGGGCGCCGGCCGCCGTCGAACGCGGTCGCCCCGGTCGCGAGACCGCGCGCCGGCCCGTCAGTCCGAATCGAGCAGGTTCTCGGCCAGAATGGGGACGAACGTCCCGATGTCGGTGACCATGCCGACCGCCTGAGCGCTGCCGCGGTCGAGCAGTTGCGTGACCGTGGCGGGGTTGATGTCGACGCAGACGACCCGGGTCGTCGAGGGGAGGCAGTTGCCGACGGCGACCGAGTGGAGCATCGTCGAGAGCATCAACACCATGTCGGCCTCGTGGGCCTGCTCGC
>JBDGSV010000060.1:0-8575 GCA_042217375.1 Haloarculaceae archaeon | reverse complement strand
GCCGGGCGGCCTGCTCCTTGCAGTCGCCACAGAGCCGCTCGCCGCCGACGCACTCCTCGTACACGTCGGCGGCGAACTCGTCGTCGTCGCCCGCCAGGAGGTAGGCGTACAGCTCGTAGACCGGGCACTCGTCGGCCTCGCCGCCGAGTTCGCGCTGGAGTTCGGCTGTCTCGCGGCCGCCGGTCGTGGCCGCCTTGACCTTCTCGTACCCCTCCTCGGGGTCGTCGAGCAGCGAGATGTGGCTCGCCGGCACCGACGACGACATCTTCCCGCCCGTGAGCCCGGTCATGAACCGGTGGTAGATCGAAGAGGGCGGGTAGAAGCCGTAGCCGCCGTTCTCGACCTCCACCTCGCGCGCGAGGTCGGCCGCCTCCGTCCGGGTGAGGTCGAAGGCGTCGACGTGTTCGTCGAAGACGCGCTTCTCGCCCTCGACCGCCTCGATCAGCGCCTCGAACGCCTCGTCGGTGGCGTTGCGATCGAGGAACCGGACCCGCGGACGCAGCGGTTCTTTCCCGGCCGCTTCGAGCTTCTCGACCGCGCCCCGGCGGGCGTCGTCGGCGACGGCCTCCGCCTCCAACCAGGCGGCGGCGTCCTCACAGCGGATCGTGGCACTCGCCTCGCGCTCGTCGCGGAGCGCCGCGAACGCGGCCGCCACCAGTTCCCGCTCCTCGGGGTCGGTCTCGAAGCTGGCGTAGGCCTCGGTCACGCCGAAAAACCGCATCCGCGCCGCGAGGTCCCGGGCCAGTCGGACGTGGGGGTCCTGGTCCGGCCCGACCGGGATGACCGTCGGCTTCGGCTCGTCGAGTTGCGGGTAGAGGATGTCGGCCATCTGCGTGACCACCGACTGCATGTGCGAGACGTCCGTCTCGCCGTCGAACCCGTAGATCGCCTGGAGCTCCGAGAAGTTGGCCTTCGCGCCGAGTTCGAACCCGAGGTCCTGCACCGCGCGGTTCTCCGACTGCCGGTAGAGTTCGCCGTCCTCGGGATCGAAGCCGAGCGCGAGCAGCGAGAGGAGGTAGTCCCGGGCGTGCTCGTCGATCTCGGCCCAGGAGAGGTCGCGCGCCGCGTGGGCCTCCAGGTCGGCGATCAGGCCGTAGGCGTCGGCGCCCCGTTCCTGGTGCCAGACGATCTCGTCGAAGACGAGCTTGTGCCCGATGTGCGGGTCGCCGGTCGGCATGAACCCCGAGAGCGCGGCCACCGGCTCGTCGTTCCGGAGGCGGTCGACGACCGGCCGGTAGTCCCGGTGGCCGAAGATCACGCCCCGGCGCATCAGGTAGTGCGGGTGTGGCACCGACGGCAACACCTCGTCGAACTCCTCGATGCCGAACTGCTCGAACAGCTTCCGGTAGTCCTCGACGGTCGCCGACCCCCACGGGTCGAGCGCGACGTCGTCTGCTCCCGCTGCGCCGCCGTCCGCGACGGCCTCGCCGGCCGGCCGGTCGGCGCGGGCGTCGCCCGACTCTGATTTGCGTGGGTCCTCGCTCATTGGACTCGACCGATACTGTCCCGTTCCGCCGGTCGGCGCAAAAATGATTCGCATGCGCGTCGCCGGGTCGCGCCGTCGCCGCGCCGTCGCTCGCCCCCTCCCGCCCGCGGCGCTGCCGTCGCTCGCACCGCCGGCTAGGGGGTCAGCCGCCCCACCGATCGCCACTCGACGGTGCCGTCGGCGGCCGTCAGCGCGAACAGCGTCCGCTTTCGCACGCCGGCGGCGAGGCGCACGTCGAGCGAGACGTCGCGCGGCGCGAACACGTGGTCGGGTGCCACCACCCGGACCAGGTAGTCCGAGTGGCCCATCTCCTCGACGGACTGGAAGCCGGCGTACGCCCGGAAGTCCGAGCCGAACTTGAAGCCGCTCTTGGGGACGAGCCCCCGCTCGCGGAGCGTCACGTACGCCGCGAGCCGACGGTCGAACCGCTCGCCCTCCACCGCCCGGCCGCGCTCGCAGAGGGCCCCGCGGTCGGCGTCCCTGAGCGAGAGCGCGCCCCGGTCGGCGAGGTGGGCAGCCTCGACGAGCGAGAGCTGGAGCGGCCCGGACTCGGCGTTCCGGCCGTGGAGGCGCTGGCCGTAGAACCCCGCCTCGTGGAGCGCGGCTGGCGGGTCCCACACGAGCACGCGGTCCGACAGGAGCGTCCCGGTCGCGCGCGGCGGGTCGAATGCCGTCTCGCCCCTCGGATCGGGCGTCGCGGTCTCGAAGTAGGTCAGCTCGCCGTCCTCGTCCACGACCGCGAGGGCGGCGTCGCCCAGGCTGCGTGCGCGAACCGGCTCGCGCTCGCCGAGCACGCGCATCCGGTAGGCGGTCTCGCCGTCCCACGGGCCCTTTCCGCGCGGGTAGACGACGAGGTCCGCGCCGGCGGGCGTCTCGACCCACTCCTCCCGGGCGGGCGAGAGGTAGAACCCGCGCTCGCGGAGGTCGCGGTAGACGACGAACGACAGGGCGACGCCGGTCTCGGCCAGGAACGACTCCAGGCCCATCCCGTCTACCGCGGCGAGGTCCTCCCGGTAGAGGAGGTGGGCGGCCTCCACGGGCGCGAGGTCGAGTTCGTCGCCTCGCGGCCGGCCGTAGCCCTGCGAGTCGTAGAACCGCTCGCGGGCGTTCCCGCCCACCCGGACCACGCCGTCTACCAGGGTCGCCTGCATGGTCGAGGGGTCGACGCCCGCCCGCAAATCGCTGGCGGTCCGTCACGTCCGCCCGCAGGTCGCGTCCAGGCAGCGCTCGCCCCCGCTCGTCTCGAACACCGGGAGCCCGCACGGACACTCGCCGGTCGCGACGCCCTGCGGGACGGCGAACGCGGTGTCGCAGTCCGGGTAGCGTTCGCAGCCGGCGATCAGCCCGCCGCGCCGGAGCACGCGCAGGTCGCCGCCACAGTCGGGACAGGACCACGCGCGGTCGAACCGCTCGCGCACCCGCTCGTCCAGGGACTCGCAGTCGCGGTCGACGCAGAGCTCGAAGGCCGCGCCGCGGACGGCGCGCATCCGCGGCAGCCCGCAGTCGTCGCAGGTGTCGTCGAGGACCGTCGCGCCCGTCGGCAGCCCGTAGCGGTCGCCACAGCCGGTGCAGGCGACGGCGCCGCCGGCCCGGACGAGCGACGCGTCGCAGGCCGGGCACTGGCCGACCGGGATTCCGGCCACGGAGACCGGGTAGCGGCGGTCGAGGCGCGCGTCGTGGACCGTCACGCGCAGGTGGTCCTCGCCGTCCCGGGCGTCGATCGTGGTCGGGTCGGCGGCGACGGACAGCGACTCGGGGCGGGTGAGCCAGGCGACGGGCTGGTAGCCGTCCGCGTCGTGGACCAGGACGGTGTCGTCGGGTTTGACGAGGACGATCACCCGTCCCCGCTGGACGCGCTCGTGGCGGCCGTCGAACTCGGTCGTACACTCCCCGGCGACCAGGTGGGCCGTTCCGGACATGGCGCGGACTGGTCCCGCTCCGGTACTTGAACCTTCGCCGCTATTCGACGCGGACGGTCCGACACTCCCGGACCGGCGGGAGCGGGAGTTCGGGGAACGCGACCTCGACCGCGTACTCGAGTTCTGCCGCGTCGCCGCCGAACACGGCGACCGGGAGCGTCGTCCGCCCGAGGTAGACCGACTTGCCCGTCATCTCGCGGCCGTTGACGGTCACCCGGAGGCCGGCCCGCGCGCCGCCGGCCTCGTTGTTGACCTCGACCTCCCGCATCGCGCGTTCGCCGGCGCCGACCGCCGCCGGGAAGTCGCCCCAGTCGACGGCGACTGCGGGCAGGTCGGCGGCGTTCGCGTGGACCTGTTCGGCGACGCCCTCGGAGAGCCCGGCCGCGACCAGCCCCTCGACGCCGGCCTCGCGGACCGCAGCCGGCGTGGTCAGCCCCTCGGCGGCCAGTTTCCGCGCGCGTCCGGCGCCGACGCCGTCGATGGCGGTCAGCCCCACGGCGTCGTCGCTGATGCCGGTCTCGACGCGGGCCTCGATCTGGCGCGCGAGGTTGGCCGCCCGGGCGTCGGCGAAGCGGTCCAGGAACGCCCGGAGCGCGGCCAGGAGCCGGAGCGCGTTCTGCCGGATGACCCAGGCGTCGCTCTGGAGCTCGCCCGGCGTCGTCCCCGACATGCTCGCCCGCAGGATGGCGAGCACCTTCCGGTTCCCCGGGTCGAGGTCGCTCCCCTCCGTCCGGCCGTCCGACTCGCCCAGGACGGCCCGCACCGCCTCTCGCTCGTCCCGGCGGGCGCTCACGCTGTCGAACTCGGCCGCCTCCGCGACCGTCCGAAGGACGGCGCCGTCGTCGACCGGGCGGTCCCGGGTCGCGAGCCGTGCGAACCGCTCGGCGGTCTCGAGGCGCAGGTAGTACTTGGAGGTGAGTCGGCCCAGCGCCGTGCCCTCGACGCCGAGGTCGGCGTCGGTCTCGACGAAGCCGCCGTCGACGAGGCGTCGCAGTTCCTCGCGCACCCGCTCGCGGAGCCGGCCCGCCGAGTCGTACTGCGCGGGGGCGCGCTGGGCGCGGACGTAGTAGAAGGTGGTTTCGAGCCAGTCCATCACGTCGTCGAGGTCCTCGACGTACCCGAGCGCGATCTCCGCGTTGAGGTGGCCCGCGAGGTCGGCCGCGAGCCGGGACTCGATCTCCTTCCCGTCCCGGAGCAGGCGGCGGTACTTGTCCGCCTCGCTGCCGTCACAGACCACGTAGGCGTAGCCAGCGTCGTCGTAGCCCGGCCGCCCGGCGCGCCCGAGCATCTGGAGGACGTCGAGCGGGCTCATGTCGACCTCACCCTCCAGCGGATCGTGGAGCTTGGTGTCCCGGATGACGACGCACCGCGCCGGGAGGTTCACCCCCCACGCGAGCGTCGAGGTCGAGAACAGCAACTGGACCTTGCCCTCGCGGAACCACTGCTCGACGTGGTCCTTGTCGGACTTCGAGAGGCCGGCGTGGTGGAAGGCAACGCCGTCGAGGACCGACTGGCGGAGGGTGTCGTTGTCGAGCACCTCGGCGTCCGTGTGGAACTCGTAGTCGCCGCGCGCACCCATCGGCACGTCGCGCTCTGCGACCTCGTCGCGGGCTTTCTTGGCGGCCTGCACGGTGTCCTGGCGCGAGGAGACGAACACGAGCGCCTGGCCGCCGTCCTCGACGTGCGGCTGTGCGAGGTCGAGCGCGCGGTAGAGCCGGCGGTATTTGTCGGCGAAGGAGTTCTCCCCGTGGGCGTAGGTCTCGACGCTGGCGTGCAGCGGGACGGGTCGGAACTCGTCGCCGAACATGAACGTCGCGTCGTCGGGGGCGTCGAGCCAGTCGGCGACGTCCTCGACGTTGGGCATGGTGGCCGAGAGCGCGATCACGCGCGGGTCACAGAGCCGCCGGAGCCGCGAGATGGTCACCTCCAGGACCGAGCCGCGCCGGTCGGAGTCGAGCAGGTGGACCTCGTCGATGACACAGCAGTCAACGTCGGTGACGAACGCGTAGCGGCGGCTGTCGTGTTTCCGGGTCGCGGAGTCGGCCTTCTCGGGGGTCATCACCAGGATGTCGGCCCGCTCGGCGCGCCGGGGGTTCAGGTCGCGCTCGCCGGTCACGACGTACACCGAGTAGCCCGCCTCCTCGAAGCGCTCCCACTCGCGTTCCTTCTCGTTCGTGAGCGCGCGGAGCGGCGCGAGGAACAGCGCCGTCCCGCCCGCGCGCAGGGTGCGACAGATGGCCAGCTCCGCGAGCGCGGTCTTGCCGCTCGCCGTCGGCGCGCTGACGACCACGTTGTCCTCGCCCTCCAGTACGGCCGGCAGCGCGACCGACTGCATCCGGTTGAACTCCTCGAACGGGAACACCTCGGCGAAGTCGGGCACGACCTCCTCGACGGCAGTCACTACGCACACCCGGGGCGGCCGCGGTCAAAGGGGTTTCTGTGTGTCCCCGGTGCGCGCTACAGGTCCTCGACCGCGCGCCCGATGGCCACCGCGGTCGCTTCGTCGTGGTAGTCGGTCACCACCTGGAAGCCGACGGGGCGCCCCGACACCTCGCCGCAGGGGACCGACAGCGCCGGGTGGCCGGTGAGGTCGAACGGCCCGGTGTTGGCGAGCGTCTGGATGAGGTCCTCCTGGGTCTCGACCGCGCCGAACGGGAGCGCGGTCGTCGGCGTGGTGGGCGTCACGAGCGCGTCGTACTCCGACAGGAGGGCCATCGCCTGCCGGGTGAACGACCGGCGGTATCCCTGTGCGGCGACGTAGGCGGCGTCGTCGGTCGCCGCGGTGACGCCCGCGCTCGTGAGGAGGTTGTTCCGCGCGGTCGAGCCGAGTTCGTTCGGGTCCATCGCGGCCAGCGCGGCCCGATAGGGCTCGCTGTACCCCGTCCCCGTGCCGTACACCTGCCCGTTGTGCTCGACGAGCGCGGCGAACTCGCCGCCCGTGATCACCGAGAGCGCGACCAGCGACTCGACGGTCGGCAGCGAGACCGACTCGACCGCGACCGGCAGGTCCGCGGCCGTCTCCCGGACGGTCTCGGCGACCGCGTCGGTCGACGCCCCGAGCGCGTCCTCGACCAGCCCGATCCGCAGCGACGAGACGTCGTCGTCGATCGCGGCCGCGACGTCGCCGGCCGCGCCCGCGCCGAGCGTCGAGGGGTCCTCCGGCGACGGCCCGGCGATGGCGTCGAACACCCGGGCGGCCGTCTCCACGTCGCGCGCGAGCGGGCCGACGTGGTCGAGCGACGGGGCGAGGTCGACGAACCCGAACCGCGGCACCGCGCGGTGGGTCGGCTTGAGTCCGACGACGCCGCAGAACGACGCCGGGATGCGGATTGAGCCGCCGGTGTCCGACCCGAGCGCGGCGTCGACCAGGCCGGCGGCGACGGCCGCGCCGCTCCCGCCCGAGGACCCGCCGGGCACCCGGTCGGGCGCGGCCGGGTTCGAGATCTCGCCGTGCTGGCAGGTCTCGCCCGTCGTGAACAGCGCGAACTCGTCCATGTTCGTCGTCCCGACGACCGACGCGCCCGCGTCCTGCAGGCGGCGGATCACCGTGGCGCTGTACTCGGGGGTGAACGCGAACGCCCGCGACCCGCACGTCGCCGGGACGCCCGCCACGAAGACGTTCTCCTTGGTCGCCACCGACAGGTCAGAGAGCGGGCCGTCGGCCGCGGCCAGGTCGAACCGCTGGCGGAAGGCGTCGTACTCGTCGTCGCCCTCGCGGACGTCGGTCGCCGGCTCGCTCTCCGGGAGCGACGGCGCGAGCGTCGCCGCCAGTTCAACCCCGTCCGCGACGCTGTCGACCGCCGCGTCCAGGTCGTCGAGCGCCAGGCCGAGTCGGTCGGCGAGGTCGCGGACGCTGTCGGCGTCGACTGCCGTGTCGGCGTCTGTCATGGACGGGCGGTTCGTCGTCGCGGGTGATAAACGCTGGCGCGGCCCGGCACGGCGCCCGGGCTTTTGTGACTGGTCGTTGACCTCGCCGCATGGGCACCGAGGTAGTCCCCCAGCTGGCCGACGTCGGTCCGGAGCGACTCGCCGCGTACTGGCCGCTCGTCGTCCGTGCGGCCTGGTTCGCCGCCGGCTTCGTCGTCGTCGTCCTCCTCGGCGAGTACGTCGTCGAACCCGCGCTCTCTCGCGTCGTCGACCGCCGCAACCGCAACAACCCGACCATCGAGGAGGCGGTCTCCCGGTACGTCCGGGTGGCCGTCTACCTCGTCGCGCTCTACGTCGCGGCGGTCGCCGCCGGGTACGGCCGGTTCCTGACCAACTCTGCGCTCGTCGTCGCGGCCGGGACGCTCGCGGTCGGCGTCGCGGCGCAGTCGGTCATCGGGTCGCTCGTCAGCGGCGTGGTGCTGGTGCTCGACCCCGAGTTCAACATCGGCAACTACATCCAGTGGACGGACGGCGAGGGAACGATCCGGTCGATCACGCTCCGGGTCACGCGCGTGCAGACGCCCGACGGCGAACTCGTGACGATCCCGAACACGGTGCTGACCGGACAGGCGATCACCCGGCCCTACGGCCAGCGCCGCTACCGGCTCGTCGACCGCGTCGACCTCGCCTACGAGGACGACGTGGTCGAGGCGATGGCCCACCTCGAAGCCGCGGCCGCCGACCTCGACGACGTCCTCCCCGCGCCCTCGCCGCGGGTCTACGTCGACGAGTTCGGGAGCGACGCGGTGGTCGTCCGGGTCCACTACTGGATTCAGAACCCCAGCCGGCGCGCGGTGCTCGCCGCCAGGTCTGCGTACGCCCGCGCGGTCAAGCGGCGCCTCGACGACGCGGGCATCACGATCAGCCCGGCCTCGAAGCGGGACCTGCGCGGCCGGATCGCGGTCGACTGACGGCCGACGGGACCCCCCCGTCCTCGCGGCTGACCGGAGTCGAGCGGTTCACCGAGGTCGAGCAATTCACCGAGGTCGAGCGGTCGAACGGAGTCGAGCGGCTGACCGGAGCCGAGCGGTTCACCGAGGTCGAGCAGTCGACCGGAGCCGAGCCGAAGGCGAGGCTCCGGCTTTTTTGGTGAAGCTTTTTTGGCGGGGGTCGAGGGCCGCAGGCCCGAGGCCCCCGCCAAAAAAGGTTCGCGTTTACATGTAGCCCAGGTCCCGCAGCCGCTGCATGAGGTCCTCCTTGTCCTGGGCGCGGCCGGCGCGCTCGGTCGTGTTCTCGAGGTCCT
>JBDGSV010000020.1:0-8878 GCA_042217375.1 Haloarculaceae archaeon | reverse complement strand
GTCTCGCCGTGCTCGGTGTCGCTGACCAGCTTGCCGCCACACTCCGGGCAGACGAGCTCCTCCGTCTCCTCGTCGACTTCTCGCTCGTCCGTACGCTCGCTCTGTAGGCGCTGGGTGCTGGTGTCGGTCATTTGTGCTTGACGGTGGCGAATCGGTACCACCCGAAAACCCGCATCTCCTTCGTCTATGTGTTGTCGCCGAGGCGACTTAAACCCTTTGGCAGTTGGATGGGTCGAGCGGTCCGTTCCGGCGGTTTGACCGATTCGAAACCCTTAGTGTGTGGCCACGACTCGGGACGGACATGAGCGATTCCGACGGCCCGGAGGCGACCGTCGACGAGGCGACGGTCGAGCACGTGGCCTCTCTCGCCCGCATCGACCTCGACGAGGAGGAGGTCGCGCGGTTCGCGGCGCAGTTCGGCGACATCCTCGATCACTTCGAGGCGCTCGACGCCGTCCCGGCCGTCGAGTCCGAGGCCGACCTCACCAACGTCTTCCGCCCGGACGAGGTGCGCGACGGCCTCTCCCGCGAGGAGGCGCTGCAGAACGCACCGGAGAGCGAAGACGGCTACTTCAAGGGGCCGAAGGTCTCGTAGATGAGCCACGGCGCGTTCATCACCGAGGAGACGGTCGAGGGGAGCGGCGACGGCCCGCTCGCCGGTCGCACCGTCGCAGTCAAGGACAACATCTCCACCGAGGGGATCCGGACCACCTGCGGCTCGGAGATGCTGGCCGACTACGTCCCGCCCTACGACGCCACCGTCGTCGAGCGCCTGAAGGAGGCGGGCGCGACCATCGTCGGGAAGACCAACATGGACGAGTTCGGGATGGGAACCACGACCGAGACCTCCGCGTTCGGCCCGACGGAGAACCCGGCGGCCCCCGGTCACGTCCCGGGCGGGTCGTCGGGCGGGTCGGCCGCCGCCGTCGCGGCCGGCGAGGCCGACCTCGCGCTCGGCTCCGACACGGGCGGCTCGATCCGCTGTCCGGCGGCGTTCTGTGGCGTCGTCGGCATCAAGCCCACCTACGGGCTGGTCTCCCGGTACGGGCTGGTCGCCTACGCGAACTCCCTGGAGCAGATCGGACCCATCGCGCCCTCGGTCGCCGAGGCGGCCGAGTTGCTCGACGTGCTCGCCGGTCCGGACGAGCACGACGCCACGACCCGGACGCCCGAGGGCTCGCCGGAGTACGCCGCGGCCGCGGACGGCGACGTCGCGGGGCTGGAGGTCGGCGTCGCCACCGAACTCGTCGAGGGCGCCGACGAGGGCGTCGTCGAGACGTTCCGGGCCGCCGTCGACGACCTGGCGTCCCGTGGCGCGTCGATCCGGGACGTGTCGCTCCCCTCCGTCGAGGCTGCCGTCCCGGCCTACTACGTGATCGCGATGGGCGAGGCCTCCTCCAACCTAGCGCGGTTCGACGGCGTCCGGTACGGCCAGTCCGGCGGCTACGAGGGAAACTGGAACGAGACGTTCGCCCGCGCCCGCGAGGCGGGGTTCGGCGAGGAGGTCAAGCGCCGCGTCCTGCTCGGCACCTACGCGCTGTCGGCCGGCTACCACGACAAGTACTACAAGAAGGCCCAGGACGCCCGCGCCTGGGTGAAACGCGACTTCGACGAGGCGTTCGAGTCGGTCGACGTCGTCGCCTCCCCGACGATGCCGGTCCCGCCGTTCGAACTGGGCGAGAGCCTCGACGACCCGCTCCAGATGTACCTCGCGGACGCCAACACCGTCCCGGTCAACCTGGCGAACCTGCCCGCGATCTCGGTCCCGGTGGGCGAGACCGACGGCCTCCCGGTCGGCCTCCAGTTCGTCGGCCCGACGTTCGGCGAGGAACAGCTCGTCCGCGCCGGAAGCGCGCTCGCCTGAGCGACGCCGCCGCCGGGCGGTCGTCGGCAGAGCGACCGAGCGATCTACAGTTTCTGCTCGGCGTCGTCTGCGAGTTCCTGCATCCGTTTGCCGATCCGGCCGGCCGAGGAGAACTCGTCCTCGCTCATCGCGGCCGCGAGCGCGTTCCCGAGGACGAACACCGCGTGTTTGTGTTCGCTCTTCGACTTGTGGACGTCGTCCGGCGTGACCTCGAGGTTCTCGTAGGCGTCGAACAGGGCGGGGTCGACATCCTCCTGGCGCTTGAAATACCCCATGATCGAGACCATCTGCTCGTGGAGTTCCAGAAGTTCGTCCTTGTGCATGGTATCGACGGCTAGGCCGGGTACCTGTTTAAGAATTATGTGCCACCAGTAGACAAACTACGGAGGAGAGTGGCTGCAGGTCGCATCCGGGGTCAGAAGACGTACTCGTCCTCGTGGCCCATCATGCCGTCGTCCTCGAACTCCGGCTCCTCGTCCTCCATCGGTCCGCTCGTCTTGTAGGCTCGCAGTCCCGTCGAGAGGAGTTCCTCCACCGCCTCCTCGCGGTTGACGAACTCGCCCCGCTCCACCATCTGGGCGATCTGCATCTCCAGATGTTCCGGAATCGTGATCTCTACCTTGGGCATCGGAACACCGAAAAGTTCGAGCATGGGGAATTTAAACCTGACGGGGAAAATATCGCCACCGGGAATTCGGGATTGGACATCGAGCAAATTTATTCGCGATTCTGTGTGGGATTTTCTCGATTCCTGTGTCGCGCGGCGGCGGCGCGTTCCGGAAAGGCTACCCGGCGGCCGCCCCACGCTCGAGGCGTGCGCGACGTCACGGACCTCCACGAGGAGTTCGACGGCGAGCGGTTGCCCCCCGGCCAGCACCAGACGGAGGCGTTCCCCGTGCTCTCGAAGAGCGGGACGCCGAGCGTGGCCCGCGAGGACTGGTCGCTGGACGTGTGGGGCGCCGTCGAGGCGCCGCAGACGTTCTCGCTCGAGGAGTTCCGCGCGCTGCCGAGCGAGACCCAGCGCCAGGACGTTCACTGCGTGACCGGCTGGAGCCGGTTCGACTGCGAGTTCACGGGCGTCCCCGTCCCCGCGCTGGCGGCGGCGGTGGGCGTCCGGGACGAGGCCGTCCAGATCATGTTCCACGCCCACGACGGCTACACGACGAACGTCCCCCTCGCCGACTGCCTGCGCGAGGAGGCGCTGTTCGCCTGGGCGTTCGACGGCGACCCGCTCCCCGCAGACCACGGCGGGCCGGTCCGGGTCGTCCTGCCGCACATGTACGCCTACAAGGGGGCGAAGTGGGTCTCCGGCGTCGAGTTCCAGACCGAGCGCGACCCGGGGTTCTGGGAACAGCGCGGGTACTCGGTCACGGCGAATCCCTGGGCGGAGGAGCGGTACGGCTGAGCCGCGACAGCTCGCCCCAGGGTCGGGGCGAGCGTCGGCCACAGAGCCGCGTCTCCGAACCGCTAAAGGGGCCGGGTCCGTACCGAGGTGGTGATGGAACCACTCCGCGGCGACGAGGCAGTTGCCCGCGCCGTCGAGGGGCAGCTCGTGAGCCGCTCGGTCCGCGTCCCCCCGCCTCCGGTTCGGGCGGTCCACCGGCTGGCCGACCCGCCCGCCGTCCTCTGGTCGGAACCGGACGGGCCGACCGTGGTCGGCAGCGGCGCCGCGGCGACGCTCGTCGCCGACGGCGCGGACCGGTTCGAGCGCGTCCGCGCGGCCTGTGAGGCGCTGTTCGAGGCCGGCGACGTCGACGCCAGCGCCGAGGTCGCCCGCCCCCGGGTGTTCGGCGGCTTCGCCTTCCACGACGACCACGCGCCGGCACCGCCCTGGGACGGGTTCCCCGGCGCCCAGTTCGTCCTCCCGTCGTTCCAGGTCGCCTGGACGGGCGCCGACGCCTGGCTCACCGTCACCGCCACCGGCGCCGACGCGACGGCGGACGCGGTCGAGTCGCGGCTCGCGGCGCTCCGCGACCACCTCGACGCGCTCCCCGGGGCCGGACCGGTCGGCCCACCGCCCGGCATCGCCGGCCGCGAGCGCACCACGCCCCGGGAGGCGTGGCGCGAGGCGGTGACGGCGGCCGTCGGGCGCATCGACAGCGGCGCCCTCCGGAAGGTCGTGCTCGCGCAGGCGCTGCGCGCCGACCTCGCGGCCGACCTCTCGGTCCCGGACCTGCTCGCCCGGCTCGGCGAGACCTACCCGGGGTGTTACCGGTTCGCCGTCCAGCCCCGCGAGGGCGCGCCGAGCTTCGTGGGCGCGACGCCCGAACGGCTGGTCTCGCTCCGGGGCCGGACCGTCGAGACCGGGGCGCTCGCGGGGACGACCGGGCGGGGCGAGACGCCCGCCGAGGACGAGTGGCTCGCCCGCGAACTCATGGCCGACGAGAAGAACCGCCACGAGCACGAACTGGTGGCCGAGACGGTCCGGGACCAGCTCCGGCCGCTGGCGGCCTCCGTCTCGACCGGGGAGCGACGGGTGCGGCGCCTCGCGACCGTCCAGCACCTCGAGACGCCGATCACGGCCGAACTCGGCGCCGACGAGCACGTCCTCTCGCTCGTGGAGGCGCTCCACCCGACCCCCGCCGTCGGCGGGCTGCCGCCGGACCGCGCGCTCGCCACCATCCGGGAGACCGAGCCGTTCGACCGCGGCTGGTACGCCGCCCCCGTCGGCTGGATCGACGCCGCCGGCGACGGCACGTTCGCGGTCGCCATCCGCTCGGCCGTCTCCTCGGCCCGGACGGCCACCCTGTTCGCCGGCGTCGGCATCGTCGCCGACTCCGACCCCGACCGGGAGTGGGACGAGGTGCAATTGAAGTACCGGCCGATCCTCGACGCGCTGGGGTCGGACCGCGGCGACTGACGACCGGACGCTTTTTTCGCCGCCGCCGCCAGAGTCGGGACGTGATGCCGAGATGACCGCGCCGAACGCCAGCACGCTGTGGGGGCGCGTCGTCGTCGACGAACTGGCGAAGGCGGGCGTCGACACGGTCTGTGTGGCACCCGGGAGCCGGTCGACCCCGCTCACGGTCGCGTTCGCGGAGCACCCGGGCGTGCAGACGCTCTCGCACCTGGACGAGCGGTCGGCGGCGTTCTTCGCGCTCGGCCGCGCCAAGCGCACCGGCCGGGCGACGCCCCTCGTCTGCACCTCCGGGACGGCGCTGGCGAACTTCCACCCGGCCGTCGTGGAGGCCGACGCCGCCGGCGTCCCGCTGCTCCTCCTGACCGCCGACCGGCCGCCCGAACTTCGGGACAGCGGCGCGAACCAGACCGTCGACCAGGAGAAGTTCTACGGCGACGCCGTCCGCCACTACCGGCGCCTCCCGGAGCCGGAGCCCGCAGCCCGGAAGCTCCGGTCGCTCCGGACGGCGCTCGCCCGCGCCGTCGCCACTGCCGAGCACGAGCGCGGGCCCGTCCACCTCGACGTCCCCTTCCGGAAGCCGCTGGAGCCGACCGTCGACACCGGGGCGGTGCCCGACGACTTCGCCGAGCGCCACCCCCTCGCGGTCGAGGGCCGGGACGGGCCGTTCGTGACCGTGACGGCCGGGACGAGCGCGCCCGACGACGCGGCGCTCGACCGGCTCGCCGCCGACGCGGCGGCGGCCGACCGCGGCCTCCTCGTGGCCGGCCCGAGCGACGCGCTCGACGCCACCGCCGCGGCTGCCTTCGCCCGCGCGACCGGCTGGCCGGTGCTGGCCGACCCGCTCTCGGGGGTGCGGTTCGGACCGCACGTCGACGACGGGGCGCCGGTCTGTGGCGGCTACGACGCCTACGTCCAGACCGCCGTCCCGGACCCGGACCTCGTGGTGCGCGTGGGGGCGTCCCCGACGTCGAAGCCGCTCCGGCAGTTCCTCCGGGACGCCGACTGCCGGCAGGTCGTGGTCGCCCCCGACGGCTGGCCGGAGGCGGAGTTCACCGCCACCGACCTCGTCGTCGCCGACTCCTCGCGGACGCTCGACGCGCTCGCGAGTCGCGTCACCGGGCGACGCGAGGCGACGGACGGCGCGAGCGGTGACCGCCGGACGGCGTGGCGCGACCGGTTCGCCCGCCTCGAACGCGACTACTGGTCGCTGGTCGACGTGGCCGACGACTGGGAAGGCGGCGTGGTCGCGGACGCGCTCGCGCTCGCGCCCGACCCGGCCACGCTGTTCGTCTCCAACTCGATGCCGGTGCGCGACCTCGACCGCTTCGGCCGTCCCCGGAACGCCGACCTGACGGTGCTCGGCAACCGGGGCGCGTCGGGGATCGACGGCATCACCTCGACGGCGCTGGGCGCGGGGAGCGCGACCGACGACCCGCTCGTGCTCGTCACGGGCGACCTCGCGTACTACCACGACATGAACGGCCTGCTGGCGGTGGGGCGGTGTGACGTGGACGCGACGATCGTCCTCGTCAACAACGACGGCGGCGGCATCTTCCACGCCCTCCCCATCGAGGCCCACGACACCTTCGAGGACCAGTTCCGGACGCCGCACGGCCTGGACTTCGAGCCGAGCGCCGACCTCTACGGGCTGTCGTTCGCCCGCGTCGACGACCGCGCCGCGTTCCGGGAGCGCTACCGGGAGTCGCTCGAACGCGAAGGCACCCAGGTGATCGAGGTCCGGACCGACGCCGGAGCGAGCCACCGGTTCCGCGAGCGCCTCCAGGAACGCGTCCGCGCGGAACTCGGCGAGGGCTGACCGCCGGGCGACTGATTTTTCTCGGTGGCGCGTGAGAACGGCGTATGCCCTCCCTCGCGTGGAAACTCGGCGTCGGCGCCGTCGTCGTGGCGATCGTCGCGTACTCGATCGTGCTCCAGCAACAGCCCCTGTTCGGCGTGTTCGCCGCGAGCCTGTTCTACCTCGTCGCGTGGCTGACGACGCGGGCGTCGGCGGGCGGCGCCCTCGCCGGGACGAGTCGCATCCGCGTCGCCGTCGCGGGCGGCCTCGCGCTGCTGGCGCTGGCGTACTCGCTGTTCGTCGCCCAGCAGATCCTCCTCGGCCTGCTGGTCGCGCTCACCGTCCTGCTCGTCGCCTGGGCGACGGCGCCCGGCGGCCCGGTCGAGCGCGCCCTCCAGTAGCGATCAGTCGGCGCCGGACGCGCCGAACGCGTGGACGGCCCCCGCCGCGCTGCCGGCGTAGGCGCGCCCGTCGCCGGCGGCGAGCGCGGTGAGGGTGCCGTCCGCGACAAACGACCACCGGGTCGCGCCGTCCGCCTGGCCGAGCGCGTAGGCGCGCCGCCGGCTGGCGTCGCCGCCCGCGCCCCGGACGAACACCGCGCCGCCGGTCGCCACCTCCGGCACCAGCAGTTCGGGCACCGGCTCGGCCGACCCCCCGGTCGCGCCGGTGGCGGTGGCCCGGGACGGGTCGAAGGTCCACAGCCCCTCGCCGTCCGCCGTCGCGTATGCGCCCGCCCGGTCGCCGCCGGCGAACACGCGCCCGTCCGCGACGGGCGCGCCCGGGACGAACGACGGGCCGGACGCGCGCCAGTCGGGGTCGCCCGAGACGAGCGGGAGACGCACGAGGCGCCGGCCGCCGGCGTAGGCGGCGTCGGCCAGCGACAGCGAGGCGACCGACTGCCCGTCGAACGTCCAGCGCGCCGCGCCGCTCCGGGCGTCGTACGCCCGGACCGCCGTGTCGCCGGCGCCGCCGACCCGGGCGAGGACGGTGCCGGCCGCGGCCCGCGGGTCGTCGACGTCCTCGGCGTCCACGGTCCAGCGCTGGCGCCCGTCCGTCAGGTCGACGGCGTACAGCCGCCCGAAGGTCGCGAGCGCGAGCGTCTCGCCGGTGACGGCGGCGCCGCGGCTGTCGCCGACCGGGACCTGCCAGCGCGCCGTCCCGTCGGTGCGGTCCACGGCGAAGAGCGTCTGACCCGCGGGCCCGAGGGCGTCGTCGCGGGTCGAGATGTACACCGACCGGTCGTCGGCGCCGTGGAGAGCGAGCCACCACCCGCCGGCGTCGAACGACCAGCGCTCCTCGCCGGTCGCGGGGTCGAGCGCCACGACCCGCTGTTCGTCCCCGAGGCCCTGCTCGCCGCCGACGACGAACGCGGTGCCGGCGTCGACGAGCGGCGCCCCCGCGGCGGGTCGTCCGACGTCCGCGTCCCAGCGGCGGTGGCCGTCGCCGGCCGCCAGCGCGTGGACGGTGCCGGCGTCGGTGCCGACGACGACTGCGCCGTCGGCGACCGCCGGTTCGTGGACGACCGGGCCGGGGACGGACGCCGACCACGCGGTCGACGATTCCGTCGTGCCGGCGGAGCGGTCCAGACAGCCGGCGAGGCCGAGCGCGGCCAGGGGCGCACTCCGGAGGAGGGTCCTGCGTCGCATGGGTCGATCAGCGGGCAGCGCGGGCACCTGTCTTGTGGAGACTCAACCGGGCGTTTGACACACGACTGGGCACCTTTTTGCCCCGGCCGGCCGCCGTGCCGGTATGGTCTCTGAGATATTCGACCCGGACAGGTGGGAGGAAGTCACCGACGACTTCGAGGACGTCACCTACCACCGCGCCACCGACCAGGGGACGGTCCGCATCGCCTTCGACCGGCCCGCGGTCCGGAACGCCTTCCGGCCGGGGACCGTCGACGAACTCTACACCGCGCTCGACCACGCCAAGCGCCAGTCGGACGTGGGCTGTATCCTCCTCACGGGGAACGGCCCCTCGCCCAAGGACGGGGGCTGGGCGTTCTGTGCGGGCGGCGACCAGTCGGTCCGGGGCGACTCCGGGTACGAGTACCGGGGCGGGGACGAGCCCGGCGAGTTCGACGCGGCGAAGGCCGGTCGGCTCCACATCCTGGAGGTCCAGCGGCTCATCCGGCACGTCCCGAAGCCGGTCGTCTGCGTGGTCCCGGGGTGGGCCGTCGGCGGCGGGCACTCGCTCCACGTCGTCTGCGACATGACGCTCGCGAGCGCCGAGCACGCGAAGTTCCTCCAGACGGACCCCGACGTCGCGAGCTTCGACGCCGGCTTCGGGTCGGCCTACCTCGCCCAGCAGATCGGCCAGAAGAAGGCCCGCGAGGTGTTCTTCCTCGGGAAGACCTACG
>JBDGSV010000067.1:0-8916 GCA_042217375.1 Haloarculaceae archaeon | reverse complement strand
AACCCGACCGGCCCGTGCGACGCCCGGGCGCCCCGCGAGCGCGAGCAGAAACAGCCGTGAATAATGAACTTTAATAGTGGTTGAATTTACTTGCCCATACTCACCGCATGGTCACCCCCCTCCGCCGACTCGTGCCCGGCGGCCTCTCGCTTCGGACCGGGCAGGCGTCGTCCTCGGGCGGCGCGGCGAACGCGTCCGCGGCAGCCACCCCGGCCGCCGACGCGACGGCCGAGGACGCCGACTCGCTCGACGTCTGTCTGCTGAGCTACCGGAGCGACCCGTACTCCGGCGGCCAGGGGGTCTACGTGAAGTACCTCAGCCGGGCGCTCACCGCCCAGGGCCACGACGTGGACGTGATCTCGGGCCGTCCGTATCCCGACCTCGACCCGGACGTCGACCTGGTGAAGCTCCCGGGCACGAACGTCGTCGACGAGACCGACCGACTGCGGGCGTTCGAACCGGGATTTCTCGCCGACTGGACCGAACTGTTCGAGTGGCTGAGCGTCCTGACCGGCGGCTTCCCCGAACCGTACACCTTCGGCGAGCGCGTCGTCCGCCACTTCCGGGACCACGACCCGCAGTACGACGTCGTCCACGACAACCAGAGCCTCTGTTACGGGCTGCTGGACCTCGTCGACATGGGCGTCCCGACGGTGGCGACCATCCACCACCCGATCACGGTCGACCGGGACGTCGCCCTGCGGGCCGCGGACGGCCTCGGCGAGCGCTTGCTCACGCGGCGCTGGTTCCGGTTCCTCGGGATGCAGGCCGAGGTGGCCGGGCGACTCCCCCACGTCATCGCCGTCTCGGAGGCGTCGAAGGAGACCGCCGTCGACGACTTCGGCGTCGCGTCCGACGGGGTAGCGGTCGTCCACAACGGCATCGACGCGGAGGGCTTTCGGCCCCTGCCCGACGTGGAACGGCGCGAGGGCCGCATCATGACGACCGTGAGCGCCGACGCGCCGCTCAAGGGCACCCGCTACCTGCTGCGCGCGTTCGCCGCCGTCCGGGACCACCCCAGCGACCCCGAACTCGTCGTCGTCGGCGAGTTCAACGAGGGCGGCGAGTGCGAGCGCCTCGTCGACGACCTGGGCATCGCAGACAGCGTCACCACCTGCAGCGAGATCACGACCGAGCGGATGGTCGAACTCTACGCCACCGCCGCGCTCGCGGTCGTCCCCTCGCTGTACGAGGGGTTCGGCCTCCCGGCGGGGGAGGCGATGGCCTGTGGCGTCCCGGTGGTAGCCAGCACGGGCGGCGGCCTGCCCGAGGTGGTCGGCGACGCCGGACTGACGGTGCCGCCGGGCGACGTCGAGGCGCTGGCCGGGGCCGTGCGGCGCCTCCTCGACGACGCCGCGCTCCGCGAGCGCCTGGGCGAGAACGGCCGAGACCGCGTCCGCACCGAGTTCGACTGGGCAGCGGCCGCGCGCGAGACAGTCGCGGTCTATCGCGAGGCGATCGCCGATGCAGACGATTGACCCCGACCGCCTGGCCCTCGCCGACGGGGACCGGGTCCTCGACGTGGGCTGTGGGGACGGGCGCCACGTGCACGCGACCGCGCTGGCGGCGGCCGTCGACGTCGTGGGCGTCGACCTCGACGTGGACCGCCTCGTCCGCGCACGCGACGACTACGAGACGTACGTCGCGAGCGAGGCCGCCGGGACCGCCGCCGTCGCCGAGGCCGACGCGCTGTGCCTGCCGTTCCCGGACGACGCCTTCGACGCCGTCGTCTGCTCGGAGGTGCTCGAACACGTCCCCGACTACGAGAGCGCCGTCGACGAACTGGCGCGGGTGCTCCGCCCGGGCGGGCGCCTGGGCGTGAGCGTCCCCCGGTACGGCCCCGAGCGAGTGTGCTGGGCGCTCTCCGAGGAGTACCACCAGGTCGAGGGCGGTCACGTCCGCATCTTCACCCGGCCGACGCTCCGGAAGGCCGTCGAGTCGCGCGGGTTCGACCTCGTCGACCGGCACTTCGCGCACGCCCTGCACTCGCCGTACTGGTGGCTCAAGTGCCTCTGGTGGGAGCGCCGCGACGAGGACCAGCCGCTCCCCCTCGCGCTCTACGAGCGCCTCCTGGAGTGGGACGTCGTGGCCGAGCCGTGGCCGCTTCGCCGGCTGGAGACCGCGCTCGACCCCCTGCTCGGGAAGAGCGTCGTGCTGTACTTCCAGAACCCGCCATGAGCGACGTACGCGCCCCGTGCTCGACGCTGGACGACCTGGCCGGCGCAGTCGCGTACATCGAGCGCGTCCAGCGCGAGAGCGGGCTGATCCCCTGGGAGGTCGACGGCCCGGCCGATCCCTGGGACCACGTCGAGAGCGCGATGGCGCTCAGCGCCGCCGGCCGACGCGAGGCCGCCGAGGCCGCCTACCGCTGGCTCGCCGACGCGCAACTCGACGACGGGAGCTGGTGGGCCATGTACGACGCGACCGGCGCGGTCAGCGAGTCGCAGAAAGAGACCCACCGCGCCGCCTACGCCGCGGTCGGCGTCGACCACCACTACCGCGTCACCGGCGACGAGTCGTTCGTCCGCGACCTCTGGCCGACCGTCGAGGCCGCCGTCGAGTTCGCGCTCTCCCACCAGGCGCCGACCGGCGAGGTCTACTGGGCGGCCCACCCCGACGGGTCGCCCCACCGCGACGCGCTCGTCTCCAGCTGTTCGTCCATCTACAAGAGCCTCGCGGCCGCGGTCCGGCTGGCGCGCGTCCTCGACCTGGACCGGGAACGCTGGCTCGACGCCCGCGCCCGCGTCGGCGAGGCGGTCCGGAGCCGACCCGGCCGGTTCGACCGGACCTGGGAGGACAAGTCGCGGTACTCCATGCACTGGTTCTACCCGGTGCTCTGTGGCGTCGTTCGCGGCCGGACGGCCCGCGACCGCCTGAACGCCCGGTCGGACCAGTTCCTTGTGGACGGTCTGGGCTGCCGGTGCGTCGCGGACGAGCCCTGGGTCACCGTCGCCGAGACCGCCGAACTGGTGCTGGCGCTGGCCGCCGTCGGGCGCCGCGAGCGGGCCGCCGAGATATTCGCCTGGCTCGACCGGTGGGTGGACGAGGACACCGGCACCTACTGGACCGGTTACCAGTTCGAGGACGGCGAGATCTGGCCCGAACAGCGACCGACGTGGACCGCCGGCGCGGCGGTGCTGGCCGCCGACGCCCTCGGGCGGCTCTCGCCCGCACACGACTACTTCACCGGGCCCGCCCCGGAGTAGGCGCGCCGACCGTTCGTAAGGTTGAAACGCGTGATCGCTTAAGAGTGGGTATGGAACTCCGGGTCATCGAGAGCGAGGAGACCGAACTCTCCATCGAGATCGCGGGCGAGGACCACACCTTCATGAACGTGCTGAAGGGGGCGCTCCTGGAGACCGAGGGGGTCGCCGCCGCGACCTACGACGTCAACCCCGAGCAGTCCGGCGGCCAGACCGAGCCCATCCTCACCGTCAAGACCGAGGGCGGCACCGCACCGCTCGACGCCCTGGAGGCCGCCGCCGCGAACGTCCGGGACAAGGCGACCGGCTTCCGCGACGCCTTCGAGACCGCCGCCTGAGACCGCGCCCGCCCGCCCACCTCGTCTCTCGCAGCCGACCCGCGACCGCCACGCGACCGCTCAGTCCTCCAGCCGGACGGGGACGCCGCGCTCGTCGAGGTACGCTTTGACCTCGCGGATGGTGTACTCGCCGAAGTGGAAGATCGAGGCCGCGAGCGCGGCGTCGGCGCCGGCTTCGGTGAACACCTCGTAGGCGTCCTCGGGGCCGCCACAGCCCGAGGAGGCGATGACCGGCGTCGAGACGGTGTCACAGACCGCCCTGGTCAGGGGGATGTCGTAGCCGTCCTCGGTGCCGTCGGCGTCGATCGAGTTGACGAACAGCTCGCCCGCGCCCCGGGCCTCGGCCTCGGTGGCCCACTCGACCACGTCGATGCCGGTCCCCTCGCGGCCCCCCTTCTTCGTGCACTCGAACCAGACCGACTCGCCGTCGACCTCGACGTAGTGTTCGCCGCGCTCGTCGTAGCGCCGGCGCGCGTCCACGGAGATGACGATGCACTGGGACCCGAACGCGGCCGCGCCCTCGTCGACGAGCGCCGGTCGCTCCAGGGCGCCGGTGGTGATCGAAACCTTGTCCGCACCCGCGCGCAGCGTCTCCCTGATGTCCTCGGTGGTGCGGATGCCGCCACCGACGGTCAGGGGGATGAACACCTCGTCGGCGACCGAGGAGACGACGTCGAGCATCGTCTCCCGGCCCTCCGCCGAGGCGGTGATGTCGAGGAAGACGAACTCGTCTGCCCCCGCCTCGTTGTACTCCTTCGCCATCTCGACGGGATCACCCGTGTACTGGAGGTCCTCGAAGTGGACCCCGGTGTAGACGGCCGCCTCCCCGTTCTCGTCGAGGTCCACGTCGATACACGGGATGATTCGCTTCGTCAGCGTCATCTGGATGGTCGACTCTACCCCACCCGCGGAGAAAAGTGGTGCGTTCCGGTGGCCGACTCCGACAGGTCGAAGTACCCCGTCTGCGAACGGGCGCGCATGGCCGAGGAACACGAGGACGACCACGGGTCGGAGTTCGCCACCGAGCGACAGACCGCACCGCAGAGTCCCTACACCGGGCGCGACGTCGGCGTCGGGTTCGTCGTCGCGCTGGTCGGCATCGCGATCACGTTCGGCATCCCGCTCCTCCTGGCGTAGCCGTCGCGGCCCCGCCCGGCACGCGCTCGTTCACCCGCGAGCTACCGCGCCGCCGCACGGACCGCCTCAGTCCATCCCGCGCGCGACGACGTCCCGGAGGTCGCGGATCTCGGAGGCGTCGACGGCGAGCGTCTCGTCGCCGACCGTCAGGTCGAGCCGGCCGTCGGCGGTCGCGGTGCCGACGGTCGCCACCGGCGCGACGCCGTCGAACCGGGCCTCGACGGCCGCGGGGTCGGTCGTCTCGATCACCGCGCGACCGGGCTGTTCGTGGACCAGGCGCTCGACGCCGTCGCCGTCGGCGTCGATCTCGACTGCGAGGCCGTGCTCGTCGACCATCTCCGCGAGCGCGACCGCCAGCCCGCCGTGGCCGACGTCGTGGACGGCGAGCGTCGCAGCGTCGTTCGCGACGCCGAGTAGCGCCTCGACGAACTGTTTCGGCCGCTCGGCGAGCGCGGGGTAGGCGTCGCGCCCCCCGAACTGCGCCAGGTACTCGGAGCCGCCCAGGCGGGGCTCGCCGGCCAGCCCGTCGTCGCCGACCACGACCAGCGTGCCCTCGC
The DNA here is from genome assembly GCA_042217375.1 of Haloarculaceae archaeon. GTDB lineage: Archaea > Halobacteriota > Halobacteria > Halobacteriales > Haloarculaceae > JBDGSV01. The sequence continues at coordinate 3,681 of JBDGSV010000067.1, read as the reverse complement.
CCTGGACGGCGGCCGGCGGCGCGTCGTAGCCGGCCCGGGTACCGACCATCGCCAGCGTGGGCGTCGGCGGGACGGGGCCGGCTGCAGAGTCGTTGTACAGCGAGACGTTGCCGCCGACCACCGGCACCGAGAGGGCGCGGCACATGTCGGCCAGGCCGTCGACGATGCCCGTGAACCCGCCGTAGACGTCGGGCTTCTCCGGGTTGCCGCCGTTGAGGCAGTCGACGGCTGCCAGCGGGCGCGCCCCCTTCGCCGCCAGGTTGGTCGCGTTCTCCAGGGCCACGCCGCGCGCGCCCTCGTAGGGCGCCGCGGCGGTCCAGTTGGGATCCGCGCCGGCCGTGAACGCCAGCCCGACGCCGTCGTCGGTCCCCGTCCCGGCGCCCGCGGCGTCCGGCGCCGCCCGCGCCTCCCGGATCGCGAGGATCGCCGCGTCGTCGCCGGGCCGGCGAGCGGTCCGGACGCCGACCTCGTGGTCGTACTGGCGGTAGACCCACCGCTTGCTCGCGGTGCTGGGACTGCCGACGACCGCCTCGAACGCCTCGCGGAGGCCGACGTCAGGCAGGCGACGCGCTGGCCGGGACGGCTCCTCGGCGGGGAGGTCGTTCATCGGCGCGCCCTCGCCGAGGAACGTGGCGTCCACGTCGACGACCGTCTCGCCCTCGAAGCGGCAGACGTAGTTGCCCCCGGTGACCTCGCCGATCACCGCACAGCCGAGGTCGAAGCGGTCGGCCAGGGCCTCGACGCGCTCGACGTTCTCCGGCCGGACCTCGTAGCACATCCGCTCCTGTGACTCGGCGAGCAGGATCTCCAGGGCGCTCATGTTCGGCTCGCGCTGGTGGACCCGCTCCAGGTCGATCTCGGCGCCGAGGCCGCCCTTGGCGACCATCTCGCTGGTGGCGCCGCCCAGGCCCGCGGCCCCGAGGTCGCGGGCGGACTCGACCAGGTCCTCGTCCAGCAGCGCCTCGTTGCACTCGATCAGCAGCTTCTCCGTGTAGGGGTCGCCGACCTGGACGGCGGGGCGGTCTTCGGTCTCCGCGTCCTCCGCGAGGTCCTCGCTGGCGAAGGAGGCGCCGCCCAGGCCGTCGCGTCCGGTCGCGTTGCCGACGAGGACGAGCTCGTTGCCCGGCGACTGGGCTTCGGCGGTGACCAGCCGGTCGGCCGTCAGGAGTCCGACGCAGGCCACGTTCACCAGCGGGTTGCCCTCGTACCCCTCGTGGAAGGCGACCGACCCGGCGACCGTCGGCACGCCGATGCAGTTGCCGTAGTGAGCGATGCCCTCCACGACGCCGTCGAAGAGATAGCGGGAGTGTTCGCGGTCGAACGACCCGAAGTAGAGGCTGTCGGCCAGGGCGATGGGGTAGGCGCCCATCGACAGCGTGTCGCGGACGATGCCGCCGACGCCCGTGGCGGCGCCGTCGAACGGGTCGACGTAGGAGGGGTGGTTGTGGGACTCGATGCCCAGCGTGACGTAGACGTCCTCGGCGTCCTCGGCCGTCGGGAGCGCGACCACGGCGGCGTCGTCGCCCGGCCCGACGACGACCTGGTCGCCCGCGGAGTCGAACGCCGAGAGGAGCGGCCGCGAGGAGCGGTAGGCGCAGTGCTCGCTCCAGAGGTTCTCGAACAGCGCCGCCTCCGCAGGAGTGGGGTCCCGGCCCAGTTCCGCGACGACGAGTTCGCGGTCCGCGTCGGAGAGGCTCATTGGTGGTGGCCTGGCGGACGGCGGCTAAATCGCTTTTCATGTGCGCGGTGGCCCGCCACGAACTCGCCGTCGACGGTACGGCGAGCCCGATTCGCGTCGACGAACCGACGCGTCGCTGAGGGTGACCGCTGCGACGGGCCGGCCGTTCCACGCGGCAGCCCATCGGGGGGATCGAGCCGCGACCGACCGTTCCGGCACGCCGGACGGGGCTGACTGCCCGTGCGCGCGACGACGGAACCGGCCGGCTGAGTGCAACCGGACGCCTTTTCTACGGGCCGTCCGAACTCCCGCCCGTGCTGTCGGTCGAGCTCCACACGCACTCCGCGCTCTCGTTCGACGGCCGCGATCCCGTCGAGCTGTTACTCGACCAGGCGGCGGCCGTGGGACTGGACGCCCTCGCGGTCACCGACCACGACGAACTCGACGCCAGCCTCGCCGCCGCCGACCTCGCGCCCGACTACGGGCTGGTCGGCATCCCCGGCATGGAGGTCACCTCCGCCGCCGGCCACGTCCTGGCGTTCGGCGTCCGCGAGCAGGTTCCCGCCGGCCTCCCCTTCGACGAGACGCTCGACCGCATCCGCGACCAGGGCGGCATCGCGGTCGTCCCGCACCCCTTCCAGAAGTCCCGGAGCGGCGTCGCGCCGAACGTCACTCGCGACCAGCTGGCCGCGGCCGACGCCATCGAGGTGTACAACTCCCGGTTGCTGACCGGGCGGGCGAACCGCCAGGCCGAGCGATTCGCCCGCGAGCGGGATCTCCCCATGACGGCCGGCAGCGACGCCCACGTCGCCGAGATGGTCGGGCAGGCGGTCACCGAGGTCGACACCGACGACCGCTCGGTGGAGGCCATCCTCGACGCCATCCGGGCGGGCCGCACCAGCGTCGTCGGGCAGCGGACCCCCTGGCACGTCAGCTTCCGGCAGGCTGCCGGCGGGGTCAAGCGCCGGATCAAGGCCCGGCTCTCCGACATCCGGTGAGCGCTCGCTACTGCGTCGCCGCCGCGATCGCCTCGCGACCGAGCTCCACCACGTCCGGTTCCAGCCGGTCGGCGTTCGACGCGAGGTCGGCGGCCGTGAACCACTCCCACGCTCCGGGTGCGGCCTCGTCGTCGCCCGCGGGGTCGATCTCGCGGTCGGCGACGCGCCCGTAGTAGACGAAGTCCACGTGCTGGTGGCTGACGTGGCCGTCCGGGTGGACGTCGATGTCCTCGAGGAGGAACCGCCGGGGCTGGGGGATGCTCTCGACGGTGGGCGACGAGACCGTCCCCCGCGGGGCGAGGAGGTCCACGTCGTGGCCGGTCTCCTCGCGCACCTCGCGGACGGCGGCCTCGTGGGGGAGTTCGTCCCGATCGAGGTGCCCGCCAGGCGGGAGCCACATGCCCAGGCGGTCGTGCTCGTGGAGCGCGGTCGCGCCGTCGTTGACGACGTAGACGGTCGCGACGAAGTGGCGAGTCGTCTCCATGCACGTCGAGCGGGTCGACCGGAGAAAAGCGCCCCGCTACGCGGTCGCGAGGTCCTCGGCTTCGAGGAGTTCCTTGTAGCGGTTGCGGATGGTGACCTCGGAGATGTTGGCGACCTCGGAGACCGCCGACTGGGTCACCTTCTCGTTGGTCAGCAGCGCCGCGGCGTACACCGCCGCCGCCGCCAGCCCCACCGGGCTCTTGCCGGAGTGGAGGCCCTGCTCTTTCGCGTTGCCGAGCAGGTCGCGGGCGCGGCGCTCGGACTCGTCGGAGAGGCCGAGGTCGCTCGCGAACCGGGGGACGTAGCTCTCGGGGTCGGCGGGCTGGATCTCCAGGTTCAGCTCCCGGACCACGTACCGGTAGGTGCGGGCGATTTCGTCCTTCTCGACGCGGGAGACGCTGCTGATCTCGTCGAGCGAGCGCGGCGTCCCGGCCTGGCGGGCGGCGGCGTACAGCGACGCGGTGGCGACGCCCTCGATGGAGCGGCCGGGCAGGAGGTCCTCGGCGAGCGCGCGACGGTAGA
>JBDGSV010000068.1:0-9110 GCA_042217375.1 Haloarculaceae archaeon | reverse complement strand
GATGGCGTGGTCGTCGGGCGTCGTCGCCAGCGCGGGCTCGTCGATCTGGATGTAGCGCGCGCCGGCGTCGACCAGCCGGTCGATCTCCTCGTTCACGAGGCCGGCGAGGTCGTAGGCCAGTTCCTCGTCGTCGTCGTAGGCCTCGTTGAACGACCAGTTCGCCAGGGTGTACGGCCCGGTGATGGGCACCTTGACGGGACGGGAGGCGACGCCGGCGGTGAACTCGTACTCGTCGACGAGCCACGGCTCGTCGTAGGTGACCTCGGAGACCACCGAGGGCTTGTGGAAGTAGTTGTGCCCCCACACCTTGACGGGGCCGTTGAACTCGTAGCCCGGGATGCGGTGGGCGAAGTACTCGACCATCTCGTTGCGCCGCATCTCCCCGTCGACGACGACGTCGAGTCCGGCCCGCTCGTGCTCGCCGGTGACGAGCTGCGCGGCGTCGTCGGTGGCCTCCTCCCAGTCGTCCTCGTCGAAGGAGAGCGCGGCCTCCTCGTCGACGCGGCCGCCGCGGGGCGTGGTCGCCTCGGCGTTCGCCTCGTAGAGGTCGCGCGCCCGGTTCAGCCACGTGGGCTTGGGGTAGGAGCCGACGACGGTCGTCAGCAGGAAGTGTTCGTGGGGGTGGTCCGCCGGCCGGAACTGGTCTCGCGTGTTCGAACTCATGTCAGGCAGTCACCTCCTCGCGCGCGGCGGCGCCGAGCGTGGCGAGTTTCTCGCGCGCCCGGTTCACCGGCAGGTAGAACAGCTCCGTGTTCGAGGTGAGGTAGGCGGTGTCGAAGTCCGCCCCGGGGGTGTTCGAGAGGACCCACTCGACGCGCTCGCGGACGGTCTCGACGTCCTCGACGCGGGTGTTCTGGCCGTCGACCAGCCCGAGCGCCACGTCGGACTTCGTGCCGTACTCGTTGACGTTGTAGAGGTTCCGGTCGTGATCGCTCACGAGGTCGAACCCGATCGCCGACACGTCGGCGTCCATCAGGTGGGCGTAGACCTTCTCCTCGAGGGCGCCCCAGTAGGTATGGACGACGACGTCCGCGTCGGTCGCGCTGGCCACGGCGTCGATGGCCTCGCTGGCGCGCTCGTCCGCGCCGTCGTCGGGCGGGTTCTCGACGAGCGACGGCTCCAGGAGCCACAGCGACTCCACCTCGGGGAACTGCTCGACCTCGCCGGCCAGGAACGACGCGATCCCGCCGAGCAGGTCGTCGCCGTAGTGCTCGTCGGTCGCGAGGTCGGCCAGCGAGTACGGACCCGGCAGGACGGCCTGCAGGTCGTCGGTCAGGGCCGCCGCCGCGTCGAGTTCGGCCGCGACGTCGCCGTCCGGCGTCAGATCGCCGCGGATCACCGGCTCCCGGTAGAAGTTGTTGTTGTCGTAGTAGCGGACGATGCCGCGGGTCTCCACGCAGTCGTGGACCGCGAGCGGGTGCGCGAGCATGTCGTCCCAGCGGAGCTGGCCCTCGACCACGCGGTCCAGCCCGGCGTCGGTCTGCCAGGCGACGACCTCCGCGCGCCCCTCGTCGTAGACCGACGCGATCTCGTCGTCCTCGTCGCCGCTGACGAGGTCCGACTTCTGGTGGCCCTTCAGGTCTGAGAGCTCGTCTTTCGCCCAGTCCGGCAGCGGATACAGCCCGGGCGTCGTCGCCACGAGTTCCGTCATTGGCCGCGAGTTCGCGATGACGGCGTTTAATATTTCCTAATCCGGATTATGCTTTGGAGTAATTTTCACGAGGCGGAGCACGACCAGTTTCTCGAAGGGGTGTGACTCCTCCGCGACGATCTCGGTCGTCAGGCCCGCGGTGCGGGCGAGGTTCCGGACCGCGTCGACGCCCGTGAGCGTGCTGACGAGGAGGAAGACCCGGCCCTCGGGCGCGAGCACGCGCGGGACGGCACGGACGAACGGTTCGATGACCCGGCGGCCGGTCTCGCCGCCCGAGAGCGCGAGTTCCATCCAGTCGCTCCACTCCCGGTCCGGGTCGGTCGGGAGGTACGGCGGGTTGAACAGGACGGCGTCGAAGGCCCCGTCGCGGAACGGACCGACGAGGTCGGCGCGGACCGCCTCGACGCCGCGGTCTCTCGCCTGTCGGCAGGCGTGGGGGTTGCGATCGGCGCCGACCACGCGCGCGCCGGTGGCGTCGGCCACCCGTTCGGCCACGTAGCCCGACCCGGTGCCGACGTCGAGGACGACCTCGCCGCCGACGAGGTAGTCGGCGGCCGTCGCGGCCAGCAGTTCGGAGTCCTCGGCCGGCTGGTAGACGTCGGGCTGGTCGTCGAGGACGTCCTGGTGGGGATCGGTCATCTACCCGCCCCCGTCGGTCGTCGCCGCCTGTCCGTCCGCCGCGGTCGGGATCGCCTCGTCCCGACCGGAGAGCGCGCGCTGGGGGAACGGGATGTCGATACCGGCCTCCTCGAAGGCGGTCTTGACGCTCTCGACGACGGCTGACTGGGCTGCCCACTTCCGCTGGACGGAGGGGTTCTCGATCCAGAACCGGAGTTCGAGGACCACCGCGCTGTCGCCGAACTGCTCGACGACCGTGTCCGGACGCGGCGCGTCCATCACCTCGTCGACGGACTCCATGGCCTCGGTGGCCACCTCCACGGCGCGCCCGACGTCGGCGTCGTAGTCGACGCCGACCGAGACCCGGACCCGGAGCCGGCCGCTGCGCGAGCGGTTGACGACGTGATCGTCGGTGATCCGGTCGTTGGGGATCATCACCTGCTCGTCGTCGAACGTCCGGAGCGTGGTGTTGACGATGCTGATGTCGGTGACGATTCCCTCCTGGTCGTCGACGACGACCCAGTCGCCGACCTGGAAGGGGCGCGACCCCAGGAGCACGAACCCGGCGAGGACCGCGCCGAGCGTCTGGCGCGCCGCCAGTCCGACGATCAGCCCGAAGGCCCCCGCCCCGATGAGCAGGTTCCCCGGCTCGACGCCCCAGAACGCCAGGACCGACAGCCCCGTCACCACGATCACCGTGACCTGGACGACGTAGTGGGTCACCTCGCGCTGGTGTCGGGTGAGCGCGCGCTGGCTCGACCCGTGGCGGACGAACCGCTTCGCCACCCGTGTCAGCGTGTAGGCGACCGCGAGCACGAGCAGCGTCACCAGCAGCCGCACGACGTCGGTCTCGTCGATGGTGAAGAGAAACGCGCGGCTGGCGTCGTCGGTCAGTCCCCAGACGTCGACGAGGACGGCGACCGCGACGGCGCCGGCCGCCGTCACCGCCAGCGACTGGAGGATCTCGGCCGTCTCCTGGTCGACGTGGCGCTTGAGCCGCGGCCCGGCGATCCACGCGACGGTCGCGACGACGGCCAGCGCCGCGACCAGCCCGGCGGTCCAGACGTACCGGGCCGCGAGCGGCGCGACGCCGAGCACCCAGCCGGCGAGGCTCATCCCGGTTCACCCGTCTCCCAGGCCAGTCGCGCCAGGGCGGCGAACTCGGACGGGGCGACCGTTCCGGCCCGCCGCCCCATGAGGTCGTCGTCGGCCGCGGCCACGACCGCGTCGGGATCGCCCAGCCCCGAGATGTGGGCCGTGTTCCGGATCGCGTTCCGCATCGTCTTCCGTCGCTGGGTGAACACCGCCGTCACGAACGAGAGGAAGAACGACTCGTCGGGCACCTCGTAGTCGGGATCGCGGGGCGTCGTCCGGACGACGGCGCTCTCGACGGCCGGCTGCGGGTCGAACGCGGTCGGCGGGACGCGCTCGACGACCTCCACGTCGGCGTAGTGGCCGGCCGTCACCGAGAGCCGGCCGTACTCGTCCGCGCCGGGTTCGGCGGCCATCCGCTCGGCGAACTCTCGCTGGAACATCAACACGAGCGGCCGACCGGCGGGGAGGAGCCGGAAGGCGAGTTCGCTCGAGACGCCGTAGGGCAGATTCGAGACGGAGGCCGTGAACGGCGGGAGGTCGACCGCGACGCCGTCGCCCGCCAGAACCGTGAGCTGGCCGGTCTCGACGGCCGCGGCGAACTCCTCGGCGAGAAAGTCGGCCAGCACGGGGTCGCGCTCGACGACCGTCACGCGGTCGGCGACCGCGAGCAGCCGGTCGGTGAGCGCGCCCGTCCCGCCGCCGACCTCCAGGACGTGGCTGCGGTCGGCGTCCGCCGGGAGGTAGCCCGGGAGCCGGTCGAGCACGCGGTCGTCGACCAGGAAGTGCTGGTCCCGGTCCGGATTCCCCCGTACGCCCGCTCGACGGACGAGCGCGTCCGGGTCTCGCGTCCCTGGCTCGGTCATCGACCGGGAGTAGGGTGCCGCCCGTTGAAAAGGCCGTCCCTCCGGCCCGGCGCGACGCTACTCCTCGGACTGCTGGCGCTGGCCGACGAACGTCCGGTACTTGAGGTCGTCCTCCCGGAGCTCTTCGAGGATGCGGTCGACCAGGATGCCGCGCGGGTCGTGCAGCCCCGAGACCCGCTCGTCCACGTCTTCGAAGCTCTCGAAGGGCCGCTGCTTGCGCTCGTCGAGGATGCCGTTCCGGAGTTTCTTCCCGATCCCGGGCAGGAGGTCGAGCTGGTGGAGCCGGAGCGTGATGGGCTGGGCGTCGTTGTAGAAGTCGACGAACCGGCGCTCGTCCTCGTCGACGATCTCCTCGACGGCGTACTCCAGTTCCGACCGGGCGCCGCCGGAGAGGTCGTCGACGTCGACGCGACGGGCGCGCCGGACGCCGTCCGCCGTCAGGTCGAACCGCCCGCCGATAGTGAGTTTCTCGTCGTCCGCCAGCGTGACCGCGTACAGGCCGAACTCGGAGACGTCGAGAGCGTACGCCAGCGGCTCCTTCTGGTACTGGGGCCGATCGTCGCCGGGCCGCCCGTGCGGGAGATAGTCGAGGACGACGGCGACGCGCTGCCCGTCGCTCCCGGAGTCAGTCATGTCACGTCGATACGTGGACCGTACACTTAAGCCCACCCACGCGGGCAGGGGCCGTCGCCCGCGCCGACGCTCCGGGCGCGCCGCGCTCAGTCCGTCACGACCAGCACCGGGACCGTCACCGTCCGGAGGACGCGGCTCGCCACGCTCCCGAGGTGCTGGCCGGCGAGGCTCGACTCCCCCTCGGAGGCCATGACCACCAGGTCGACGCCGTGGTCGACGACGTAGGCCCCGATCTCGCGGTAGGGGGTGCCCTGGACGACCTCGGTGCGGACGTCGAGGTCGGCCCCGTCGCCGGCGGCCACGAGGCGCTCGGTCGCCCCCGCGGCCTCGGCTTCGAGTCGTTCGACGAACTCCGCGGAGACGCCGCCCGCGCTGAACACGCCGGCCGCCGCCTGGACGTCCACGACGGAGAGCGCGTGGAGCGTCGCGCCGAACTGGCCGGCGAGGTCGGCCGCGTACGGCGCCGCGCGTTCGGCGTTCTCGCTCCCGTCGGTCGTGACGAGGACGTTCTCGATCGCGCCGACCGGGCGGTCGGCGCTCGCGACGGTCAGGACCGGCACGTCGCTCCCGCGGAGCACCCGCTCGGTGACCGTCCCGAGCAGGTGCTCGTCGAGGCCGGCCCGCCCCCGCCGCCCCATCACGACCAGGTCGGTTCCGTGCTCGGCGGCGAACGCCGTGATCTCCGCGGCGGGCCGGCCCTCGCGGTAGTGCGTCTCGACGTCGATCCCGCCCCCGGTCTCCTCGGCCAGTGCCGCCACCGCAGACAGTATCTCGCGTCCCGCCGCGGCCGCGTCGGCGGCGCGTTCGTCGGCCGCCGGGGCGACGACGACCACGTCGACGGCGGCGCCGTAGCGGTCGGCGAGTTCGAGCGCGAGTCTGGCGGCGCGCGTCGCACAGTCGCTCCCGTCGACCGGGACCAGAATTCTGTCGAACATGCTCGATTCCCGGTCTCCCGTACGCGCGCCCGACTCGAAAAATGCACCGTCGCGCCGCGACTGCCGACCGGCTCAGGCGTACTGGGCGACGACGTTGAGGATCTCGTCGAGTTCCTCGCCGTCCAGGGCGTAGCGCTCCTGGGCGTAGATCGACCGGAGTTCGTCCCGGTCGCGGGGCAGGAGGTCGGCGATCTTGTGCGCGGTCGTCTCGTCGACCTTGTCGAGTTCCAGCAGGTCCTCGACGAGCGCCCGGGAGTCCTCGGCGTCGAGCACGGCGAAGCGGTTGACGTGCTCGATGGCCCGCGCCAGCTCGTAGCGCATCTCGCGGTCCTCGTCGCCGGCGCGCTCGGCCTCGATGTCGGCGAGGATCTCCTTGGCCTCGGAGATGGTGACGTACTCTTCGTCCAGCTTCTCCTTGAAGATCGTCATGCCTGCCGCTGGAGGTGCGCGGGACGGGCGATGAGCGTCTTCTCCTTCCCGCCGTCGCGGATGCGGACCTTGTACGCGCGGCCCTGGCTCCCGACGACCTCGCCGGTGTGGCCGTTGAACCGCTGGTGGAAGCGACCGTCGGGGACGCTGGGGTCGATGTGGAGATGGACCGTGTCTCCCGCTTCGAACTGCTCGACCTGTCGCTGTGGCGGCGACGTCCCGCGCTCGCGGGGCTTGTTCTTCAGCTTGTTTCGCGTGCCCTCGAGCGGTCCGTTGGAACTCGGCATGCGGTTCGATATTCCCCTCGTGGTGATAAAAGGCACGTTCCCGCGCCGTCGCGGTACGGTCACGCCTCCGTGTCCGACGGCTCGCCGCCGGGTTCGTCCTCCGCCTCGTGGCTGGCCACGACCAGCACCGGAATATCGCTGTGGGCGAGCACGCGCTGGGTCGTGCTCCCGAGGAGGCGGTCGATGCCGCGCTTCCCGTGGCTCCCCATCACGATCAGGTCGACGTCGTGGGCCGTCGCGTAGTCGAGGATCGCCCCCTCGACGCGCGTCCCGCGGACGACCTCCGTCTCGACCGGGACGTCGTCCGCCAGGGCAGACACGGCCTCGGTCGCCTCCGCGCCGCGCTCGTTCAGTTCTTCGAGCAGGGTCGCCATGCTCGAACCGCTGAGCAGCATGGTGCCGGCGCTCTCGTCGACGACGTAGACGACGTGGACGGTCGCGTCGATCGCCCGCGCGAGGTCGATCGCCTCCCGGGCCGCCCGGAGCGACGCCTCGCTCCCGTCCGTGGGCACGAGGATGTCGGTGTACATACCCGCTCTCCAACGGCGGACGACTTAAGGATTGGACGGCAGCACAGATTTATACCGGATCAGGAGGTACGTGGCCACGGAGTCGTCACGACTCCGTAGCGTCACACAGGGGGCCCATGCCCCCGTCGCTACCCTTGTTCCTGGTCGCGGAGGTCGGCCCGCCGTATCTTGCCCGTGGAGGTCTGGGGCAGTTCCTCGACGAACACGATCTCGCGGGGGTACTCGTACTTGGCCAGGCGCTCGCGCACCAGGTCGCGGATCGCCGCGCGGAGGTCGTCCTCGTCGCGGTCGGTCGCGGGTTTCACGTACGCCCGGATGATCTCGCCTCGCGTCTCGTCGGGGACGCCGACCACGCCCGCCTGCTCGACGTCCGGGTGTTCGAGGATCGCCTCCTCGACCTCCCCCGGTCCGACGCGGTAGCCGGAGGTGATGATGAGGTCGTCCTTCCGGGATTTGAACCAGAGATAGCCCGCCTCGTCTCGCTCCGCGAGGTCGCCGGTCAGGTACCAGCCGTCCCGCTGCTTGGCGGCGGTCTTCTCCGGCAGGCCCCGGTACTCGTCGAAGACGACGCGGTCGTCGTGAGGCCGGACGGCGATCTCGCCGAGTTCGCCCGGCGCCACTTCCGCGCCGGTCTCGACGTCGCGGACGGTCACGTCGTACCCCGGCAGAGGCTTGCCCATGCTCCCGGGCCGAGCGTCGAACCACTGCCCGCACGTGGCGACGACCAGGTTGAGTTCGGTCTGGCCGTAGAACTCGTTGACGGGCACGCCCAGTTCCCCGTCGGCCCAGGTCAGTATCTCCGGGGTCAGGGGCTCGCCCGCCGCCGCGAGCACCGACAGCGACAGGTCGTAGCGGTCGGCCGGCGCCTCCACGCCCATCAGCATCCGCAGGGCGGTGGGCGGGACGAACGCGTGGGTGACGTCGTGGCGCTCCAGCACCCGGAAGGCCCGCTCGGGGTCGAACGACCCCATCGGTGCGCCGACGACGGTCGCCCCGTGGTGCCAGCCTGCGAACACCAGGCCGCCGAGCGCGCCGCCCCACGCCCACGAGGCGGGCGTCCAGCAGACGGCGTCGGGACCCAGCCCCTGCTCGAAGAAGTTGTACGCGGCGGCCGCGCGCCCGAGCCACAGGGCGTGGGAGTGGTGGACGCCCTTCGGCGGCCCGGTCGAGCCGCTGGTGTACATGATCGCCGACGGGGTGGCCGGCGTGGCGTCGTGGGCCGCGAACGACTCGGGGCCGTCCGCGACCAGCGCGTCGAACGCGCGTGCGTCGCCGCTCGCACCGTCGAGTTCGATCACGTGTTCGAGGTCGGGACACCGGTCGCGGACGGCCGCGACCGTGTCCCGGACCGAGGGGTCGACCACGACGGCTCGCGCGCCCGCGTCGGCCAGCCGGTGTTCGAGCGCGTCAGGACCGAACAGCGTCGTGAGCGGGACGGTCACGGCGCCGCGCTTCCAGGCCGCGCAGTGGGCGAGCAGGGTCTCCGGACGCTGGGGCGCCATCACGCCGACGCGGTCGCCCACCTCGACGCCGAGGTCGGCGAGCGCGCCGGCGAGCGCGTCCGACCGCCGGTCGAGCGCGCCGAAGGTGAACGTCTCGACGTCGCCGTCCCGGTCCAGGCGGAGCGCGACCGCGTCGGCGTCGTGTTTGCCGAGGAAGTCCACGCCCGGGTTGTACGACGCCGGGAGGTCCCACTCGAAGGCCGCCCGGGCCTCCTCGTAGGTGTCGTAGTCCGGCATCACGGTCCAGGTCATACTACCGGCTATCCCGGCCCGGGGTTTGGCGTTTTGGATCCCGGAGCGAGGGCGAGCCGCTCCCCCGTCGGCCGCGCCACGGTTCGAGCGCGTCGTCCAGTCGACCGGAACGGACGGCCGCCGATGACATCCTCCCCGGCGTTCATGCCGGGGTTTCCTCGCGCTGGGGATATCGCTTACCGACCCACGGAGGCAACTTGCGGGTTCGTATGCTCCTCGTTGGGACGGGGAGTGCGTGATGACTCCAACCATTCGTGGTTGTCCCACTTGAGGCATACAGGCCGTGCCATCGACCGTGTTACCGTCGTCTGCCGC
>JBDGSV010000027.1:0-9230 GCA_042217375.1 Haloarculaceae archaeon | reverse complement strand
ATGTCGGCCGCGCGGGCGAACAGGATCGTCACGTCGGGGTCGACGGTGTCCGCGTAGAGCTTCCGGTCTGCCCCGTCCTCGACGTGCAGGCCGGCCCGCTCCAGCAGGTCGAGCGCCGGGTCGTGGAGGCGGCCCTTGTTGGGCACGGCGATGCGCATACCCCGACTCGGACCCGCCGCCCAAACAGCTTTCCGGTAGGATTATGCCACCGGCTGGCACCACCTCGTCCGTGCCTCGCCCGCCCGCCCTCCTCCTCCTCGGCGTGTTGCTCGTGCTCGCCGGCTGTTCGCTCCCGACCGGCCCCGCCACCCCGACGCCCGACCGGGTCGCACCGGGGATCGCCGCGACCGGACGCGCGAACGCGAGCGCGCTCGCCGCCGCCAACGACCGGACGCTCCGCGAGGGGTTCACCCTCCACCGGAACTACACCGACCGCATCCCCGCCCGCGGCGACTACCGGATGCACCACGAGACGACGGTCCGGGTCGGCCCCGACTTCGAGCGGTTCCACCGCGTCGTCCACACCCGCGCCCGCCGGAACGGATCGGTCGCCTACACCACCGAGACGTGGTCGAACGGGTCGGTCGTGTTCACCCGCTTCGCCAACGCCACGGCCACCCGGTACGAACGCCACGACGCCGCCCGCTTCCCGTACGGGCCCGGCGACCTCACGCACGCCGGCGACGTCCGCGACCTCCCGGACGGGAACGTGACGCGACTCGACGGCGGCCGCTACCGGCTCACTTTCGCCGCCCGTGGCGTCGGCCCGCGCGACGCCACCCGCCGCGGCGCCGCGGTGTTCGACGCCACGGGGCGGGTGTTCGCGATCGACCGCGACGCCGCCTTCGACAGCCGCGTCGGCCGCGCACACGTCTCCGTGACGGTCCGGTGGACCGACCGCGGCGCGACGACCGTCCCCCGGCCCGCGTGGTACGCCGCGGCCGCGAACGCGACTCAGTCGCGGTAGCGCGCCCGGACCTGCGCCGCGCTCGCGACGACGCCCGACGCCACGACCAGCAGCGTCCCGACGGCGACGAGCCACGGCAGCCAGCCGGTCGGGACCGCGAGGAGCGCGCGCTCGACCGGCCCCGGCCGCGTGGGCGCGAAACTGGCCACCGTCGCGGTCGCGTCCAGCGCAGCGCCGAAGACGCCGACGCCGACCAGGACGCCGCCGCTGGCGACGCCGGTCCGGAGCACCCGGCGGGCCCGCTCGCTCCCCCCGGTGCCGGCGAGCAGGTCGAAGTACCGGTGGTAGAGGACGCTCGCGAGGACGACCGCGAGCGCGGCGCCGCCGCTGAGCAGCAGCGCGAGGCGCATCGTCGTCCCGACGGGCACGTGCGGCGGCTGACGCGGGACTGACAAATCCTATCGCCGGCCGGCCGCCCACGCCGCGGCCCGGTCCAGCAGCGTCGCGCCGACCGCCACCGCGAAGAGCGCGATGCCGAGCCACGTCGCGGCCCCGAGCGTCGCCGTCGGGAGCGCGACGAGCACCGCCTCCAGACCGGACGGTGCGGTACCGGCGGCCTGGGCACGGGCGACCGCCATCGTCGCGCGAAAGTCCGCGGCGTGTCCGAGCGCCCCAGTCCGAACGCGACGCCGGCGGCGGCGCCGCCGTCCCGCGCGACCCGGACGAGCGCCGGCCGCGATCGGGGTCCAGCGTAGAACCGGTCGAACCGCCGGTACCAGACGACGCCGCCCCCGACGAACGCGACGCCGGCGACCGTGACGACCGCCAGGAGACCGCCGATCACGAGGTCGAAGGTGCTCACGAGGTGCTCACGCCCGTGGTCACCCTGGCCGCGGACAAAAGGCTGTCCCGGAACCGTTTACCCGGCGCGCAGAGAAGCCGCCCGCATGAGTACCCTTCGCGTCGCGGGCGGCCAGGTCCTCCGCCCGGACATGACTGTCGAGCGCGCCGACGTCCTCCTCGACCGGGCGGCCGGCGAGATCGTCGCGGTCGGGGACGTGGGCGGCGGCGACGAGACGCTCGACGCCGCCGGCGGCCTCGTGATCCCGGGGCTGGTGAACGCCCACACTCACGTCGCGATGACGCTCCTTCGGGGGTACGCCGACGACAAGCCCCTCGACGCCTGGCTCCGCGAGGACGTCTGGCCGGTCGAGGCCGAACTCACCGCGGCCGACGTCCGCGCCGGCACCGAACTCGGGCTGGTGGAACTCATCCGCTCCGGGACCACGTCGTTCGCGGACATGTACTTCTTCGAGCCGACGGTGGCGGACGCCGTCGAGCAGTCCGGGCTCCGGGCGCGGCTGGGCCACGGCGTCGTCGCCGCCGGCAAGGACGAGGCCGAGGCGCGCGCCGACTTCGAGGAGGGGCTCGCGGTCGCGCGCGACCTCGACGGCGCCGCAGGCGGCCGGATCAGGACCGCCGTCTGCCCGCACTCGCTGACGACCGTCGGCGAGGACCTGCTCGCCGAGTTCGTCCCGCAGGCCCGTGACCTGGGCGTCCCGCTGCACTTCCACGCCAACGAGACGCACGACGAGGTCGCCCCCTTCACCGCGGACGGCCGGCGCCCGCTCGCCTACGCCGACGACCTCGGGATGCTCGCGGACGGGGACTTCCTCGCCCACGGCGTCCACCTCGACGAGACCGAGATCGACCTGCTCGCCGAACGCGGGACTGCGGTGGTCCACTGTCCGGCCTCGAACATGAAACTCGCCAGCGGGATGGCGCCCGTCCAGCGACTGCTCGACGCCGGCGTCACGGTCGGCCTGGGCACCGACGGCGCCGCCTCGAACAACGACCTCGACATGTTCGACGAGCTGCGCGACGCCGCGATGATCGGCAAACTCGCGGCCGACGACGCGAGCGCGGTCGCCGCGCCCGCCGCGGTCAGGATGGCGACCGAGGGCGGCGCGCGCGCCCTCGGCTTCGACGCCGGGCGCATCGAGGCCGGCGCGGCAGCGGACCTCGCGGTGGTCGACCTCGCGACGCCCCACCTGACCCCGCCCCACGACCTCGTGAGCCACCTCGCCTACGCGGCGCGCGGCGCAGACGTCCGCCACACGGTCTGCGACGGGGACGTGCTGCTCCGCGACGGCGAGGTGCTCCCCTTCGACGCCGACCGCGTCCGCGCCGCGGCGACCGAGCGCGCAGAGTCGCTCGTGGCCCGTGCCGAGGCGAAATAAACGAATAGCTGCGGCAATAAACTTTCTACAGCCGTTTCGCGGCGTGTCGTCGCGGAGTGAACGGCACGAACGCGGGTGAACGAGATTCCGGCTTTATACCGGTAAGCTGTGTCTATCCCGTCGATGAGACAGACCACATCCGGACGGATCGCAGCGCTGGCGGTCGCGATGCTGGTCGTCGCTGCCGTGGCCCCGGGGCTCACGGCGGCGGCGACCACCGAGACGGTCGGCGTCGAGACGACGGGCGCGACCCACGTCACGACGACGAACGCGACCTTCTCGGGCAACCTCACGGCGTTGCAGGCCGACGGCAACGCGACAGTGTGGTTCGAGTACTGGCAGGCCGGCGACGAGGCGAACGCGTCGACGACCGCCAACAGGACCATGTCGGCGCCCGGAACGTTCGTGGCGCCCGTGAGCGATCTCCAGAGCAACACCACGTACGTCGTGGTCGCGCACGCCGAGACGGCGAACGCGAGCGACGACGGCGACCAGGTCACGTTCACGACCGACGCCGTCGAGTCGGTCGGCGTCGAGACGACCGACGCCACCTACGTCTCGGACGACTCGGCGGTGCTCAACGGCGACCTCACCGAGATCCAGGGCGCCGAGAACGCGACGGTGTGGTTCGAGTACTGGCAGGCCGGCGACGAGGCGAACGCGTCGACGACTTCCGGCCAGACGCGCTCGGCTCCGGGCGCGTTCTCCACGCCGGTGAGCGGCCTCCAGAACAACACGACCTACCACTACGTCGCGTACGCCGAGACGGCGAACGCCAGCGACGCCGGGAACGAGACCGCGTTCACGACGCTCGCCCAGCCGGCGAATCTGAGCGTCTCCACCCACGCCGCGACCGACGTCACGGCGTCGAGCGCGACGCTCAACGGCGGCCTCGACGGCACGGGTGCCGCCGAGAACGCGACGGTGTGGTTCGAGTACTGGCAGGCCGGCGACGAGGCGAACGCGTCGACGACTTCCGGCCAGACGCTCTCGGCGCCGGGCGGGTTCGCCGCGTCGGCGAGCGACCTCCAGAACAACACGACCTACCACTACGTCGCCCACGCCGAGGCCAACGGCACGACCGTCAACGGGAGCACGGTCTCGTTCACCACCAGCGCGCAGTCCAGCGGCGAGGACCAGTACGAGGGTCCCTTCGGCCTGCGCGTCTCCGCGTTCGTCCACCGGCTGCTGGGCAACGAGACCGACCAGCCGCTCGGGTGGATGATCTCCAAGTTCGTGACCGCGAACAACCCCGGCGCCGCCCACCGGCCGGACCACGCCGGCCCCAAGGACGAGCACGCCCGCGGGCCGCCCTGGGACCAGGACCACGGCGCGGAGAACGGCTCCGGCCACGGTCAGGGCGCCCGGGCCGCCGGTGACGACCACGGTCGTCCCGACCACGCCGGCGCGAAGGACCGCTCCGACCACGGTCGCCCGTCCTGGGCCGGCGGTGAGGACGACACGGCCGACGCGACCGTCACGGCGACGGCCACCGCCAACGTCACGGCGAACGCGACGGCGACCCCGACCGAGGACGGTCACCGCGGGCCGCCCGAGCACGCTCGCGGGCACGGGCACGAAGAAGACGAGTAACCGCCTCCGTTCTCTCGCCGGTCTCCGGTAGGGTTTTGCGGTCGCTCCTCCTCCACGGTCGTATGACCGCACCCACCGTCACGGAGACGCTCGACGACCCGTCGAGCGCCCGCGAGGAGGGCGCACGGAAGATCGCGTGGGCGCGACAGCACATGCCCATCTGCGAGGCGCTCCGCGAGGAGTTCGAGTCCACCACGCCCTTCGCGGGCGAGCGCGTCGCCATGGCGATGCACGTCGAGGCCAAGACGGCCGTCCTCGTCGAGACGCTGGCGGCCGGCGGCGCAGAGGTCGCCATCACCGGCTGCAACCCGCTCTCGACGCACGACGACGTGAGCGCCGCCCTCGACGCCCAGGCGTCGGTCACCTCCTACGCCCGGCACGGCGTCGACGACGAGGCCTACTACGACGCCATCGACGCCACCCTGGCCCTCGACCCGACCGTCACCGTCGACGACGGCGGCGACCTCGTGTTCCGCATCCACGAGGCCTACCCCGACCTGATCGACTCCGTCCGCGGCGGCTGCGAGGAGACGACCACCGGGGTCCACCGCCTCCGGGCGATGGACGCGGACGACGCGCTCGAGTACCCCGTGTTCGCCGTCAACGACACGCCGATGAAGCGCCTGTTCGACAACGTCCACGGCACCGGCGAGGCCGCCCTCTCGAACATCTCGATGACGACCAACCTCTCGTTCGCCGGCAAGACGGTGGTCGTCGCGGGCTACGGCTACTGCGGCCGCGGCGTCGCCAAGAAGGCCGCCGGCCAGAACGCCCGCGTCGTCGTCACCGAGGTCGACCCCCGGCGCGCCCTGGAGGCCCACATGGAGGGCTACGAGGTCATGCCGATGCGAGCCGCCGCCGCCGAGGGCGACATCTTCGTCACGACCACGGGCAACCGCGACGTCATCGGCGACGAGGCGTTCGAGGTCATGTCCGACGGCGCCGTGCTCGCCAACGCGGGCCACTTCGACGTCGAGATCAACCTCGACCAGCTCGCGTCGAGGGCCGAGACGACCCGCGAGGTCCGCGACGGCGTCGAGGAGTACGAACTGCCCGACGGCCGCCGCATCCACGTCCTCGCCGAGGGGCGTCTCGTCAACCTCGCCAGTCCGGTCGCGCTCGGCCACCCGGTCGAGGTGATGGACCAGAGCTTCGGCGTCCAGGCGGTCTGCGTGCGCGAACTCGTCGAGTCGCCCGGCGCCTACGACGCCGGGGTCCACGACGTCCCCGACGAACTCGACCGCGAGGTCGCCGTGACCAAACTCGACGCCGAGGGCATCGACATCGACCATCTCTCGCCCGAGCAGGAAGAGTACATGGACAGCTGGCAGCACGGCACCTGACCGCCCCGCCCGCGGACCGGTTTCACTTCGGCCGCGTGCCGCTCGCTTAAGTACCCGTCCGCTCGACACACCGACATGGCCAACCCGAACGCGAAGGGCGACCGGCGCGAGCGCGAACTGGTCAACCGCCTCGACGAGGCCGGCTTCGCCGTGATGCGCGCGCCCGCCTCCGGCAGCGCCACCGACCGGGAACTCCCGGACGTGCTGGCCGGCGACGGCGACGTCTTCTACGCCATCGAGGCGAAGTCCAGCGCGGGCGACCCCATCTACCTCTCCGGCGAGGAGGTCGAGGCGCTGGTGTTCTTCGCCCGCAACTTCGGCGCGAAGCCGCGCGTCGCCGCCCGCTTCGACCGCGAGGACTGGTACTTCTTCCACCCTGCCGACCTCCACACGACCGACGGCGGCAACTACCGCGTCAAGAAGGAGACGGCGCTCGCAGACGGGATCGACTTCGAGGAACTCACCGGCGGCACCGCGCGGTCGAATCTCGCCGAGTTCGCCACCGACGACGAGTAGCCCCCGCGGCTACGTCACGAGCTGTTCGTCCCGCCGCGCGAGCCGCGACAGGGGGAACGAGTAGCGCGGCAGGTCGGCGACGTCGTCGGTCGGCCGGCCGGAGAAGGGGTAGACCGCCTCGACCACCGGGTCGGCGGCCGGGTAGCCCTCGTTCGTCGGATAGGCGGCGACCGTGGCGTCGGTCCCTTCGATCTCGACTTCGTCGGCGCGCTCGGGCCGGACGCGGACGACGACGAGCGTGTCGCCCGTCTCGCGGTCGGTGACGAAGTCGCCGGGGGCCAGTCGGCACGCCGAACAGAGCGCCGGCTCCTCGCGCTCGGGGACGAACGCCTCGCGCCCGCAGGCCGCGCAGGTGCCCCTGCGCCGACCGGGCGGCGGAATCTCGCCCTCGTTGATCTCGATGGCGACGCGACGGATGTGCTTGCAGCGCGCGCCCCGGACCTCGTGGTCGGGACAGGTGCAGTCGCCCGCCGGCAGGTCGACGACGTAGCGCTCGCCGCTCTGGCTGTCCACGCGGTAGCGCCCGCCGCCGAGCGGCGCGACGGCCATCGCCTCGACCCACGCGCGGACCGACCGCTCCGGCATCCGCCGGAAGTCGGGCGCGAGGGCTCGCTTCGGTGACGCGGCTGTGTCTTCGGTGTGCGTCATGGATCTCCGGGAGCCAGTGGCTCCACGCGAAACGTAGGTGCTGGACGGACCTAAGGCTCTCGTCTCCCGCGAAAACGGCGCATCCGGACGCCGACGACCCCCTGGCGTTTCTCGTGGAACTCCTCCGTGACTTTTAGGCGATCCCCGGGGTAGCGTGGTGACGTGGGACTGTACGATCGCTATCTCTCGCTCCGCGTGCGCCTCAGCGACGCCGACCGGCCGGAGACGGTGGCGCTGGTCATCACCGAGCGCGACCTGCTCGAACAGGGCGCCTACGAGACGCTGGCGGCGTTCTTCGAGTGGGCGTTCGACCTGGGCGCCGAGCGGGTGCTGGTGTACGTGAGCGTGCTCGATCCGGCCGCCGTGCCGCCGCTCCGGCGCTCGCTCGACGACCTCCGGACCCCGCGCCCGGTCGCGGTCCGCGGCCCCGATGACGACCAGCGGGCCGACGCGCCGATCCAGGTCAGCATCGGCCTCGGCGGGAAAGAGGAGTTCGCGACCGCGGTCCGGAGCATCGCCGAGGCCGTCGCCGCGGGCGACCTCGCGCCCGACGAGATCGGCGAGTCGGACATCGAGGAACGGCTCGTCTTCCCGGTCGCGCCCGATATCGTGATCAAGACCGGGGCCGAACGGCTCTCCGACTTTCTCATCTGGCAGTCGGTCTACTCCGAACTCTACTTCACCGACGTGAACTGGCGGGACTTCCGCCGCCGCGACTACCTCCGCGCGGTCAGGGACTTCCAGGATCGACAGCGGCGGTTCGGTCGCTGAGCGTCAGCGACGCGTCCGGACCTCGCTGTCGGTGCGTCACAGCGGCGGTTCGGTCGCTGAGCGTCAGCGACGCGTCCGGACCTCGCTGTGGCTTCGAGCGGCGGTGAGTCCGCGGCCGAGTGCCGGCGTCAGTTCGCCAGTCCGTCGTCCAGCGCGTCGAGTTCGCCGCTCGGCGCGGTGTCGCGGAACCGGTCGACGACGCGGGAGGCCTCCTCCAGTTCGACGTCGCCGAGGGTCCGCACGAGCGCGAGCGCGCGCCGGACGCGGGTCCGGTGCCAGGACTCCTCGCGCGACTCGTAGGTGCGGACGGCCCGCAGCAGGTCGATGCGCCGGAACCCCGGCCAGTAGGGGGCACAGAAGAACACGGCCGCCTCGTTGCCGTTCGCGTGCCAGGGCAGGAAGTTCGAGGTGCGTTCGTCGCCGCCGGTCCGGATGATGAGGTCGACGTCGCGGGTGGGGCCGTCGTAGAGGCGGTCTTCGACGGCGTCGGCGTCGATCTCGTCGGGCGCGAGATCGCCCGCGGCGACGGCGTCGGCGATGTCGCGGGCGGCGTCGAGGAGCTGGGCCCGGCCGCCGTAGGCCAGCGCGATGTTGAGGTGGAGCCGGTCGTGGTCCCGGGTCTGGCGCTCGGCGTAGTCGACGGCGTCGCGGACGCGCTCGGGGAGCCGGTCGACCTGCCCGATGGCCCGGATGCGGACCTCCCGGGCGTGGATGTCGGGGTGGTCGGCGAACTCGTAGAGCTTGCGTTCGAGGAGGTCGAACAGCGTCTCGACCTCCGACTCGTCGCGCTCGAAGTTCTCCGTGGAGAACGCGTAGATGGTGAGTTCCTCGACGCCGAGGCCCTCGCACCACTGGAGGACCTCTTCGGTCTTCTTCGCACCAGCGCGGTGGCCGGCGCTCGCGTCGTCGCCACGCTCGCGCGCGTATCGTCGGTTGCCGTCCTGGATGACGGCCACGTGCGTCGGCGCGCCGTCGATTTCACGTTCGAGCAGGCGCTCGTAGGCGCGTCGCACCGGCGCAGGGACCCGCAGAGGCATCGTCGGCTATGTGCCCAGCCGACTCTATCAGTCTTGTGTTCGGTCCGCAGGGTTTTAATAGGGGCGTACCCTTCCTTCGTACGTAATGGCGAACGGTACGGTTGCGTTCTTCAACGACACTGGCGGTTACGGATTCATCGAGACTGACGACGCGGACGAGGACGTCTTCTTCCAC
>JBDGSV010000017.1:0-9661 GCA_042217375.1 Haloarculaceae archaeon | reverse complement strand
CGCCGGCGCCCCCGCGCGCGTCCGGTCGGCGCGACGGCGGTCGGCCGCGTTCCCGGGCATCCGTCAGTCCCGCGGGTCTGCAGCGTCCGGATCGCCGTCGCCGAGTTCCTCCAGGGCGGCCGCCCGAGACGCGGGGTCGGGGAAGCGGGCCGCGCTCCCGACCGGGTGATCGACGCCGCCGTCGCGCGCGTCGGCCGCTTCGCGGCGCGGGTCGTCCTCCCGGGGCTGCCCGGTCCGCCGGTCGCCGGCGTCCTCGAAGACCAGCCCGGCGGCCGTGATCTGCTGGGCCGGGCTCCCCTGGCCGCCGAGCACCGGGGCCAGCTCGGCGAGCGCGCCGCGGGTGACGTCGTGCCAGGCGCCCGGCGCGGCGAACACGAAGGCGTCCGGAGAGCCGACCGCCGCGCGCTCGTGCAGCGGAACGCCCCTGTCGGCCCGGAGCCGGTGGGCGACCCGGTCGGCGTCACCGCGGTCGGTCGGGCGGAGCCCCGCGACGTCGACGGTGACGGCGCGAATCGAGAGCCGGTCGCCGAGCGCGAACGTCTGGTGGTCGGTGCACAGCGTCGCCAGGAACTGCTTCACGCCGGGCAGGTACCCCGTCCGGTGTGGCGCGACGGTCACCGTCAGGTCGTAGGCCTCGCTGACCGCGTCGAGCGCACCCCGGTGGTACGGGACGGCCACGAGGACGGGGCGGGCGTCCCGTCGGCGCTCGCGGAGGAGCGCTGCCACGCTCGTGAGCGTCTCCCGGGCCTCCCGCGTCACCTCCGAGACGAGCGCCTGGCCGAGCGGCGGGTGATCCGGGACGTCGCCGCCCACGAGTTCCTCGACGATGCGGCCGGGGTCGTGCTCGGCGCGGAGTTCGGTGACGGACATCGCCCGCTCCCGGACCCTGTCGCGGTCGAGCGGCTGCTGCCAGGTCACGCTCAGATCACCCCCCACACGAGGAGCACGACGAGCACCGTCGCGGCGCCGAGGAGCATCCCGATCGGGAGCAGCGGCCACGGGCTCCACGCGTCGGTCCAGACGGCGGCGGTCCGATCGTCCGCGACCTGCTCGGCGCGGGCAGTCGCCGCGTGGACCGCCGTCTCGGCGGCCGCGTCGTCGGCCTCGGGGGCGTCGTCGGTCTCGTCTCGGTCGGACGCCTCGTCCGGCGTCTCGTCGGCGGAAGCCGCACCGCCGTCCGGCTCCCGGTCGCGGCGGTCGACCACGCGGACGGTCATCGGCCGCGGGCGTCCGGGCCGGTCGTCGGGCTCAGACTGGTCGGCGGGCTCAGACTGATCCGTGGGCGGGCACTTCTCCGACGGTCCGTTCGCGGGTGCGTCTCCGGAGTCGTCCTGGTCGGGGGTAGCAGGTGGTGCGTGTGACATGGGTGGAATCGTGTGGTCGGCTGGCGGTCAGTGCAGCTGGGGGTCGAGGTGCTTCTCGCGGAAGGCCCGGAACCGCTGGACGGGCGTGTCGATGCCGTACTCCGCGCACATCGAGCGCCAGACCGTGGCGATGCGCGAGCCGTCGGTCTCGATCTGGTCCTGCAGCCAGTCGAGGCCCCGCCGCTTGAGTCGCTCCTCGACCCAGTGGGTGTCGAGGGGGCGGAGTCCGAGGACGTGGGCGTGCTCGACGTCGGCGGGGATGGGCCGGATCTGCATGTTCTCGCCGTTGATCCGGTCGAACCGCCGCGGGACGAGCCCGATGATGTCCAGTTCCTGCTCCTGGACGACCGGAGAGGCCTGCGTGCCCCCGTCGGTCGCCTCGACGGCGGCGTCGCCGGCGGTGGCGTCGACCGCGGGCCCGTCGGTCGCCCCGGGCCGGAGGTGCGGCGCCCACCACTCGGGGGTGAACCACGTGTCCTCCTCGCGCGCGCGCCGCTGGATGGTGCGGCTGAGCTCGGCCTGGTTCTTCCCCCCGACCGGGATGGTCCGGTAGAACGCCGTGTAGTAGTCGTGCATCCGGTTCGTGACGTCGTCGTGGACCAGCGTCGCCAGCATCTGGGCCACCTCCGGCGCCACCGCCCCGTACCCGACGTCGGGATCGCGGTGGTCGATCAAGACGCACCCGGTGTCCAGCAGGGGGTACGACAGCAGCGACAGGATGGTGGGCTTGGCCGGCGGGAAGCCCGCGGTCTGGAGCCGGTGGGACTGGATCAGCAGCTCGATCGACTGCGGAGCCGCGTCCTCGACGTCGGCCAGCCCGACCAGCGGATAGCCGGTCCCGCCGAGGAAACAGACGCCCACGGTGAAGTCGGCGTCGAGAGAGTGGGCGATGAGCTGCTCTTCCATCTCCGGGCGGAGCTTCTGGGCCACGTCCTCGATCCGGAGGGGGTTGCCGCCCAGCGAGAGCTGCGGGAGCTCACAGCTGGGGATCTGCTTCCCGAACTGTGCCTCCGCCTCGGGCTGGTGGCTCGCGACCGCCTCCGCACCGGAGTTGGGGTAGTACGTGATCCCGGTGGTGGTCTGCGGGTCGTCGTCCTCGGTGTCGTCGTCGGTGCGCTTCTCGGTGTCGTCGGTGTTGCCGAAGAGTCTCATTGGGTGTCGTGTGGGTGTCTCGGTCGGTCGTCGGTCAGTCGTCCAGGCCGTTCTCGTGGCCGGCCTTCGTGCCGATCGCGGTGCTGCTGGGCTGGCCGTCCCCGTCCGCCTCCGGCTCCTCCAGGCCGGCGATCCGCGGCCGGAGGACGGCGAGGACCCGCGGTCGGAGCCAGGCGCCGGCCAGCAGGAGGAGCCCGCACAGGAACGCCCCGCCCGCCAGGACGAGGTACCAGCCGTCCAGGAGAGTCCTGACGCCCCGCACGAGCGCCGTCGGCGGGAGCGCCTCGACGTCGTCCTGTAGGGCGACGGCGTCTCGCTCGACCCGTCGCGCCTCCCCGACTCCCGAGACGTTCCCGAGGCGGGCGTCCAGGTGCCCGGCGCGGACCGCGAGGCGCTGGCTCCGCGGGGTCGAGTAGCCCTGCCGATTCAGCGCCGCGAGGTGCGCCTGCGAGGCGTCGAGCAGCAGGCGAGCCCGGTCGACGTACCCCCGCTTCAGCGCGGCGCGGGCCTGCCGACTCGCCAGGTCGTAGCTCTCGATCGCCTGTCCGTACCGGCCGTTGCGGTAGGAGATGTTCCCCTGCTCGATGCGGTCGTCGATCGCGGAGCGGACCGTCCCGTCGGCGTCGACCGCCGCGGTCGCGTCCAGGGACGCGAGTTCGGCCCGCAGCGAGAGCGCCCGCTCCCGCGCCTGGAGGGCCGCGCTGGCGGAGTCGGCGGCGGCGCGAGCGTTCGCCGAGCCGGTGGCGGCCTGCGCCGTCGGGATCGGCGCCAGCACCAGCAGCGCGACCAGGAACAGGAGCAGTCCCGCGCCGGTCACCCGTCCGAGCCACGACCGGACGGTCGACGGCCGGCGGGCGGCCGCGTCACCCTCCCTGGCGCGGTACGGGGTCGACGACGGCGTCTGCCCCTCCGCCGACGCCTCCTCGCCGTCCCCGGCAGTCTCGTCCCCGAACCAGTCGCCGGTCAGGAACGCGCGGCGCGTCGCCGTCGTCTCGTCCTCGGTGTCGGGTGGGTCGGTCGTCATCTGTACCCGGACCGATGGACGCCGGACCCAGACGTCCATCTGCAGAAGAGGGCTCCCGAAAGATTCATGTCAGAAGTCTCGTGTCTGACCCGACGCAGTCCGTCGATTCGCTCGATCTGGTTCAAGCCAATGCGGAGGGACGACAGGGCGACGGGCGCCGACGAACCGGCGGCCGGCATCGAGTCCGGGTGCCGGCATCGCCCCCAGTGTCCGGCATTGCACCCGATGGCAGGCATCGAATTCGGTGACCGACATCGTATCCAGTGGCCGGTCGGGACTGGCGCCCGGCGTCTCCGACCCGGGACGCCCCCGGCCGATCGCCGGTCGAGTCCAGCACATCCCGCGCCGAAGCCTTGCCAAGATTATTGTGAGTAGCGGCAGGCGTGAGCGGCAGACGATGTCATCCGAGAACAGCGGTGACGACCCGCCCACGATGGCCGACATTCCGGACGAGGCGATCGCGGACATGGCGGACGGGATCCAGCGACTGCTCGCTCGACGCGAGGACCTCGTCGGGACGCTCAGCACCCTCCACGGGCGGTATCTCGCAGACGAGTCGGTGCAGCCGGCTGTCAACAGCCTCCTCGACGAGATCGACGAGGCGGCGGCGGTCGTCAACCTGGTGAACGCCGCCGACCACTTCGGGGCGGAGGCGGTCGCCAGCGAGTGTGCCGAACGGGGCGACCTCCCCGACGCGGACGTGGCGTCGTTTCTCGACCTGTGGGAGCAAATTTCCTGGATCGCCCCAGCCCCGCCGGCCTACATGCAGGACCGCCAGGAGGGCGCCCACTACTGGACGAGCCTCCAGACGGGGCCCGCCGGCCTCAGCGACGACGGGTCCGTCCTGTTCGGCGAGCGCGCCATGCACGGACTGGACGAACTCTGGGACGTCCAGGCGCCCTTCCCCGAGGTCGCGGAACGGAACCTCCGGGAACTCCAGACCATGACCTCGACGATGGAGCAACTGCCGCCGTCCGTGGAGTTCGACACCGAGGAGCTCCAGCAACTCGCAGAGCGGGCGTCCGCACTCGAAGAGACGGTCGCGGCGTTCGCCGAGGCCGTCGACGAACTGGCCCAGGAGGCGATGCCGGACTCGACCGGCGCCGAGTACGAGGAGTTCCTCGAGTGACCTGCCGCGCGAGCCGCGCACGGCGGGTGCGCGGCAGCGCGACCGGACCAGCGGTAGTTTGAAGCGACCGTGAGCCGACTGGGAGAGTCGAATGACAACTGCTAACGTCGTACACGAATTCAACACGGCGAACTGGGCGCTCGACAACAGTTTCATGGTCCAGCTCACCGATCCCGGCGACCCGTACGAGGCCGTCTGTCCGTTCTACCTGATCGAGCACCCGGAGGGGCTGGTCGTCGTCGACACCGGACTGAGCCACGAGATGCTGGACGATCCGGCCTCGTACGGACCGTACGGCGCGGCGTTCATGGACGCGTTCCTGCCGGCCATCGAGTACGGGCCGGACATGCACCCGCGAGCGCACCTGGAGGCCGCCGGCTACGACCCCGCGGACGTCGACTACGTCGTCATGACGCATCTCCACTCGGACCACGCCGGGCAGATCGACGCGTTCCCGGACGCCGAGTTCCTCGTCCAGGAGCGGGAGTTGCGGTACGCACACTGGCCGGTCCCGGTCCAGGAGGTGTTCTACCTGGAGGGCGACTTCGACGTGCTCCGGTCCGACGCTTACGACGTCACGCCGCTCGACGGGGAGTACGACGTGTTCGGCGACGGGAGCGTCCGGACGATACCCACGCCCGGGCACACGCCCGGCCACCAGTCGGTCGTGCTCGAACTGCCGGAGTCGGGCACGGTCATCCTCGGCGCCGACGTCGCGCACATGCAGGACGGGTACGATCGCGAACACCTGGCGTCGTTCAACTGGGACCTCAGCGAGTCGATCGCGTCGCTGCGCGACGTCAAGGCTCGCGCCCGGCGGACCGACGCCAACGTCTACGTCACGCACGACAACGACCACATCGACGCCTTCGAGGGCGGCCTCGTCTGAGACGCAGCCGCCCGCCACCGCCGTCCGTGAGAGTCGGCCCGGCGGCACGACGTTTATCCGCCGAGCGACCGTAGCTGCGATCGTATGTCACACCAGATCGAGCAGGAACTCGAGGTCGACCAGTTCACGCTGGGACTCGTCGGGCCGGAGCAGGAGTGGGCTGGCACGGTCGCCGACGGCGGGACCGTCCGCACGCACACGCCGCCCGCGTGCTGGGGGCCGATGATCACGCCCGAGTTCCGGGGCGGACACGAGGTGACGCGGCCGATTCGCGTCGAGAACGCCGAACCGGGGGACGCGCTCGTGGTCCACATCAGAGACGTCGAGGTGACGAGCGTGGCGACCAGCACGGGGAGCATGCGCGAGCGCGACGGGGCCTTCGGCAGCGACCCGTTCGTCGACCACCGCTGTCCGGAGTGTGGCACGGCGTGGCCCGAGAGCGTCGTCGAGGGGACGGGCGAGGACGCGATCCGCTGTGCGGAGTGTGGCGCCAACGCCTCGTCGTTCGGCTTCGAGTTCGGCTACACGGTCGCGTTCGACGACGACCGCTCCGTGGGACTGACCGTGGGGCCCGACGGGGCGGACGCCCTCGCAGAGCGGGCCGAGGAGGCGATGGCGCTCCCAGAGAACTCCCGCCAGCACCCCATCCTGTTGTACAAGCCCGACGGGATTCCCGGCACGCTCGGCCACCTCCGGCCGTTCATCGGGAACATCGGGACGACGCCGTCGATCGAGATACCGGATTCGCACAACGCCGGCGACTTCGGGCAGTTCCTCATCGGAGCCGACCACGACTGGGCGCTCCCCGACGAGGCGGCGCTCGCGGCGCGCACCGACGGACACATGGACTCGAACGACGTCCGGCCCGGGGCGACGCTGATCTGTCCGGTCGAGATCGAGGGGGCCGGCCTCTACGTCGGCGACGTGCACGCGAACCAGGGCGACGGCGAACTGTCCCTGCACACGACCGACGTGAGCGGCCGCACCGAACTGGAGGTCGAGGTCGTCAAGGGACTGGACATCGACGGGCCGCTCCTGTTGCCCAACGAGTCTGACCTGCCGTCTATCGCCAGACCCTACACCGACGCCGAGCGCGAGACCGGCGCCGAACTCGCCGCCGAGCACGGCGTCGACGAGATCGTCGACGCGGCCCCCATCCAGATCGTCGGCTCCGGCGCGACGATCAACGACGCGACCGACAACGCGTTCGCGCGCGCCGGCACCCTGTTCGACATGTCCGAAGGCGAGGTCCGGGCGCGCTGTACGTTCTCCGGCGGCGTCGAGATCGCACGCCTGCCCGGCGTGGTCCAGCTGTCGATGCTCGCCCCGATGGACCTGCTCGAAGACCGCGGGCTCGCCGACGTCGTCCGTCGACAGTACGACCTCTGATACGGTTTGCTGGAACGGTTTACAGCGAACCATATGAGCCGGGCGGCCGCCAGGACGCCGCGGTGCGGGACCGCTACCCGCCGCGCATCGCCGGGAAGATCGCGATCTCCGCGCCGGCAGGCGGCCGGTCGTCGAACGCCGCGGTCTCGCCGTCGACCGTCACCCGCACGCTCGGCCGGTAGGTCCCGCCGTCGTCGACGAGCTGCGCCGCCGCGCGGGGATACGCGTCGACGAACGCGTCGAGTACGTCCGCCACCGTCTCGCCGTCGACGGCGAGCTCGACCGTCTTCGATCCCGTCGCCGACCGGAGCGGCCCGTAGACAGTCAGTTCCACGACCGCTCGATGGGGCGCCACGGCAAAAGATGCGACGGCCGGCTCCAGAACGCGGTACGCGTCGTCCGTCGCGGCGGCCGGACCGGCGAGCGCAACGGCTCGACGGCTGACCACTCGTCGAGACGGGAGAATGTACGGTGGTCCGCCTCGGACGCCGCGGCGTTCTTCCCCGGTCGCCGGCCCGGGGAGAGCCGAACCGGTCGGCAATCGCTGCCGCGGGCCGCGGGCTGGTCGACGGCACGATTATGTGGCGAGGGGGCGTTCGACGGAACGAAACGCCGCGTGCACGACCGCGCCGGGCGTGATGATCACCAGAATGACCGACGAGTACCACTCCGATCTGCGCCACCTCACGTGGGACGAGGTGTACGAGCGACAGCGCGCGCGGAGCGAGTACGTCTCACGATGGTTCGACGACGCCGGGCTCGGCCGCGGGGCGACCGTGGTCGAACTCGGCAGCGGACCCGGGTACGTCGCGGTGCGGGCGGCGCGGCGAGTCGGGCCGTCGGGCGTCGTGTACGCGATCGATCGACAGCGCGACGCGCTCTGCGTGCTCCAGCGGGTGGCGCGGGAAGCCGCCATCGAGAACGTCGCCCCAATCCTCGCCGACGCCGAGGTATTGCCCGTCGCGTTCGCCCGGCCGGTCACCGCGCTCCTCACGTACGTGCTCCACCACACGGACCGTCCGGACCGCCTGCTCGCGGCGCTCGACCGCGCGCTGCCGTCCGGGTCGCGGCTGTTCGTCTGCGAGTACCACCCCGAGGGGAGCGGCGACGTCGGCCCGCCGCTGGCGCACCGGATTGGCGCGAGCCAGCTCCGGAGCTGGCTCGACGCGGCCGGATTCGACGTCGACCGGGCCGTCGAGTACGAGAACGAAAGCTACGGGTTCGTCGCTCGCTGCTAGCCGACGGCCGCCGCGTCGCGCCCGCGCGGCCGGATCTCGTCGCGCGAGACCGCGCGGCTGTCTTTTGAGCGACCGACTCGTACGTCGGGTATGGACACCACCCAGAGCCCCACGCGCCGAGACTGGGCCGTCCGGGTCGTCCCCCCAGCCGCGGGCCTCCTGACCGCCGTCGTCGTGTACGTCGTCGTCGGCTCGGTCCTGTTCGCGCGGCTCCTCGAGGAGGCGGTGCTGGCGAACGCGATCGCGCTTCCGGGCGGCCTCGCGCTCGGCGCCGGCGTCGGGGTGACCGCGCGTCGGGTACTCCTCGGCGAGCGACTGGCGTCGCCACTCGCCATCGCGGTGGCAACTGGTGGCGCGGCGTACGTCGCGGTCGGTGGTCCCCTCGGCGTGTACGCCAGCGTGTCCGCGAGTCCGTTCCGCGACCTCGCGCTGACCGTCGGCGTCGCGCTGGCCGTCGCCGTCGGCGTCGCCGGCCCCGTGTACCGCCACCTCTACGCGCGAACCGGTGGGGTCCGGCCCGGAGCGGCGCGAAGCCTCGCGGCAGTCGTCGCCGGCGTCACAGCGGGCGTCGTGGGGGCACTCGGCGTCCTGCTCGCGCTCACGGCGGCCCTCGATCCGTACGTCTGGCCGGCCGTCTTCGTGTCTGGACCGCTCGCCATCGTGGGAGGCCTCGTGGTCGGCATCCTGCTCTATCGGTGGGTGGCACGCGGTCGGCGCGACGGCTCCGGCAGCGCGGCCAGGAGACGCGCCTGATCGGGCGACGGGGGCCAGATCCGAACTCGCGTCGGCCAGAGGCCGTTCGTTCGGGGGCGGCGATGAGGCGAGCCACGCGTCGGCGAGCGGTCGGTCGCTCCAGGGGGCCGGAGCGTCAGCTCGCCGCGGTCGCGTTGGTCGCGTTCCCCTGCACGACGCGGACCGTCTCGTTGTCGTAGATCTCCAGCGTCTCGACGACCGTCCCGTTCGGTGCGACGCGCTCGACGACGAGCGTCGGCGTCCGGCCCCCGGTTCCCGAGCCGCCAGGTGGCGGCGCCACGGACCCGCCTTCGAGGAACGCCCGCACTTCGGCGGTCGTGCTGACCTCGTGGACGTCGGTCGACCGGGCGTTCACGAACGCGGTGTACGCGATCCCGCTGCTGTCGCTGGGGACGACCCGGACCTCCCAGTAGAGCTGGCCGTCGATGACGACCGGGATCGGTTCGGACGGATTGAACCGGTTCCAGTCGGTCGTCCGGGCGGCCTGGCGGACGTAGTCGGTCGCCTTCCGGGCCCCGAAGAGCGACTGGTTGGGAGAGTAGACCTCGTACTCGCCCGTTCGGCCGTCGATCGTCCAGACCTCCTTCAGCGTAATTCAAGGTGGAGCCTCCGGCCTCAAGGAGCGACCGGAGGGAGCGAGCAGGCCGGAGAGGAAACCAACATGGTACGACGCAACCGGCATACTGCGACCGACTGACTCCCGAATCTATAAGTACCGTCGGG
>JBDGSV010000006.1:0-9893 GCA_042217375.1 Haloarculaceae archaeon | reverse complement strand
GGGTTCAAATCCTGGAGCGCCCGTCCCGATTCATCACGCCCGGAATCCGACGGACCGCGTAGAAACGTGAGCGGTTACTCGCTCGGCGACGCCCCCGGAGCCGAGACGGTGCGACTGTCCTCGCAGTCCCGGCAGGTGGCCTGCGACGCCGACGGCGTGGTCGCCTCGAAGACGCGGTCGCACTCGTCACACCGGTACGTGAACGTCTGTTCGTCCTCTCCGAACAGCGACGCGAGTTCGTCAAGTATTCCCATGACAATCGTTCCGACTCGTCCCGGAACCGACTTCCTTATGGTGTCGATAACGCCGTCGCCGCGGCCCGGGCAGAGACGGTGAGGCAGGCGTCTGCGCGGTCGCCGGGCCGGCCGGCGGGGACCCGATCGTCGCAGCGGCACGGCACGGGCGGCCGACTCGGCCACGGCGCTCGGGCGCGCGCGAGATCGGGCGGGCGGACGGCTTTACGGCCCCGCCGGCCGAACGGCCGGTATGCGACTGGGCTATCACTGCGCGTCGTTCCACTTCCCGGACGGCGAGGAGCCGGCCTTCGAGTCTGCCGTGTCCCTCGCCCGCCGTGTCGAGGCGGCCGGCTTCGACTGGTTCTCGACGATGGACCACCTCTGGCAACTCCCGTTCGTCGGCGAGCGCGACGAGCCGTTCTTCGACGCGTACACGACGCTGCCCGCGGTCGCGCGGGAGACGTCGTCGATGGAGCTGGGGGCGCTCGTGACGAGCCCGCACTACCGGAACCCGGCGATGCTGGGCCGCCAGCTCACGACGCTCGATCACGCGAGCGACGGCCGGGCCGTCTTCGGGATCGGCGCGGGCTGGTTCCAGGAGGAGTACGAGGCCTACGGGTTCGACTTCCCGGACCCGGAGGCGCGCGTCCACCACCTCCGAGACACGGTCGACCTCGTGCGGGCGATGTGGGGGGAGCCGTCACCCCTCTCCCGGGAGATGGACTACCACTCGGTCGCGGACCTCTACCTCGATCCGAAGCCGGTCCAGGCGGGCGGCCCGGACGTCCTCGTGGGCGGCGGCGGCGAGGACCTCCTCCTGAAGGCCGTCGCGGACCTGGCGGACCGCTGGAACGTTCCGGGAGCGAGCCCGGAGACGTTCGCGCACAAGCGCGGCGTCCTGGAGCGCTACTGCGAGCAGTTCGGCACCGACGCCGACGCCATCGAGAAGACGGTCCTGCAGACGGCGGTCGTTCGCGAGACGACGACGGCCGCCCACGACGCCTACGAGCGCCTCCAGGGCGAGACGGCGGCCGCCGATCCCGCACCGAGAGAGGAGTACCGGGGCCTCGTGGGGACGCCCGCGGAGGTCTGCGAGCGCCTCGAAGCCTTCGCGGACCGCGGCGCCGAGATGGTGATGCTCCGGGCCGAGCGGAACGACCCGGAGACGATCGACCGGCTCCTGGACGAGGTCGTCCCCGAACTGGCCTGAGACGACCGCGCGGTTCCGGGCGGTGAGGCTTTGGCGCAGGCGGGCGGAGTCGGGGGCATGAACGCCGACGTGTTCGGAGTCGACCGCCCGCTCGTCGGGATGGTTCACCTGCCACCGCTCCCGGGGGCACCGGAGTTCGACGGCGACCGCGCGGCCGTCCGCGACCGGGCGCTGGCCGACGCTCGCGCGCTCGCCGCGGGCGGCGTCGACGGCGTCCTCGTCGAGAACTTCGGCGACGCGCCCTACTACCCCGACGAGGTGCCCGCGCACGTGGTGGCGTCGATGACGAGCGTCGTCGGCAGGGTGTGCGACGCCGTCGACCTGCCGGTGGGCGTGAACGTGCTCCGGAACGACGCGGGCGCGGCGGTGTCGGTGGCCGCCGCGACCGGCGCGCGGTTCGTCCGGGTCAACGTCCACGCGGGCGCACGGGTCACGGACCAGGGCGTCGTCGAGGGGCGCGCCCACGAGACGCTCCGCCTCCGCGACCGTCTCGACGCCGACGTGCGCGTGCTCGCCGACGTGGCGGTGAAGCACTCGAGCGCCCTCGGCCCGGAGCGGCCAGTCGCGGCGGCGGCCGCAGAGCTGGTCGAGCGCGGACTGGCCGACGGCGTGATCGTCACGGGAGCGCGCACCGGCCGGGCCGTCGGGCGCCCGGACCTGGAGGCGGTG
Organism: Haloarculaceae archaeon; assembly: GCA_042217375.1. GTDB lineage: Archaea > Halobacteriota > Halobacteria > Halobacteriales > Haloarculaceae > JBDGSV01. The sequence goes on along the minus strand of JBDGSV010000006.1, from coordinate 7,778 downwards.
ACGGCGGCGCTGTCCGACGCGCCCGCGTTCGTCGGGAGCGGCGTCACGCCCGAGACGGCGCCCGACCTGCTCGCGGTCGGCGACGGCGCCATCGTCGGCACGGCGCTGAAGACGGACGGCGACGTGCGCGCTCCGGTCGACATCGCGCGGGTGCGCGCGCTGGTCGAGGCCGTCCGCGGCTGATCGCCCCGGTCGCCGGGACGGGCAGCACGCTTTTGCACGTGCTGAGCGAAGCACGCGGCGATGGCACCGTTCGACAGTCTCGTCGTCTTCGCCGTGAGTGCACTCATCGGCGGGCTCGGCATCTACGTCGGTGGGCAGTTCATCGCCGGACGCGGCGACTACAGCCACGCGGTCGTCACGGCGCTGCTCGGAGCGCTCGTCTGGACCGTCGTGGGCGTCCTGTTCGGCGGGCTCCCGCTGCTCGGGCCGATCCTGACGCTGCTCGCGTACCTCGCGGTCGTGAAGTGGCGCTACCGGACGGGCTGGCTGGCCGCGGGCGGCATCGCCCTCGTGGCGTGGATCGCCGCGCTCGTAGTCCTCTACGTGCTGGCGCTGGTCGGCGTGACCGGGTTCGACGCCGTCGGCGTTCCCGGCACCTAGAACAGCGCCGCGTCCCCGGAGAGCACTCGCGCCGGGCCGCCGACCTCCCAGACCCGCGTCTCGACGCCGAGGTCGTCGATGGCGTCCTGGACCGCGCCGACGTGCGCGTCGTTCGTGTTGACGTAGACGCTCGCACCGGTGTCCGTCGAGAAGTAGGCGGGGACGCCGTCCGCGCGCAGGTCGCGCACCGTCTCGAACACCCGCAGGGTCTCGGGCTGCCAGTAGATCCAGGCCGAGGGGCCGGTCATCGTCGTCGCGGCCAGCGAGATGGAGTCCCGCTCCGCGAGGTCGAAGGCGTCGCCGAAGTCGCCCCGGTAGAGGGCGTCGCGCATCTCGGCGATCTGGCGGTGAATGTGGGCCAGTCGGGCCTCGAACATGTGGCTGTCGGCGGCCTCGGCGTGGGCCTCCTCGGTCTCCTTGTACTCCGGGATCTCGGCGGCGACGATCCGCAGGTCGTCCTCCAGGTCGGTCTCGATCCGCTCGGAGCGACAGTCCCGGTCGTTCAGGCCCGTCCGGAGGTGCGAGAACGCCCCCGTGACCGCGCGGGCGGCCGAGGACGAGCCGCGCCGAGCGACCGTCGACACCTCCGGGCGGGTCAGGTCGAGGTCGGCCGCGGCGACCAACGCCATCGCCGCCGCCGCGAATCCGGAGGACGAGGAGCCGAAGCCGATGTTCGTCGGGAAGCTGTTCTCGCTCTCGAAGCGCACCCGGTGGTCGAAGCCCGCGAGGTCGCGGACGCGGTCGACGACCGCGCGGATGCGCTCGGCGCCCCGCCCCTCGACGACGTCGCCGTCGACGACGTACCGGTCCGAGTCGCGGTCGGACTGGAACCGGACCGTCGTCGTCGTGTGCGACGGCGCGGTGCAGACGCTGATGCTGTCGTGGTAGGGGAGCCGCAACTCCGGATCGCGCATCCCGTGGTACTTGACCAGCCCCTGGATCGGGTGGGCCTTCGCGGTCGCCTTCATACCCGACGTGGCGGGCGTCAGCGCAATAAACCCCACTCAGTCGACGGCGGACCGGCGCGTCGAGCGACCCGGCGGCGGCCGCCACTGGCGAGTGCGTGTCCGAAAAGCAGACTCTGAACGGCGTCCCCGCCCGCCGTGCGAGGTGCGGTCCGGGTGGTCAGGCCGCCGGGCGGCCCATCGGTTCCTGCCGGGACACGAGCATCCCACCCAGCGCGCCGCCCAGCGCTCCGGGGACGCCGGTCGCGACGACGACGACGAGGGAGAGGACGCCGGCGCCGAAGCCGAAGACGGCCCCGCCGACGCCCAGGAACGCCCCGCCGCCGAGCGTCGCGACGACGAGCAGGAGCGCGCCGAGGACGAGCCCACCGATGGTGGTCCCCAGGAACCCGTGGACGGCGCCGCTCCAGAACCCGTTCCGGTTGACGTACCCCGCGACGGCGCCCGCGACGAGACCGCTCAGCCCGGCACCGACGACCGGGACGGTCGCGCCGGTGAACGGGAGCGCGAGCCCGCCGAGGAGACCGAGGACGAACGACGTGACGATGGCTGCGGCTACTGCCTTCCAGTTGACCATGGGAGACTAGTCGTCGTACGACGAGATAAGCACATGTCGCACTTTTCGAAGCGTTGCGTGCACGTTCGGGCCACGTATGGGACACATTCGAGACGTTCGTGCAGAGATAGTCCGCGACAACGGCGTCCCGGGCCGTCCGTCACCCGTCCGCGGCCTCGCGCACCGCCTGGCGGAACGCCGCGGCCGTGATCCCGTAGACCGTGTTGCCGTCGGCGTCCCGCCGCCGCGCGACGTCGCGGACGTACTCGCCGTCGACCCGGAGTTCCCACGGCTCGGGGTAGGTGGTGTCGACGCCCAGGAGGCGGATCGTGCAGTCGCACTCGGCCTCGAGTTCGGGGACGACCGCGTGGGTGTAGGTGCCGTCGGCGAACCGCGGCGGCTCGTACGCCGGGAGGTCGAGCCGGTCGCGGATCGCCTCGTTGGTCTCCCACCACGGCGGACGGTCCTCGTCGACCATCGGTCACACCGTGGACGGGCGTAGATTTATTCGCTTCTCCGCCGACGCGTGACACATGTCGACACGCGACGCACCACAGACGGAGGCCGAGTTCGGCGACGTCGAGGTGGTCGACTGCGACGTCCACGTCAGCTACGCCGAGAACGTCCAGCGAGCCGTGGCCGAGCGGATGGACGAGCCCTGGGCCGGCTACGCCGACCCGGACCGGACGCCGGCCCGGTACCGGAAGCCCTCGCCCGGCCTGCCCAAGCCCCTGGGCGGGCGGAAGTCGTTCACCGTCGGCCGCGGACTCCCCGACCACGAGACGGTCAGGGCCGACCTGGTGGAGGGCCTCGGCGTCGATCGCCCCATCCTCAACGTGATCGGGCTCGTGGACACGCTGTTCAAGACCGACCGCGCCGTCGAGGAGATGCGCGCCATCAACGACGTGCTGATCGAGGAGTTCCTCGACCACGAGGACGACTACCGCGGCCTGCTGACGATCTCGCTCCAGGACCCAGTCCGGACGGCCGAGGAGATCGACCGCCTCGGCGACGAGGACCAGATCGTGGGCGCGTTCGTCTACTACGGGACCAACTACCAGAAGCCGGCGGGCGACCCCAGCCACGACCCGATCTACGAGGCGCTCTCGGACAACGACCTCACGCCGGTGTTCCACACGTCGAACTACCTCCAGAAGGCCACCCACCTCCGGGACCTGGAGAACCTCTTCGCCTGGCACACCCTCGCGCTCGGGTGGGCGATCCAGGAGGCGACGGTCAGCCTCATCTCGCAGGGCGTCCCCGAGAAGTTCCCGGCCCTCGACTTCGTGATGATGGAGGGCGGCCTGAGCTGGATCCCCTTCCTGATGGGGCGGATGAACCGCGAACACGGCCAGTGGCGCCAGGAGGTCCCCTACCTCGAACAGAGCCCCGAGCAGTACCTCCGCGACCGGTTCTACTTCTCGACCCAGCCCGTCGAGGAGTTCGACGACCCCTCCCACATGAAACAGATCCTGGAGATCGTCGGGCTGGATTCGCTGCTGTTCGCGACCGACTACCCCCACTACGACTTCGACGACCCCGCGGCGATCGACCGCTTCCTCCGGGAGTTCTCCCCGGCGGAGCGCCGGGCGGTCCTCTCGGAGAACGCGAAGGCGGCCTTCGGGCTGGACTTATGAGCGAGCACCGCGTGGCCCCCGCCGACGAACTCGACGACGGCGAGCACCTGGTCGTCGAACTGGAGGGACGCGAGATCGGCGTCTTCCGGATCGAGGGCGACTACCTGGCCTACACCAACTGGTGTGCCCACCAGGGCGGCCCGGTCTGCGAGGGCGACCTCGCGGGGACGACCGAGGCACGACTCGACCCCGACAGCCGCCGCTACGAGATGGAGTGGGTCAAGGAGTCGCGCGTGCTCCGGTGCCCGTGGCACGCCTGGGAGTTCGACGCGCTCACCGGCGCGTGCCTCCACAGCGAGCGCTACCGGCTCGTCGAACACGACGCCCGCGTCGAGGACGGCGAGATCGTGGTGTCGCTCTAGGGCCAGTTGCCGGCCTCGCCGTAGCTGCGTGCGACCCGCTGGAGCGCGAGGATGTAGGCCGCAGTCCGCAGGTCGTCGACGTCGTTGGACTCGTAGGTCTCGATGAGCTGATCGAAGGCGTCGACGATGACCGTCTCGAGTTCGTCGTTGACCCGATCCTCGGACCAATAGAAGCGCTGGCGGTTCTGGACCCACTCGAAGTAACTCACCGTCACGCCGCCGGCGTTGGCGAGGATGTCCGGGACGACGTGCACGTCCCGCTCCCGGAAGACGTCGTCTGCGTCGGGGGTCAGCGGGCCGTTCGCGCCCTCGACGATCACGTCGGCTTCGGCGTCGGTGGCGATGTCGGCGTCGATCGCGTTCTCGAGCGCGGCCGGGACGAGGAGGTCGACGTCGAGCGTGAGCAGGTCGCGGTTCGACATCTCCTCGGTCGCCTCGGCGTAGTCCACGACGCTGCCGGTCTCGGTCTTGTGGTCCTTGACCGCGCGCGTGTCGAACCCGTCGGGGTTGTAGACGGCACCGCTGGAGTCGCTGACCGCAACCACCGTCGCACCGAGGTCTTCGAGGAGCTTCGCGGCCACCGACCCGGCGTTGCCGTACCCCTGGACGGCGACCGTGGCGTCGGTGGCGTCCCGGTCCAGGTAGTCGAACACCTCGCGTGCGGCGAGCATGATCGAGCGGCCGGTCGCCTCGACCCGGCCCGCGCTCCCGCCGCTCTCGATGGCCTTCCCGGTGATGACGCCCGGGGCCGTGGTATTCTCCAGGGTCTCGTAGGTGTCCTTGATCCAGTTCATCTCCCGCTGGCCGGTGTTGACGTCGGGCGCGGGAACGTCGCGGTCCTCGCCGATGATCGGCCGGAGTTCCTTCGCGAACGACCGCGTGAGACGTTCCAGTTCGCCGGCGCTGTAGTCCGCGGGGTCGACGACGATGCCGCCCTTCCCGCCGCCGTACGGAATGTCGACGAGCGCGCACTTGTAGACCATCCAGCCAGAGAGCGCCTTCACCTCGTCCCGGGAGACGTTCGGGTGGTAGCGGATGCCGCCCTTGTACGGACCCCGGTCGCCGTTGAACTGCGAGCGGAAGGCCCGGAACAGCTCGATCGAGCCGTCGTCCATCTCGACCGAGAGCGTCAGTTCGAGGACACGCTCGGGGTGTTTCAGCCGCTCGATGACGTCCGCGCCGACGTCCATGTGTGACGCCGCGTCGTCGATCTGCTCCTGCAGGCTCTCGAACGGATTGACTTCCCCGGCCATACGACGTGGTTCGCCCACCCGCTGAATAAACGTACCGGGGTCGGTACGGCACGCACGCCCGCGCGACCGGGCGACGGGCTACTCGTCGACGCCGCCCGCCGCCGACGCGCGCTCGACGACGCGCTCGGCGCGCCGGACGAGCGGCGCGTCGATCATCTCTCCGTCCACCCGGAAGACGCCGCGCTCGGCCGCCTCGGCCTCCTCGGCCGCGGCGAGCACGCGCTCTGCCCACTCGACCTCGTCTGGCTCGGGCGTGAACGCCTCGTTGATGACCGGTACCTGCGCGGGGTGGATGGCGATGCGCCCGTCGTAGCCGAGGTCGATCCCCCGCCGGGTGTCGGCCGCGAGGCCCTCGCGGTCCTCGATGTCGGTGTAGACGGTGTCGATGGCGTCCACGTCGGCCGCGCTGGTCGCGAGGACGACGTGCTGGCGGGCGTAGAGCAGTTCGTCGCCGTCGGCCGACGGAGTGGCCCCGACGTCGGCCGAGAGGTCTTCCGACCCGAAGATGATGCCCTCCACGCGGTCGGCGTCGGCGACCGCCTCGGCGTGGAGGACGCCGCGCGCCGTCTCCGCGAGCGTCACCAGCCCGCAGTCCGAGCCGTAGTCGTCCAGCGCGGCCGCGACGCGCTCGACGTCGGCCGCCGACTCGACCTTGGGGAGCACGAACGTGTCCACCCGGGGGTCGCCGTCGAGCAGGACCGACAGTTCCTCCTCGAGCAGCGACGGGTTGAGGCGGACGCAGACCTCGCAGTCGGGGTCGAACGCCGGGTCGGTCAGGACCTCGTGAACCGTCTCGCGGGCGTCGGCCTTCCGCGCGGGCGCGACGGCGTCCTCCAGGTCGAAGATGACCGAATCGGCGCCGCTGTCGGGCGCTTTCCGCATGAACTCCGGGCGGTCGCCCGGCGAGAACAGCATACTCCGTCGTACCATGCTTCGATCCAGTCCCGGGACGGCCTTAGTCCTATGCGAGACGGCTCCGCGACGCCCGGCCGCGCGGCGGGGGCGAGCGACGGGCCGGCGGCCGGCGGACGGGCCGGTCGCTGCACAAGGACTAAACCGGGTGCCAGGCACAGAGTCCGTCATGGCAGGCTTGTACTACGAGGAGTTCGAGGTCGGCCAGACCATCGAGCACGACAAGCGCCGGACCGTCACCGAACGCGACAACCAGGCGTTTTGCGACATGACGATGAACCAGCAGCCGCTCCACCTGGACGCGGCGTTCGCCGCCGACACCCAGTTCGGCGAGCGCCTCGTGAACGGGCTCTACACGATGAGCCTGGCCGTCGGGCTCACCATCCCCGACACCACCGACGGCACCATCGTCGCCAACCTCTCCTACGACAACGTCGAGCACCCGACGCCCGTCTTCCACGGCGACACCATCTACGCCCGGACGACGGTGACCGACAAGCGCGAGACCAGCGACGGCGAACGCGGCGTCGTCGAGATGCACGTCGAGACCTACAAGGTCGACGAGTCGGCCGACGAGGATCCCCTCGTCTGCGAGTTCGACCGCACGGCGCTCTCGCTGAAGAAGGCGACCGAGTAGCGACCGCGGCGTCGACGTCCGGCGTGCGAGCGGGGGCGGGACTTTTTGCGTCCCGGACCGACGGTGAACGCGTGTCGTCCGACCTGTTCCCGGCTCGCATCGAGACGGATCGGCTCGTCATGGAGGCCGCGCGACCCGGTGCCGTCGACGTCCTCGCGTTCTACCGCATCTGCTCCGGCGACGACGCCGAGACCGTGACCGAGTACGTCACCTGGGAGCCGCACGCGCACCCGAAGGAGACGCTCGAACTCCTCGAACGGACCGCCGAGCAGCGCGCGGACGGGACGGGCGCCCAGTACGTGGTGCGGCCGGCGGAGGGCGAGGCGGGCGCGGGGGAGATCGCCGGCATGACCGGGCTGACCGTCGAGTGGGACCGGTCGCTGGCCGAACCGGGCATCTGGCTCCGGCCGCAGTTCTGGGGGCGGGGCTACGCCGGCGAGCGCGCCGACGCGCTGCTGGCGCTCGCCTTCGAGCGGCTCGACCTCGACTGCGTCGCGGTGAAGGTCGCGGCGGGGAACGAGAACTCCCGGCGCGCGGTCGAGAAGTACGTCGACCGCCACGGCGGGCGGTACGAGGGGCTGCTCCGGCACGCCGACGCCTGGGACGGCGACCCGGTCGACCTGCACCGGTTCAGCGTCTCGCGCGCGGAGTGGGCGGCCGCGGACGGCGCGGTCACGGCCGTCACGCTGGCGTGAGCGGAACTACAGCACGGTCCCGTGCTTCTTCGAGGGGCGGTCTTTCTCGACGGTCTCGTAGAACTCGAAGCGGGTGGCCAGTTCCTCGCGCAGGTCGGAGGGCGGGACGATCTCGTCGATGACGACCTCGCTGGCCATCCGGTGGACGTCGATGTCCT
>JBDGSV010000034.1:0-10125 GCA_042217375.1 Haloarculaceae archaeon | reverse complement strand
CATGAGCGATAGATATTTTTTCGAATTCCTGCCAGGTTCTGTCACGGCCGCGCTCCCTCATGATTAATCCGTGCTATCCCGTGCCAAAGGCTTTTGGCCGCACGCTCCGAATCACACGACGACGCCCGTCCGGGCGAGATTACTCATGACGGAACACGAACTGGATTGGCGAATCGCTGGTGGGTCGGGGGACGGCATCGACTCGACCAGCCAGAACTTCGCGAAGGCGCTGATGCGGTCCGGGCTGTCGGTGTTCACGCACCGCCACTACCCCTCTCGGATCCGCGGCGGCCACACCTACGTCGAGATCCGCGCCCGGGACGAGCCAGTCAGGTCGCGCGGGGACGGCTACAACTTCCTGCTGGCGCTGGGCGACTCCTTCGCCCGCACCCAGGCGACCGACACCGCCTACTACGGCAACGAGGAACTCAAGCCCCTCACGGAGAACCTCGACGACCTCCGCGAGGGCGGGATCATCGTCTACGACGAGGGGCTCATCGACGTCTCCGAGATCGAGGACTTCGAGGAACGCGTCGAGGAGAACGACTGGCACGTCTACCCGCTCGACCTCCGGGGGCTGGCGCGCGAGCACGGCCGCGAGGTGATGCGCAACACCGCCGGGGTCGGCGCGACCGCAGCCCTGGTCGGGCTGGACGTCGGCCTCATCGAGGACCTGATGCGGGACGCCATGTCCGGCGAGGTCCTGGAGGCCAACCTCGAGATCCTGGAGAGCGCCCACCAGAGCGTCCAGGACGACTACGAGTTCACCCACGACTTCCGGCTCCCGGAGGCGACCCACGACGAGGACCAGGTGCTCGTCTCGGGGAGCAACGCCATCGCCTACGGCGCGCTCGACGCCGGCTGCCGGTTCATCGCCGGCTACCCGATGACTCCTTGGACGGACGTGTTCACCATCATGTCCCAGAACCTCCCGGAGTTCGGGGGGATCGCAGAGCAGGTCGAAGACGAGATCGCCGCCGCCTCGCTCGCGATCGGGGCCTCCCACGCCGGGGCGAAGGCCATGTCGGGCTCCTCCGGCGGTGGGTTCGCGCTGATGAGCGAGCCGCTCGGGCTGGCCGAGATGACGGAGACGCCGGTCGTGCTCGTGGAGGCGATGCGCGCCGGTCCCTCGACCGGGATGCCGACCAAGCCCGAACAGGGCGACCTCGAACACGTCCTCTACACGAGCCAGGGCGACTCCTGCCGCGTCGTGTTCGCACCCGGGACGGTCGAGGAGGCCTACGAGCAGACCCGCGCGGCGTTCCGGATCGCCTACGAGTACCAGCTCCCGGCCATCGTCCTCTACGACCAGAAGCTCTCGGGCGAGACGGTCAACGTCGACGAGTCGTTCTTCGACCGCGAGCCGGCCCCGTCGCTGGGGTCGACGCTCACCGAGGCGGAACTGGCCGAGGCGGCCCACCACGAGTCCGGGAAGTTCCAGCGCTACCAGCACGACCCCGAGAACGGCGTCAGTCCGCGGTCCATCCCGGGCCAGACGGGCGGGCACTTCCTGACGACCGGGAACGAGCACACGCCCGAGGGCCACATCAGCGAAGACCCCGAGAACCGGGTCAAACAGATGGACCGTCGGCGCCGCAAGCTCCGGAGCGTCCGGTCGGACCTCGACGACGGCGAGAGCCACCAGACGCTGTACGACCCCGGCGACGCCGACGCCGAGTACGGCATCCTGACCTTCGGGTCGAACCAGGGGGCCGTCGAGGAGGCCGTCGACCGGCTGGTCGCGGACGGCCACGCCGTGAAGTCGCTGGGCGTGAGCGACCTCGCGCCGTACCCGGCGGCGGAGGTGACGGCCTTCCTGGAGTCGGTCGAGGAGTGCCTGGTCGTCGAGATGAACGCGAGCGGTCAGTTCCGGGGGCTGACCCAGAAGGAACTCGGCCGGTTCGGCGACCGGCTGAGCAGCCTCCTGAAGTACAACGGCAACCCCTTCGAGCCCCACGAGATCGTCGAGGGGTTCCAGACCAGCATCGACGGCGGACAGGACGTGCCCGGGACGAGCACGCGATTCGTCCCCGCAACTGGTGATTGACATGAGTGTGTTCAGCGCAATCGGTGAGGATCGCGAGATCGACCCCGACGAGTTCACCCCGGGGATCGAACCACAGCCGACGTGGTGTCCGGGCTGTGGCGACTTCGGCGTCCTGAAGGCGCTGAAGCAGGCCATGCCCGAGGTCGGCCGCACGCCCGAGGAGACGCTGCTCGTGACCGGCATCGGCTGCTCCGGGAAGCTCTCCTCGTACTTCGAGAGCTACGGCTTCCACGCCATCCACGGCCGGTCGCTTCCCATCGCGCGAGCGGCGAAACTCGCCAACCCCGGCCTGGAGGTGATCGCGGCCGGCGGCGACGGCGACGGCTACGGCATCGGCGGCAACCACTTCGTCCACACCGCTCGCGAGAACCACGACATCACCTACATCGTGTTCAACAACGAGGTGTTCGGTCTCACCAAGGGCCAGACCTCGCCCACGTCGCCGAAGGGCCACAAGTCCAAGACCCAGCCCCACGGCTCGGCGAAAGATCCCATCCGACCGCTCTCGCTCTCGCTCAACGCCGGCGCGTCCTACGTCGCCCGCACGGCCGCGGTGAACCCGAACCAGGCGAAGGAGATCCTCGTCGAGGCCATCGAGCACGACGGCTTCGCCCACGTGGACTTCCTGACCCAGTGTCCGACCTGGAACAAGGACGCGAAGCAGTACGTTCCCTACGTCGACGTCCAGATGTCCGACGACTACGACTTCGACGTCCACGACCGGGTCGACGCCCAGCGGATGATGCGCCGGACCGAGGAGGCCCTCTACGAGGGCGAGGTGCTGACGGGCCGGTACTTCGTCGACGAGGACCGCCCCTCCTACCAGCAGGAGAAGCGCGCCGTCGAGGAGATGCCCGAGGATCCGCTGGCCGAGCGATACTTCGACGAGGGCGCCGAGTGGGAGCGGTCCTACGACCTGCTGGACGGCCACAAGTAACCGTCTCGCGACCCGTCGCCGGCGGTTCGGACGATTCTTTTCGGTTCGGAAGATATTTTTTCACGGACGCAAAACTACACCACATGAGTGCGGACGCGACGGAAGACCGTATCCTCGCCGTCCTGGAGGAGGACGCCCAGGCCTCCTACGCGGAGATCGCCGACCGGGCCGGCGTCTCCAAGCCTACGGTCCGGAAGTACATCAAGAAACTGGAGTCCGAGGGCGTCATCGTCGGCTACTCGGCCGACCTCGACCCCAAGAAACTCTCCAGCAAGTCCATCGCGCTCGTGGGGGTGGACGTGGCGAGCGAGCGATACATCGACGTGACCGAGTCGCTGAAGGCGCTCGACGAGGTCGAGGCGCTCTACTCGTCGAGCGGCGACCACATGCTGATGGCCGAGGTCCACGCCTCCGACGGCGACGAGGTGGGCGAGGTGATCCGCGAACGGGTCCTGACCATCGAGGGCGTCGAGGCGGCCCACCCGTCTTTCCTCCAGGAGCGACTGAAGTGACCGCCGGAGTTTTGCGCCGTCCGTCCGTACGTGAGGTATGGCTGTCTTCGAACGCGAGACCCGCGTGGCGGCGCCGTTCGACGAGGTCTGGGCGTTCCACTCGCGCGTCCAGGGGCTGGAGGCGCTGACCCCCGGCTGGCTGTGCATGCGCGTCGAGCGCGTCCGGGGGCCCGAGGGTGAGCGCGACCCCGACGTGCTCGAGGCGGGGTCCGAGGTCACGCTCTCGGTCCAGCCGTTCGGCGTCGGGCCGCGCCAGTCCTGGACCTCGCGGATCGTCGAGCGCGTCGAGGGGGAGGGGAGCGCCCTGTTCCGCGACGAGATGGTGGCCGGGCCGTTCCGCCGGTGGGTCCACACCCACGCCTTCTACGAGGACGATGGCTGGACGCGCGTCCGCGACCGCGTCGAGTACGCGCTCCCGGGCGGCGAGGTCGGGCAGACGCTCTCGCCGCTGGCCCGCGTCGGCCTGGAGCCGATGTTCCGCTATCGCCACCGCCGCACCCACGAACTCCTGGAGGCGGACGCCCCCGCCCGCGACCTATAAACCCGCGCCGCTCCCACTCGCGGGCGTGCTGGCCGAACTCGAGGCGCGCACCCCGCCGAAGGCCGCGCTCGCCCTCGCCGTCGTCGCCGTCAGCACCAGCGCCATCCTGGTCCGGTGGAGCCACGCCCCCGCCGTCGTGAAGGCGTTCTACCGGGTCGCGTTCACCGTCCTCCTGCTCGCCCCGTTCTCGGTCCGGGACGCCGGCGCGCTCGGCCGTCTCTCGCGGCGCGACGTCGCGTTCGCCGCCGTCGCCGGGGTGGCGCTCGCCGCCCACTTCGCCACCTGGTTCGAGAGCCTGCGCTACACCTCCGTCGCCGCCTCGGTGACGCTGGTCCAGGCCCAGCCCCTGTTCGTCGCCGTCGGCGCCGCGCTCCTGCTGGACGAACGGATCTCGACCCGGACGGCGCTCGGCGTGGCGGTCGCGCTCGCCGGGATGGTCGTGATGTCGGCCGCCGACCTCGTCGGGGGCGCGGCGCTGGCGGGGAGCCGCCCGCTGCTGGGCGACGCCCTCGCGGTCGCCGGCGCCGTGATGGCCGCCTGCTACGTCCTCGCCGGGCGGTCGCTCCGGCAGCGCGTTCCGCTCGTCCCGTACGTGACGGTGGTCTACACGGTCTGTGCGCTGGCCCTGCTCGGCGTCGCGGTGGCGCGGGGGCGGCCGCTCGTCGGCTACCGGCCCCGCGAGTGGCTCCTCTTTCTCGCGATGGCCGTCGGGCCCGGCGTCCTGGGCCACACCGCCGTCAACTGGGCGCTCGCACACGTCGAGTCGAGCGTGGTCAGCGTCTCGCTGCTCGGCGAACCGGTCGGGAGCACGATCCTCGCGCTCGTGCTCCTGGGCGAGGTGCCCGGCTGGTGGACGGTCCTCGGCGGCGGCGTGGTCCTGGCCGGCATCCTCGTCACCACCCGGTCGCGGGCCGGCGCCGGGCACCCGGCCCGGCAGGACGGGTGAGGTCTCACTTGTCCTTCCCGCGCGCCTCGACGGTCCAGAGCTCCCGGACCTCGCCGTCGCGGACGGCCGGGACGACGTCGTGGATGTTGATGGGGCCGTAGGCGTTCGGGACGACGAACTCCAGGCGGTCGCCGACGGACACGTCCGGCGCGTCGGAGACGTCGAGGTGGCCGTGTTCCGAGGACCGGCGCGGGAAGGCGACGTCGTCGCGGCCGACCGGCACCGGGTCCGGCGCGTCCGTGTTGTAGGAGATGGTCTTCGACCCGGCGTCACAGATCGCGCGGTCGGCGGTCGGCTTCGCGATGACCGTCGTGAGCACGGTGAGCGCGCAGTCGGCCCGCTCGACGTGGGGCGCCCGGCGCAGGGTGTCGACGTCGTTGAACACGTACCGGCCGGGGTCGAGTTCCGTCACGGCCGGCTGGGCGGCCATGTACGGCGCCGTGGCGGACGCTCCCGTCGTCACCGAGAGGTCGGCGGCGCCGACCGCGGCTTCCAGCCGGTCGGCCGTCTCGCCCAGGGTCTCGGCGGTGTCGGCGCACAGCTCGGCGAGGTGGGCCTCGTCGTCCGCCACGAACGGGAGGTGCGCGTCGTGGCCCAGGATGCCCCGGAGCGAGACGTGCTCCAGCGAGGCGACGTGCTCGCCGAACGCGACCGCCTCCTCGCCGGGCTGGACGCCCATCCGGTGGAGGCCGGCGTCGACCTCCATCACGACGTCGACGGTCTGTCCGCGCTCGCCGGCCGCCCGGTTCAGCGGGTCGACGTTGGCCGGGCCGTCGACCATCATGGCGAACCGCTCGCAGTGGTCTGCGACCCAGAGCGCCCGCGCGAGCTTCCGCTCGGTGACCACCGGACAGACGAGCAGGACGTCCTCGACGCCGTCCCGGACCATCACCTCGGCCTCCCCGAGTTTCTGACAGAGCACGCCGTCCGGCCGGACGCGCTGCTGCCAGCGCGCGAGTTCTGGGATCTTGTGCGCCTTCGTGTGGACGCGCAGGTCGACCCCGTCGTCGTCGGCGAGGTCGGCGTACCGGTGGAGGTTGCGCTCGACGACGTCGAGGTCGGCGACCACCACGGGCGTCTCGAGGTCCGCGACGGACTCGCCCAGGCGCGGGCGCGCGTCGGAGAACGTCGGTGTCGTCATGCCACGGGCTGGCACGCCAGGCCACATAGGCGTTCGCGTGACGGCCGCCCGCGCCCGGCGTCGCGGGGGCCGGTCGGTCAGTCGACGCGCTCGACGACGATCCCGCCCCCGGACCGGACGGTGACCAGGTGGCCGGCGTAGGTGAACTGGACCGACCCGCCGGCCGGCAGCGACCGGACCAGGTCGTCGAGGGCGGACGGGTCGAGCGTCTCCCCGAGCGGCGGGAGGTCGGTCGGGTCGACGTCCTCGACCGCCGCGACGGCGAACGCCACGTCGGTCCCGACCGCGCCGTCGCGGGCCGGGTCGGAGACCACGCGGTACGCGTCTGTCGTCGGATCGTACTCGACGTCGCGGCCGCCGCTCATGGCTGGCCAGCGGCCGGATGCTCGCCGGTGGCGCCGGGCGCGCGGGCCGGGAGTGACGGGGCGTCGGGGCATGGCAGCATGGCACCGTCTGCACGGGGAGCGTGGATAAAACTCGCGCCTAACCTGTGAGGGACGGCTCGCGGTCGCGCTACTCGCGTCGTCCGGCCGCGACGGCACCGGTCCGGACCCGGCGGCGCAGCCGCGTCCAGAGGTCGTCCATCCGGCCGTCGACGATGGCCTCGTGGGTCTCGGGCACCTGCGTGTAGACGAGCACGCCGGCGACCGTGGCGAGGACGGCGGCGGTCACGAACGGGACGGGATAGCCGAACTGGACGAGAAAGCCGGAGTAGAGCGGGCCGGTCGCGAGGCCGACCCCGAGCAGCATCGAGAACACCGCGAGCTGGGTTCCGGCGCCCCGGCCGTCTCGTTCTGCGACGTCGCCCACCAGCGCCACGGCGGGCGCGAAGGCCATGGCGGAGGCGAGCCCCTGGAGCAGCCGCGTGAGCAACATCCCCGCCGAGGTGACGACGAACCCCTGGACGAACGTCGCGGGCACGAGGACGAGCCACGCGACGACGACGAACGGCCGGCGGCCGAGGCGGTCGCCGAGCGTGCCGAACGGCGAGGCGAACAGGACCAGCGCCAGGATGAGCCCGCCGTACTGCAGCGAGAACATGAGCGAGCCCTGGGCGAACCGGTCGTTCAGCAACGGCTGGAGGGTCTCGATCATCGTGATGTTGACACCGAACAGGAGCGCCGCGAACCCGAGGACGAAGACGGGGTCCAGCAGGCGCACGTCGTCGGCCACGCGGACGGCCACGAGGAACCCCCGCCGGTCCAGCGGCTAGGTCGACTCGGGATCGGCGACGAACAGGCCGACGAGCGCCGTCGAGAGCGCCGCCCCGGCCGCAGCGACGCCGAGCACGAGCGGGAACCGACCGACTGCCCCCAGGAGCGGCAGGTCGTAGGTCGGCGCGCTCAGGAGGAGCCCCGCCGCGAAGATGCCGACCAGCGACCCCGCGAGCTGGAAGGCGGTGTAGATGCCCATCGATCCGCCGCGGTTCGTCGTCGCCGAGTACTCGCTGATGAGCGCGAGCGCGGCGGGCACGGTGAACGCGCTCCCGGCGCCCTGGAGGAGCCGGAGCAGCGCCAGCACGGCGTGGGTCGGCGCGAAGAGATAGCCCACCAGGGCGGCCGTCCGGACGCCGAGGCCGCCGAAGACGAACGGCGTCCGCCGGCCGAGCCAGTCCGAGACGCGGCCGGTGAGGGGCTGGCCGAAGCTACTGGGCAGTCCCGTCGCCGAGAGGACGGCGCCGGTGAACACCGCCAGGGGCAGCCCGAACGCGTCGCCCGCGAGGCCGCCGCTCGCGATGTACAGCGGGAGCGCGACGACGAGCGCGGAGTTGCCCATCGGCTCGGTCAACCGCGCCAGGGCGAGGACGACCACGCGGCCGTCCGCGCCCAGTATCTCTGTCATCTGCTGCTGTGTGAAACACACTCGCGGTAATAACGGTTCGCCCGGCGGCGCTCTTTTTGTCGCGGCCGCCCGACGTCCACCCGTGACCCCGACGAACGCGAAGGTCGTCTGCACGCTCGGGCCGGCGTCGGACGACCGCGAGACCGTCGCAGCGCTGGCGGACGCCGGGATGCGCGTCGCCCGGCTGAACGCCAGCCACGGCTCGCGCGCGGCCCGGCGGGACCTGCTCGATCTCGTCCAGACGGTCGACCGGGACCGCGACCACCCGATCGCGACGATGGTCGACCTGCAGGGGCCGGAGATCCGGACGGCGGCCGTCGAGGACGCGGTCCACCTCGAAACCGGGAGCACGGTCCGGCTGGTCGAAGGGGCGGACGCGACGCCCGAGACGGTCGGGCTGACGGTTCCGCTGACTGGCGCGGCCCCGGGCGACCGGGTCCTGCTCGACGACGGCCGGATCGAACTGTCCGTGACGACCGTCGAGGACGACGCGGTCAGTGCCCGCGTCGAGAGCGGCGGCGACCTCGGGAGCCGGAAGGGGGTGAACGTCCCGGGCGTGACGCTCGACCTCGACGCGGTCACCGACCGGGACCGCGAGGAGGTCGCGCTCGCGGTCGACGCGGGCGCCGACTTCGTGGCGGCGTCGTTCGTCCGCGACGGCGAGGACGTGCTGGCGGTCCGGGGCGCGGTGGAGGCGGCGGGCGGCGACCAGCCGGTGATCGCGAAGGTCGAGCGCCGGGGTGCGGCCGAGCAGATCGAGAGCATCGTCGAGACCGCCTACGGGGTGATGGTCGCACGCGGCGACCTCGGCGTCGAGTACCCGATGGAGGAGGTGCCGCTCATCCAGAAGCGGATCGTCCGCCGGTGCCAGACCGCGGGCGTGCCGGTCATCGTCGCGACGGAGATGCTGGACTCGATGGTCCACGCGCGGCGGCCGACGCGCGCGGAGGCGACGGACGTGGCCAACGCCGTCCTCGACGGCGCCGACGCGGTGATGCTCTCCGCGGAGACGGCGGTCGGCGACCACCCGGTGCGCGTCGTCGAGGCGATGGACCGGATCGTCGGCGTCACGGAGACCAGCGACGAGTACGCCGAACTCCGCGAGGACCGGCTCCCGGCGGCCGGCGCGACCCACGCGGACGCCCTGGCGCGCGCGGCGCGGACGCTCGCGGCCGACCTCGACGCCGCCGCCGTCGCGACCGCGACCGAGTCGGGCTACACCGCGCGGAAGGTCGCGAAGTACCGACCGCCGGTCCCCATCGTCGCCGCGACGCCCGACGACGAGGTCCGACGACGGCTCGCGCTCTCCTGGGGCGTCCGCCCGGTCCGGGTCGAGCGCGCCGACGAGGCCGGCCGACTCGTCGAGACGACCGCCGACGCCGCCCTCGACGAGGGCGTCGCGGCGAGCGGCGACACCGTGGTCGTCCTCTCGGGCATGATGTCGGTCACGGGGGCGGACACGACGAACACGCTCAAGGTCCACGTCGCGGCCGAGACGGTCGCCACCGGCCAGGCCGTCGTCGCCGGCCAGGCCAGCGGTCCCGTCGCCCACGTCGACGCCGGGGACGAGGTCGACGCCGACGGCGTGCCCGAGGGCGCGGTCCTCGCGCTCCCGACCGGGTTCGACGCCACCTTCGAGGGCGACCTCGGTCGGATCGGCGCGGTCGTCGCGGCCGAAACCGGCATGACCGGCTACCCGGCGATAATCGCCCGCGAACTCGGCGTGCCCATGGTCAGCGGCGCCGTGCTCGACCTCCCGGACGGCGCCGTCGTCACCGTGGACGGCGAGCGCGGCGTCGTCTACCGGGGCGACGTGCGCGGCCCCCGCGAGGCCGCTCAGTAGTACCAGTGGTACTGCGAGAAGTCCGGATCGCGACCCTCGTTGAACGCCTCGCGGCCCTCGCGGGCCTCGTCGGTCATGTACCCGAGTCGGGTGGCCTCGCCCGCGAACACCTGCTGGCCGACCAGGCCGTCGTCGGCCATGTTGAACGCGTACTTGAGCATCCGGACGGCCATGGGCGACTTCGAGTTGATCGTCTCGCCCCACTCCAGGGCGACGTCCTCCAGGTCCTCGTGGGGGACGGCCTCGTTGACCATCCCCATGTCGGCGGCCTCCTCGGCGTCGTAGGTCTTCCCGAGGAAGAACACCTCGCGGGCCT
>JBDGSV010000029.1:0-10237 GCA_042217375.1 Haloarculaceae archaeon | reverse complement strand
CAATCTAGCTAGCTCTCAACCACGCCGTCTGGCGATGTTTTTCAGACAGGCTCTACAGCGACCCGAGGATGCCGCCGTCCGTCGCGGTCGCCGTCGACGTCGGAGCGGGCGACCGGGTGGCAGTTCCGGTTGCAGTCCCCGCGTCGGTCGCGTCGCCCCCGCCGAGGACGCCGCCCGAGTCGGTCGGCGTGGGCGTCCCGGTCGGCGTCGGTGCGGTCGTGGCCGTCTGCGTCGACGTCGGCGCCGCCGTCGTGGCCGGCGTCGCGCCGTGGGCGGTCGGCGTGGACGTCCCGCCCGCCCCGCCCGCCGACTCGTTCTTGTTCCCGAAGATGTCCGTCTCGATGCGCTTCTCGTAGGTCAGGCGGTCGAGCGGAATCCGGAGCTTCGACCCCGTCGGGAGTTCGACCGTCGCGTAGAAGTCGATCCGGAGGTGCGTCACCTGGTCGTTCTGGAGGTGCGTGACCCACCAGTCGTCCAGTTTCCCGTTCCGGATGACGGTCCGGGTGTCGATGGCCTTCCGTCCCTTCGGCGGGATGACGGTGGCGTACCCCTCCTCGGTCGAGCCGGCGCCCACGTCGACGCCGTTCATCGTGATCTCGTATCCCACCTCGGTGATGGTGTAGGGCTGGGCGTGGGGGTTGTACATCACGAACGTCATGGGGATGGGGGTCTCGTCGGCCGTGACGTTCCCCCAGCGTGCCCGGGTCGCGTTGACGTAGAGGACGGGGTTCGAGACGGTGGGCGGGAGCGAGTCGGACTCGACGGGCCGGGTCTCGTTGGAGTTGAACTGGCCGATGATGTCCGTCTGGACGTGTTTGGTCTGCTCGAACGGGACCGTGCGCCCGCCGAGGAGCCCGCTCCGGGCGCGGGCGTCGATGCGGACCGTCGTCTGCTCGTCGTTGCGGACGTGGGTCACCCACCACGCCGGGATCTTCCCGTTGCGCATCCGCGTCGAGAAGTTCAGCGTCGTGTTCCCCGTGCCCACGGACAGGCCCTCCTTCGACCCGGCCGCGATCGCGACGTCGTTCATCGAGACGGTGTAGTTGACCGTCGTGTCGCTCAGCGAGACGCCGACCGGGTTGGGGTTGTGGACCACCAGGTCGGTCTCGACGACGGTCGACTGCTGGTCGACCGGGCCGAACCGGTTCTCGACGCCCGCCACGCTGGGCGCGCCGACGGCACCGAACGCCCACGCGCCGCCGACGCTCGCCACGAGGACGACCACCACGACGACGGCTACCTGCAACCTGCTCCCGGGACGGAGCGACCGGAGATCCATCTCTGCCCAGAGCAACCGGGGGGTGGGCAATATAGTCTGTGGCAGGTGCGGCCGATCGTATCACCCGAGCGTAAAGAACTGACGACAACTGCGTCGCTGGGCGGGAGCGGCGAGCGGCGGGGCGACGCCGTCAGTCGAGGTCGTGGAGCGCTTCGCCGATGTGTTCGAGTTCGCGACGGATGTCGTGGAGTTCGTCGCGGACCTTCCGGACCTCGCGGACGAGTTCCTCGTTGTCCTGGCTCTCCTCCTGTCCGCCGGGGCCGCCGCCCATCTGCCCGCCGGGGCCGCCGCCCATCTGCCCGCCGGGGCCGCCACCCATGCCGCCCATGCCGCCGGGGCCGCCGCCCATGCCACCGCCCATGCCGCCGCCCATCATGCCGCCCATCATCTGGGCGAAGGGGCTGCCGCCCATGCCGCCCTCGCCGGGGCCGCCGCCACCGCCGAACATCTCTTCGAGGCGCTCCTCGCGGGACTGTTCGCCCTCCTCGCCTTCCTCGGCGCGCTGCTGGCGAATCTCCTCGACTCGCTCGCGGAAGGACTTCTCCTCGCCCTCCTCGGGTGCCTCCTGGCTCTCGGTGGCGTCCTCGACGTCTCGCTCTTCGTCGTCGCTCATGGCAGGGGGTTCGGAGTGGCGTCGGAAAAGGCTACCGAACGTCTTCGTAGACGGTGGCGATGCGGTCGACGGCGTGGTCGACGCTCATGGCGTCGCGCCGGTCCAGACACCGCGCCCGGAGCGTCTCGCGGTTCGAGAGCGCCCGCCGGATGGCGGCCGCGAACGCCTCGGGGTCGCCGGTCGGGTAGTGGTAGCCAGTCTCGCCGTGGTCGATGGTCTCGGCGAGCGCGCCGCTGTCCGCGCCCACGACCGGCGTCCCGCAGGCGTTGGCCTCCAGGGCGACCAGCCCCTGCGTCTCGACGGGGCTGGGGAAGGCGAACACGTCGAGCGCCGAGTAGAACGCCGGCAGCTCTTCCCGGTCGAGGAAGCCGAGAAAGCGGACGTCGACGCCGAGGTCGTCGGCGCGGCGCTCCAGGTCCGCGCGGGCCGGACCGTCGCCGCCGAACACGAACGTCGCCTCCTCGACCCTGGCGGCCGCCTCGACGACGTCGACGAGGCGTTTCTCGTACCCGTGGCGGCCGGTGTAGCCCACGAGCGGCCCGTCCGGCAGGTCGTGGCGCGCGCGGAACGCGGCGGGGTCCGTGGGGGCGAACCGCTCGACGTCGACGCCGTTCGGGACCACGTAGACGGGCACGTCGACGCCCACGTTCGCGAGGTGCGCCCGCGCCGGATCGCTGGGGACGACCACGCCGTCGGTCCGGTCGAGGAACCACCGTTCGTAGGTCAGCGCCGCCCGCTCGATGCCCGTGGCCACCGGGCCGTTCGCGAGGTAGTCGGCGTACTCGGCCGTGGGCGTGTGGTAGGACGCCAGCAGCGGGAGGTCGGCCTGGCGGGCGAACCGGAGGCCGCTCAACCCGAGCAGGAACGGCGTGTGGGCGTGGACGACGTCGGCGGCGCCCACGTCGGGCGGGATCGACGGCAGGCCGACGTGGAACCCCTCGTAGAAGGGGAACTCGACGCTCCGGACCGGGTGTTCGTCGCGTTCGGGATCGTACCCGTCCACGCCCGGGTGGACGACGTGCATCCGACCGCCCCGGCGGACCCACCGGTCTCGCCAGGTCTGGATGGTGTAGGAGACACCGTTGACCGTCGGGAGGTAGGTGTCCGTGAACACGGCGACGGTCGGGAGCATGTCCCCCCGTTTGCCCACGCGCCTCTAAGCCGTTGTGGGTTCGGCGCCGTCACGGCGCGACCGACGCGTAGGCGTCGCGGAGTTCCTCGGCGACCCGGTCGAGGTCGTGCTCGCGCGCGGTCTCGCGGGCGTTCGCGCCCAGGCGCTCGCGCAGCGCCGGGTCGCCGTGGAGCCGGTCGAGCGCGGCCCGGAACTCCGCGAACGTCTCGCACTTCAGGCAGTCCTCGCCGTCGGTGTAGAACTCCTCGAAGACCGGGATGTCCCGGAGGACGACGGCCTTGCCGCTGGCCATCGCCTCCAGCACGGCGATGCCCTGGTTCTCGTTCTTGGTCGGGAAGAGGTAGGCGTCGCCGGCCGCGTAGGCGTCGCGGATGTCGTCGATCCAGCCGGTGAAGGTAACGTTCGGGGGCGGGTCCCCCGTCCAGCGCCGCACGGCCTCGGAGGCGTGGGGGCCGCTGTCGTAGGGGCCGAACCACGCGAACGCGTGGTCGGTCTCCTGGGCCAGCTCGCAGAACGTGGTGAGCCCCTTGCGCTCGAAGACGTTGCCGACGGCGAACACCACCATCCCGTCGAGGTCCCACCGGTCGCGGGCGCGGGCGCGGCGGTCGGGGTCGTCGACGCCCGCCAGCGCGTCCACGTCCACGCCGTTCGTGATGGGCCGCACCGGCGCGTCGACCGGGTACGAGGCGAGCACGCGCTCGGTGTACTGGCTCGGGCAGAGCACGAGGTCGGCCTGCGAGTAGAACCACCGGAGGTAGCGCCGCAGCGGCCGGGCGGCGTAGGTCGACCCGCGGAAGCTCTCGGCGAAGTCCTCGGCCGTGACGTGGGCGTGGAGGACGAGCGGCCGGTCCCGCCGCCGCGCGCACCGCGCGACGGCGACCGACCCCGGACCGATCATGTTGCAGTGAGCCAGGTCGAACGGTTCGACGGCGCGCTCGCCGAGCAGGCCCCGGAGCGCGGCCGACCCGGGCGACTCGCCGCGCCAGGGCGTCGTGACCACCTCGACGTCGGTGTCGGCGAGCGCCGTCCGCTGGTGGTCGACGGACGTGCCGATGCCCGAGCGGTCGAGTCGACCCGCCAGTTCGAGGTAGTTCAGGACGCGCACGACACAGGCGAGACGGGTGGAGGTGAAAACGCTGCCGACCCGCCCGCGACCGGGCGCGGCCTCGATCTGGCGCCGGCACACGCGTCACCCGACCGTCAATTGTTCGTCAGCGGACTGGTCCGGCCACGACCGCGGCGGAACCGACACCTGACGAGCACGATCGCGCCGACCGGTCGGTGTCAGCCGCGCACAACGATCGACGCGCCGGTGCAAACACTTATGGCGGCGTTGGGTGTGGACCGACAACACGGCTCATGAAAAACCGTGATCGAACATCGAGACGGCGGGTCCTGAAGTACGTCGGTGCGGGCAGCGTCGTCGGGCTGGCCGGGTGTACGCAGAACGACGGCGGGAACGGCGGCGAGGGCGGGGGCGGTGGGGGGACCCCGACGCCGACCAGCGGGACGACGGGCGAGACGTCGACGCCGGGCAGCGGGTCGCTCAGCGCGAAGGTCGGCGTCCTCGCGTCCCTGAGCGGGCCCTACTCGGGGCTGGGCGTCGACCTCCGGGACGGCATCAAGACCGCCAAGACCCACCTCGACGAGGGCGTCTGGGGCGACCAGGACGTCGACGTCGAACTGCTGGTCAAGGACACGAAACTCGATCCGCAGACCGGGATCCGGCGGGCGCGCGAGCTCACGGACAAGGAGAACGTCGACGTGCTCGTCGGGCCGGTCTCCTCGTCGGTCGCCAGCGGCGTCCAGCAGCACGCGAACCAGGAGGGGGTCCTCCACCTGCACCCGATCTCGACGGCCGAGCGCTGGACCGGGAAGGACTGTGGGAACTACACGTTCCGGGCGACCGCCCACTCGTACATGAACATGAAGCCGGTCGCCGAGTACGCGATGGCGAACGTCGGCAACCGGTACGCCACCATCGGGGCGGACTACTCGTGGGGGCACGAGAGCGTCGGGGCGTTCGTCGAGAACGCGAAGCAGATCAACCCCGACTCCGAGGTGGTCGCACAGACCTGGCCGAAGCTCGGGTCGACCGACTTCAGCTCCCACATCCAGCGGGTGACCTCGACCGACGCCGACTTCGTGGTGGTCCGCCTGACCGGGGCGGACATCATCAACTGCATCAAGCAGATGGCCTCGTTCGGCGTCCAGGACGAGATGGACGTGGTCTCGTCGAACACGCACACCCTGGCTCGCGGGGCCGGCGAGGCAGCAGTCGGGATCATCGGCGGCGCCCGGTACACCCACGTCCTCCGCCGGGAGCAGACGGGCAACGACCAGAACGAGACGTTCGTCGCGGACTTCCAGGCAGCGACCGACCGGCTCCCGACGACGTTCGCCCACGGCGGGTACGCCTGCCTCCAGTCGTTCGCCATCGCCGCCACCGAGGCCGGCACGACGAACAGCGACGACCTCGTCTCCAAGCTGGAGGGGTTCAAGTGGGAGTCGCCCAAGGGGCCGATGAAGTACCGCGAGTGCGACCACCAGGCCGCCCAGCGGATGTGGTCCTCGGTGTTCGTCATGGACGACGACCTCGGGGTGCCGGTGCCGAAGATCACGAAGCAACACGAACTCGGCACGAACAACCGGCCGTGCGAGGAGACCGGCTGCCAGATGTAGCGCGGTCGCCGGATAGCAACGCCTTTCTCTCTCACCGCCCGATCCGGGCGCATGTCGCTGTCGGCGGAGCGGATCGAGCGGTTGCGCGAACTCGCGCGGGCGGCGGCGGCCGACTGCGACGACGAGCGGGCACGCTCGTACGTCCGGCGGGCGCGGCGGGTCGCAGAGCGGAACCGCGAGCCGCTGCCTCGGCGGTTCAAGCGGTTCACCTGCGACGCCTGCGACGCTTACCTCCGACCGGGGAAGAACGCGCGCGTCCGCCTCCGGGACGGCCACGTGGTGATCACCTGCGACTGCGGGACGCAGGCCCGGTACCCCTATGAGTAAAGTTTGAAGCGGCTGGCGGCCGGACACTCTCGCCATGAGTACCGAGGAGCGGCGACGGCGGGCACACGAACTCGACGTCACGGTGTGGGTCGGGAAAGGCGGACTCGACCCAGTAGTCGACGAGCTGTCCGACCAGCTCGCCGACCGCGACATGGTGAAAGCGAAGTTCCTGCGGGCGGCCCGGGGCGGGACGACGACCGAGGAACTCGCGACGGACCTCGCCGAGCGAACCGGCGCCGAGGTGTTCCGGACCCGAGGCCACACCGCAGTGTTCGTACGATGAGTCTGGCCCCGCTCCCACTGCAGGCGACGCCCACGCCGACCGGGTCGGCCGGCGGCGGCTTCGTCGGCGACCTCCTGCGGCAGGCCGGCCTCCCGTTCGCGGACGCGCTGGGCTCGGCCGTCACCTTCGTGGTCGTCTTCGTCGCGCTGTACGTCATCGGGCGGGCGCTGGTCGTGCCGCTGGCCAACCGGGTGATGAAGCGCCGCGGTCTCGACGAGCACGTCCGGCAGCCGTTGCGCCGGATCACGATGGTCGTCGTCGTGTTCGTCGCCGTCTCGGTCGCGTTCGGCATGGCCCACTACGGGAACTTCCTCACGTCGCTGGCCACCATCGCGGCGGCCGCGACGCTGGCAATCGGCTTCGCGATGCAGGACGTCATCAAGAACTTCGTGGCGGGCGTGTTCATCTACACGGACAGGCCGTTCCGCGTCGGCGACTGGATCGAGTGGGACGGCTACGCCGGCATCGTCGAGGACATCAGCTTCCGCGTCACCCGCGTCCGGACGTTCGACAACGAACTGCTCACGGTCCCCAACGCCACGCTGACCGACGGCGTCGTCAAGAACCCGGTCGCCAAGGACCGGCTCCGCCTGCAGTTCCTGTTCGGCATCGGCTACGGCGACGACATCGAGCGGGCGACGGAGATCATCGTCGAGGAGGCCGAGGCACACGAGGGCATCCTCGACGACCCCGGCCCGTCGGTGCGGCTGACCGAGCTCGGCGACTCCGCGGTCGGGCTCCAGTCCCGGTTCTGGATCGCCGACCCCTCGCGGGCCGACTTCGTGAAGATTCGCGGCGAGTACGTCACCGCCGTCAAGGAGCGGTTCGACGAGGAGGGGATCGACATCCCCTACCCGACCCGCACCCTGGACGGCGACCTGGAGATCGCCAACGTCGGCGTCGAGCAGGCCGAGGCGGCCGGCGACGACTGACGCGCGAGCGTCGCCACTGCGCGGTCGACGGTCGGTATGAATGCGGACGGGCGAGGTTGCCCGGGCGTTCCGTCGCGGGTAGTCCCGCTCGCCTTCTCCACCCCGCACCCCCGCGGGCGACAGCTGTCCGGTGGTCCGCTGCTCACTTCCGTGCCTGGCGGAGTGCCACCGGTTAACCGCGACCTGCCGCCCCTGCAGGCGGGAGATCGTGGACCGCTGCCCTCGCGGGACGAGGCTTCGACGTTGGCTCGCGGGGTCCGCGCCGGTCGGTCCGGACGTCCCCGAGTTTCGACCCCCGCTGATGACCGATACTGCGGGTGACAGGCAGGGCCAAACTGCCCGGTCTAGTCCAGCTTACCGTACCCGGCTCCGACTTAAGGGTTTTTCGAACGAATGCCGAAAAATCGCCAGGCGACGACGCGGCACGGTCGCAGGTGCGTCAGAACAGCCGGAGCGCCCGCGCGTACGCCGCGGCGCTCGCCGGGATCGCGAGCGAGCAGAACGCGAGCACGAATCGGTGGTACTCGACGAGCGTGCTGGTCGAGAGCTGCGTGACGACGCTCCGGGGCACCGTCAGCGCCCACAGCACCGCGATGACCGCGACGAAACCGCCGAACACGAGCGCCGCACCGGCCGTGAGCGCCGGGTCGGAGCGCTCCTGACGGCCCGCGGCGAAGACGACGACGCCGACGACCGCGAGCAGGCCGGCCGCGAACGGCGTGACGGCGCCCGAGCCGTAGTAGGTCGTGACCGCCGACGGCGGAGCGACGACGAGGTAGGGGAACGCGAGCAGCGCGAGCACCAGCAGACAGCCGACGATACCGACCGTCGGGGCCAGCTTCCGGGCCTCCATGTCACGGGCTGTGACCGGCGAGGTCTTAACGCCGACGTTACGGGCGCCGTCGACGCGACGTCCGCCCCGCGCACGGCGCCACGGCGGCCGCCGCCCGGCGCCGTACGCGGTCGGGAGGCGAGCGGGCGTGGGGCGTCGGGAGCTCCGAGCGACCGCTTCCGGAGCGGAACACACAGGTGGTTCCGGTCGAAACGACGGCACATGGCATTCGGTGGCGCGACCAAGAAGCTCCAGCAGGCCGTCGACATGGCGGAGAAGGTGTACAAGCGACTCGACGACCTCAGACAGCAGCTCCAGGCGGTCCGCGAGCGCGTCGAGGACACGAACGACCGGGTCGAGCGCATCGAGCGCGAGCTCGACGACCAGCGGGCGCTGCTGACGGCGCTCGCGGACCAGCAGGGCGTCGACATCGAGCAGGTGCTCACCGGATCGGCCATCGGCGAGGCCGAGACGGCCGGCGACCAGACGGCCGGCGACCAGACGGCCGGCGACTCCCCGTCGGACGGGCCCGAGGCGCCCGAGATGGACACGCCGACCGACGGCGACGAGGCCGACGGCGAGACCGACGAGACCTTCGAGTGAGCCGCGCGGGCTACTGGAGTCGCCGGTGCTCGACTTTGATGCACCGGTCCTGGACGACGTCGATCCCGGCGTCCTCGGCCCGGGCCGCGGCCTCGTCGTCGCGCACGTCGAGTTGCGTCCAGAGGAACGACACGTCGTCGCGGTCGACGGCCTGGTCGACGATGCCCGCCACCTCGTCGCTGGGTCGGAAGACGTTCACCACGTCGACGTCCGCCTCGACCTCGGCCAGCGAGTCGTAGGCCGGCCGGTCGAGCACCTCGTCGCGGACGGGGTTGACCGGGATCACCTCGTAGCCGTGCCGGACGAGGTACTTCGGGACCTCGTGAGCGTCCTTGCCGGCCGTCCCAGAGCAGCCGACGACGGCGATCACGTCCTGGGCGAGCGCGTCGCGCAGCACCGAATCGAGCGTCATGCCTCGCGAGAGGAGGCCCACCGGCAAAAGGGTGTGTGCCGGCCGCTCGTACAGTTTCCTGTCCCTGGTTCCCGCCCCGACCGCCGGCCGTCGGGCGGTCGGTGCTGACGTGACGGCCAGGAAACCGTATCAGACGAGGGCGGCCACGCGCCCGACGACGAACGCCGCCGCCGCGAGGAACATCCCGTACTTCAGCACCGACTGCCCGGCCGCCGGGTCGTCGAACGCCCGGTAGGTCGCGTACACCATCACCGCGTCCGCCGGGACGACCAGGACGAGGTACGGCCAGGAGAGCGCGCCGAGCAGGTACGGGACGGGGCTGGCCAGCGCCGCGAGCGCGAGCAGGACGGCCGCGACGACGAGCGACGGGCGCTCGCCGACCGCGATCGGGAGCGTGTTCAGCCCCTCCTCGCGGTCGCCGGCGACGTCCTCGACATCCTTGACGATCTCGCGCGCGAGCGTCGAGAGGGCAGCCAGCGCCGCGAGGACGGCCGCCGGCGCCCCCAGCGAGCCGACCGCCGCGCCGCCGAACAGGAACGTGCTCCCGCCGAGGTAGGCCACCAGCGCGTTCCCGACGCCTGGCAGCCCCTTGAACAGCTCCGTGTAGGCGACGAGCGCGAACAGGTTGACGAACGCGATGGTCATCGCCAGCAGCGGGAGCTGGGTCACGACCAGCACCACCGCGACGAGAAACAGGACGACGCTGAACCCGAGCGCCAGCCGGGGCGCGACGGCGCCGCGCGGAATGGGCCGCCCGGGCGCGTTGATCGCGTCGATGTCGCGGTCGAAGTAGTCGTTGATGGCGTTGCCCGCCCCCGTCGCGAACGCGGTCGCCAGGACCGCGACGCCGGCCAGCACCGGCGCGGCGACCGCACCGCCGGCGACGAACGCCCCGACGAACGTCAGCACGCCGGCCGCGACGGCGTTCACCGGCCGGGTCAACTCGACCAGCCCGCGAGCGGTGGCGACGAACGACATACCGCCCCTGCCCGTGGTGGCAGTATAAAGCACGCGGATGCCGGACGGATAGCAGACCTTAAGCGCCCCGACCGGAAAGAGGGAAGCGAGGGCGCTTAGCTCAGCCTGGATTGAGAGCGCTTGGCTTCGGACCAAGAGGCCCCGGGTTCAAATCCTGGAGCGCC
>JBDGSV010000078.1:0-10397 GCA_042217375.1 Haloarculaceae archaeon | reverse complement strand
CTCTATCGATTTTGTCGAATTGAAGTACTAGTATATCTTCACCACCGAGCATCCCCGAGGTCGTGACGATCACCGTGTTCTGCTCGGCGATGCGCCGTCGCTGACCGTGGTTCGAGACGAACCGGGCGCGCGACGTGGCGCGCTGGAAGGCGTCCGGGTCGCGCAGGAAGCCGGGGTGGGAACCGAGCATCCGGGTCAGCCCCTTCCCCATCCCGTCGACGTAGCAGTCCACGTCGTGTGCCTCACAGACCATGAGCAGTTCCTGGGTGCGCCCGATGGCGAACGCGGGGACGACGACGGTGCCGCCCTCCACCACGGTTCGGCGGACCGACTCGGCGAACTGCCGCTCGACCCGCTCCCGGGGGTCGTGGGTCACGTCGGCGTAGGTGCTCTCGCAGACGACGACGTCGGCGTCCGGGCGGGCGGTGCTCGCGGGGACGAGCCGCTGGTCGTCGACGTGGAAGTCGCCGGTGTAGAGCAGGCGCGTCTCGCCGTCGTCGACGAGGACGTGCGCGCTGCCGGGGATGTGGCCGGCGTCGTAGAGGGTGACCTCGTACCCGGCCGCCTCGAAGGGCTCGCCGTAGTCGTGGGTGGTCGACACCTGCGTGAGCCGGGCCACCTCCGTCTCGGTGAACGGGCACTGCGGCGTGTTCCCGTGGAGTTTCAGCGTGTCGCGGGCGAGCGTGAGCGCGAACTCCCGGGTCGGCGGCGTCCAGTGGACCGGTGGCCGGGCCTGCCCCGAGAGGAGCGCGGGCAGGCCGCCGACGTGGTCGAGGTGGCCGTGGCTCGCCACCACGGCCTCGGGGTCGACGCGCCCGACCGGCCACTGCGGCGGCGTCCCCGTCGCCATCCCGTAGTCCAGCAGGAGCGCGTCGTCGACGAGGACGGCGCTCCGGCCGATCTCGCCGGCCCCCCCGAGGAACTGGAGTTCCATCGCCTCGACGTAGCCGGCCCGCCCGTTTTCATCCGTCGGTTCGGGCGCGGGCTAGTCGAACTCGATCTCCCGGAACTGGTCGGAGGCCGCCTTCGGCAGGATGACCTTGCAGACGCCGTCCTCGTAGGTCGCCTCGGCGTCCGACACGTCGACCGTCGCCGGGAGCGGGATGGTGCGCTCGACCCGCGTCGGGCGCTCGCGGACCAGGACGCTCCGGCCCTCTTCGAGTTCGTCGATGCGCTCGGCGGAGACGACCAGCGTGGTCTCGTCGCCGCGGAGCTGGGTCTCGCCCTTCCTGAAGCCAGGGAGGTCGACGAACACCCAGATCTCGTCGGTGTTGTCGAGGATGTCCACCGCGGGGGTCGAGTCCGGCGAGCCGGTGACGGGCTCCGCGGTCGCCTGCCAGCCCTGCCCGGACGACTGCTGCCGGTACTGTGTTGGCCGTTCCGTCTGCTGTGTGTACGAGTACGTTTCCATCGGTGTCGAATAGGAGGTGGTGTGGTCGTCGGCTGTCCCGTCCCGGGGACTCTCAGCCCCGGGTCACTGGATCGGCTGTTGCTGGCCGGGCTGCTGTCCCCAGGCCTCTATCCGCCCCAGCGCCTGACTGATGGTGGTGAGGACCTGCTGGCCGTGCGAGAGCGCCTCCTGGACCTCGGGTTCGCCCGCGCGCTGCTGCAGGTCCTGGATGCCCTGCCGGATCGTCTGCTGGGTCGCCTGCCCGACGGGCTGGGCGAACGGCGACTGCCGGAGGAGCAGTCCCTTCTCGAGGTGGGCGATCTGCGCGAGGTCGTCACAGCGCGCCGCGACGCGCGGCATCCCTCGTTCGACTGCCCGGGACTTCGCCCACTCGAGGGCCGTCTCGAACCGGTCGAGGTCGTTCACGGCCTGCTGGACCTCGACGGGCACCGTCTCCTGGTACCGCTGTCCGAGGAACTGCCCCGCCTGTGTCTGCTGGAGTTGCTGGCCCATCGGCGTCTGGGCCTGATACTGCGGCTGGTACTGCTGTACGCCCTGGGTCGGCATGGGTTGCTGTATCTGCTGGGACATCGTCTCTCATCTGCCCCGACGCTGTCGGGGCGATTCGCGATTGGGCGGGGAGCCGCATTGTTATACAGTTCGTGTTCGCGCCGGTGCGCGGGAAATCTCGACGTTCGAGCGGACACGGCGTCCCTTCCGGCGGGTCGTCGCGCGTTACTCCGCCCGGAATCCCCCGCGAGACCGCCCGCAGTCCGATAGGACGCGGCCACCGCGACTAGTCCGGACATAGCCGCGTCCCGACCCGCGCTCGGCCGGCCAGTCGAGAGACGGCGCGCGTCCACCGCGATCCTGCCGACAGTATAAGTCGCCGGCGTCCCGACGGGGGCGTATGCCGACGTGTCCGGACTCGCTGGTCGACTACGTCGCACGCTCGGCGGTCCGCGAGAACGTCCTCGACGCGCTGGCGTCGGACCCCGCGACGACCCGGACGCTCTGTGCCAGCCTCGCGGACAGCGAATCGGGCATCTACGCCGCCGTCGGGGAACTCTCGGACGCCGACCTCGTCGAACGGAACGGGGACGACGCGTGGGCGACGACCTGTCTCGGCGACCTGGTGGCGTCGACGCTCGCGCGCCGCCGCGGCATCGAGTCGCTCGTGGACGCGGACGCGGCCTACTGGCGCGACCACGACGCCACGGCGCTGCCGGCCCCGTTCTGCGCCTCGCTCGACGTCCTCGCCGACGACGCCGAGGTGGTCCGCGCCACCGACACGGACCCTGGGCGGGTGACCCGGATGCTGTTCGACCACATGGCCGACGCGGCCCGTTTCGACGGCATCTCGCCCGTGTACGCCCCCGAGTTCATCGACCCGATGGAGTCGGCCGTCGAGAACGCCGACCGGCCGCCGCGCGTCCTCGTCCGCGACGCGGTCTTCGAGGACGTCGACGACCTCGCCACGATGGAGTCGCTGTCGCAGTTCGAACTCCGGAGCGCCGACGTCACCATCGGCCTCACCGTCACC
The DNA here is from genome assembly GCA_042217375.1 of Haloarculaceae archaeon. GTDB lineage: Archaea > Halobacteriota > Halobacteria > Halobacteriales > Haloarculaceae > JBDGSV01. The sequence goes on along the minus strand of JBDGSV010000078.1, from coordinate 7,464 downwards.
GAAGACGCCGCTCTCCTGTCGCTCCCGACCGCCGACGGCCGGTACGACGAGTCCACGCAACTCGTCGCCACCTCCGCGGCCGCCCGGTCGTGGGGCCGCGACCTCTTCGAGTGGTACTGGCGACGCGGCGATCCCGCGCCGTGACCGCCGGCCGTTCCACGCTGCCTGGAATCGCTACACGCTCCGGAAAATAGTCCAGACACAGATAGAAAACTGACATTAGCATCTGGATACACCGGCCTGGTGCCGTGGTTCGGTCCCCCTGACGTGTCGCGCCGGTCCCGGCGCGACCGCCCGCCGTCCGACCGGTCTCCCGGTCGTTCATTCCGTTCAAACCCGTTCATCGCAGTTTTCAGGGCCGCTATCGCACGAACCGTCCTGAACGTAGTCTCGTCTTTATGGGGTTCTCGGCCCCCAGTCGGAACTGCAATGCGCGTGAAATCGATCGCGGCCGTCGCGCTGGCAGCGCTCCTGCTCTCCGCTGGCGCGGTCGCGGCCGCACCGACCGACGCACCGGCGACCGACCACGCGGGCGACAACGTCGACGCCCACGCCTCCACACACGTCGACGCGAACGCGGGCGTCCACGTCGACGACCACGCGGACGATCACGACGAGCACGCGGAGGCTCACGACGACGCGGTGAACGCGACCGAGCACGCCGACGAGCACGCGGCCGCGAACGCCTCGGCGCACGCCGACGACCAGGCTGCGGCGACGGCCGCGAACGCCTCCGCACACGCCGACGACCACGCCGCCACGCGCGGTCCCCCGGTCGACCTGCCCGACCAGGCAGCCTCGCACGTGGCCCAGATCCACGACATGGTCCGGCAGTTCCTCGACGGCGGTCTCGACGGGAGTCTCGGCGAGCACGTCAGCGCCCTCGTCGGCGGCGGCCACGCCGGCGACGCGTGAGGACCGTCCAGTCGCTGCCGCCCCGCCGCTCGCACTCGCAGTTTCGACGCTTCGCCGGCGGTAGTCGCTCGCGAGCGTGCGACGCCGGGACGCCTCGACCGGCCGTCGGCCGGCGCCGTCTCGCGGCGTGACACGCCTCGCGTCCGTCCGCGCTGCCGGGTGGCAAACGTTCAATACTCGCCCGGGACAAGCCGGCGAAACTCGATGAACCAACTCCAGCCAGTCGCACTCGGGGAGGCGCCGGCCGACCTGGTCGTCCGGGGCGGCGACGTCTTCCTCGCCGAGGCCGGGACGTTCGCCCGGCGGGACGTCGCGATCGTCGACGACCGGATCGCGGCGCTCCCCGGAGACGCGGGCGACGTCGTGGGAGACGAGACGACCGTCGTAGACGCGAGCGACCGGACGGTGGTGCCGGGCTTCGTCGACGCCCACACGCACCTCGACGCCGGCATCCCCTTCGAGCGCGTCCACCACCTCGCCCTCCAGGGGGGGACGACGAGCATCGTGAGCGAGACGAACGCCTTCGGCACGATCCACGGCGCTCCGGGCGTCGAGGCGTTCCTGGACGCCACTGCCGACCTCCCGGTCAACGTCGTGGCGACGGTGCCGCCGCAGCCGCTGTACGACCTCTTCGAGCCGAAACAGGTCGACGACGAGGAGGCGGCGGCGCTCGTCTCGCTCCTCGACCGCGAGCGCGTGGCCGGCGTGGGCGAGGTGACCTGGATCTACGTCGTCGGGCGCGACTCGCCGGCCCGGTCGCTGATCGACGGCGCGACCGACCGCGGTCTGCCGGTGACGGGCCACGGGGCGGGCTGTAGCGGCGCGAAACTGGCCGCCTACGCCACCGTCGTGGACGACGACCACGAGCCGATCGCGGCCGAGGAGATCGTCGAGCGCGTCGAGAACGGTCTCCACGTCGTCGGCCGGTTCGGCTCCCGCGACGACATCTCGGCGCTGGCCGAGGCCTACGACGCCCTCGACGACCCCGACTTCTCGCTGTCCAGCGACAACATCGGACTCGACCGCCTCGCGGCGGGCCAGTACATGAACCGGGTCGTCGAGCGGGTCATCGAGGAGGGCGTCCCGCCCGCCGACGCCTTCCGGATGGCGACCCACCGCCCCGCGCGCCACTTCGGGCTCGCGGACCGCGGCTCGCTCGCCCCGGGCAACGTCGCCGACGTCGTGGTGCTCTCGGACCGCGAGTCGGTGACCGTCGAGACCGTCCTCGCGGGCGGGGAGGTGGTGGTCCGCGACGGCGACTCCCTGGTCGGGCCGCGCCCGCACGACTACCCCGACTTCTTCCACGGTTCGCTCGACGCCTCGGTCCCCCGCGGGACCTTCCGCGTCCCGGCGGACGCGGTCCCCGGCGACGCGGTGCGCGCGATCGAGCACCGGATGGCGATGGTCACGGCCGAGACGACGGTCGAGCCGCCGGTCGTCGACGGCGCGTTCGAGGCCGACCCCGAGGCCGACCTCGCGAAGGTGGCCGCCGTCGACCGGCAGGACGGCACCTGCGAGTTCGTCGGCTTCGTCACCGGCTTCGGCCTCCGGGCGGGCGCCGTCGCGACCACGAGCGCGATGCAGTTGCCCGCGGTCACCGTGGTCGGCGTCGACGACGACGACATGCACGCGGCGCTCGACCGCGTGGCCGACCTGGGCGGCGGCTGGGCCGTCGTCCGCGACGGCGAGGTGCTGGCCGACCAGCCCGCGACGCTCGCGGGGAGTTGCACCGACCGGCCGCTCCCGGAGGTGCTCGACCTCGACGCCGGCGTCAGGGAGGCGCTCCAGTCGCTCGGCGCCGAGCGCAGCGACGTCCGCGTCGGCATCTCCTCGATCGTGTTCACCGGCGTGCCGGCGCTGAAGCTCTCCTTCTCGGGGTACGCAGACGTGCTCTCCCGGGAGGTCGTCGGACTGTCGCCCTAGACCGGCCGCCGGACGGCGTGCAGGTACGCCGTGAGGCTGAAGAACGTCTCGTCGGCCGCCTCGCGCGCTTCGAGGTCGTCGGACCAGGCGCGCGCGGCCTCCTTGCCGACGTCGTGGGTCGCCGCGTAGGCGCCCATCATCCCCTGCATGTGGCCCGCGAACGTCCCGTCGAGGCCGGTCTCGACGATGGTGAACGGCTCGACGGACTCGACCGCGAGGCCGGCCGCGTCGAGGACCGGCCGGAGCTGCGAGCCGAGGTGTGGGCGGGTGCAGTGGCCGTCCCAGGCGTCGAGGACGCGGCGCGAGCGCTCGCGGTCGGCCGCGTTCCAGACGGCGCTGTCCCAGTCGGTCGCGTAGACCACGGCGCGGCCGCCCGGCCGGAGCACCCGCCGGAGTTCCGCGGCGGCCGCCGGGACGTCGTCGACGTACTCGTACACCTGCACCGAGGCCGCGGCGTCGACGCTCGCGTCCGCGACCGGCAGGTCGGTCGCGTCCCCCTGCTCGACGGTCACGCCCGGGCGGTCGCCGCAGCGGTCTGTGGCGAGCGCGAGCATCGCCTCGCTGACGTCGAGCGCGTGGACGTGGCCGTCCTCGCCCACCTCGTCGGCCAGTTCCAGCGGCTCGAACCCCGGTCCGCAGCCGATCGAGAGCACCGACTCGTCCGGCTCGGGAGCCAGCGCCTCCCTGACCCGGCGCCGCCGCGCGGCGGCCGCCTCGGTCGTGTACAGCGCCTCGACCCGCTCTGCCTTGGTCTCGTCGAACGTCGCGTCGTCGCTCACGGCCGTTCACCCCGGACGTCGGTCGTCATCTAGCTCGCCGTCGGGGCCCAGCGACGTAACGCTGTCTCCGGTCAGGGCCGGACCGACCGGTAGCCGCGGTCGGCGGCCTCGGCCAGCACCTCGCGGACGACCGCGAGTTCGGCGGCGTCCGGCACCGGCAGGCGCGGGTAGTCGCCGTCTGCGACCTCCCACCCGGTCACCTCCCGGACCTCGGCGACGGTGGCGTCGCGAGCGAGCGCGTCCAGCCGCGCGCGGCCGGTCTCGTCGAAGACGAAGCGGCCCAGCGGCGTGAGCAGGCGGGCGGGACCGGTCCCGGGTGCGAACCCGGCGGCCTCCCGGGAGCCGTCGCCGTCGAGGTGGCCGGGGCTGGTCACGTAGGAGACGCGGTCCTGGTAGCGGCGGGCGTCGGCCGACCCGCAGACCAGGGTGAGGTCCTCGGCGTACGCGCAGATGTCGCGCGCGCCGCCCGGTCCCGGCAGGCGCACCGCGGGGTCGTCGTAGTCGCCGACGACGCTGGAGTTCACGTTGCCGAAGCGGTCGACGTTGGCGGCGTCGACCAGCGCGCCGTCGAGGCGGCCCGACTTCAGGAACGTCTGGAGCGTGTCGAGGCTGTCGCCGTAGTAGTCCGCGTGGCCCTCGAAGACGCCCACCTCGGTCGTGCTCGTGGGGAGGCGGTCGGCCAGGCCCCGGTAGGCGACCCCGGCCTCGAATATCGAGGTGAGGTCGGGCGCGTGGAGCTTCCGGGCGACCCGGGCCGCCACCACGGGCCAGTGGAACCCCGTGAACACCACCGACTCGTCGTCGAACTCCCGGGACGTGACGTACAGCAACTGCTCGCGCCGGGTCGGCTGGTCGGTCACGCCACCACCTCCCCGAACCCCTCGCGCTCGACGCGCTCCAGGTAGGCCGCGCGGTCGGGGACGCCGTACACCCACTCGTCGAGGTAGGCCTCGAACGAGGCGGCCGTCTCGGTGGTCTCGCCGTAGTACTCGAGGTAGGGCACGTCCCGCTCGTAGTAGCCGGCGACGCCAGAGGGGTGCGAGCCGCCCGGGACCTCGACCACGCCGTCGACGTGGAACCCGGGGACCGTGGTGAGCTCCGGCGTCTCTCGGAGGTCGCCCGCCGGGACGACCTCCTCTGCGGTGACGATCAGCGTCTCGCAGGCGAGCGCGGCGTGCCGGAGCTCGGCCTTCGGACCGCGGAGCTGGGCGTTCCCTCGCTCGTCGGCGCGGTGGACGTGCACGAAGCCGATCGACGGGTTCATCGGCCGCACCACGTGGTGGGTCTCGCCGTCGAACTCGACGGGGGTGTACTTCTCCTCGTGGACGCGGTGCTCGAACTGACCGGTTCCGGGGGCCGGTCCGGCGGGGACGAACGGGAGCCGGCGCGCGCCCGCGAAGAAGCGGAGCAGCAGGTCGCCCAGCCCGAACTCCTCGACCGCGAGCGGGCGGGGATCGCCGTCCTCGACCGCGCGCCGGAAGGCGTGGGTGGGCGTCGGCCCGATGGCGTTCCAGCAGTGGGCGGTCACCGTCTCCTCGACCAGTCCGGCGCCGACGAGCTGGTCCAGCAGGACGTCGCCCGACGCGCGGACGACGCGGAGGTCGCCGACGCCGCGCCGGATGAGTTCGTGGGCGACGGCGAACGGCTGGTTGTAGCCGAAGCCGCCCAGGTACACCTCGTCGCCCGTCGAGACGAGGTCGACCACCTCGTCGAGCGTCGTCTGGGGCATGCCCCCACCTGGCCCCCGGGGCGTCTTATACTGTCGGTCCGGTCCCGCGGGCGGTCGGTCTCACTCCAGCGCCCAGGGCTGGACGCGGAACGGCTCGTACCCGCCGTGGGCGATGTCGAGCGACCCGATCCACCAGTTCCACCGCTCGGCGAGCGGCGCGTCGTCCGGCGCGTCCGACAGGTTCGAGACCACGACGTCGACGGTCAGGTCGGCCCCCTGGTCGGCCTCGTACTTTCCGGAGTCGGCGAGGTCGCGGGCCTGCCGGGACACCACGCGCAGCGTCGCGTCGTCTCCCTCGAAGGCTTCGGTCAGTTCTCGTTCGAGTTCGGTCCTGTCCACGGGCGGACTTCGCGTGCGGACGACTTGAGGGTTCTGCGGACCGGGCCGGGTTTCGACGTGTTTTTGGGCGGCGACCCGTTCTTGCCGGATATGGCAGAGTTTCAGGTCGTCGTGGCGGACCCCGACTCCGGGGTCTCCTACACCCTCGACGTGGACGGGCAGGACGCGAATCGCTTCATGGGTCGCGAGATCGGCGAGGAGATCGACGGGGGCGCCGTCGGGCTCTCCGGGTACGAACTGGAGATCACGGGCGGGTCGGACGTCTCCGGCCGCCCGATGCGTGGCGACGTCGCCGGCCCGGGCACGAAGGCCGTGCTGCTCGCGGGCGGGACGGGCTTCAGCCCCAGCCGCGACGGCGAACGCCGGCGCGTGACCGTCCGCGGTCGCGAGATCAGCGACGAGGTCCGCCAGATCAACCTCAAGATCACCGGCCGTGGCAGCCAGTCCGTCGAGGACCTCCTCGACGAGAGTGGCGAGGACGACGAATAGTGGTCGACCGCGTCGCCGCAGACAACCCGTCCGTCGAGACCGTCCGGGCGACGCTCGTCCGCGCCGGCCGGACCGACCGCCCCAAGGTCGAACTCCCCGAGGCGTTCTCCCGCCCCGAGGGCGCCGTCCGTCTCGCTCTCTCCGGCCGGACCTACCACGCCGTCGTCGAACTGAGCCTCGCCGACGTGCCCGAGATCCGGGGCGCCTACGACAACGCCCGCCTCGCCCGCGAGGACGGGGGCACGAATCGGCTCGCCGACTGGGTCGAGCAGCACGACCTCGATTTCGAGCGCTCGGTGCTGCTCGACGTGGTCGAGCCGGGCTCGTTCTACGGCCTGCGCGCGCCCGGCGAGGAGGCCGTCTACGAGGTGCCCAACGCCCCCGACCAGGGGCTGGCGAGCATCGCCGAGCAGATCGAGGGCGGCGACCAGTGACTGGCGACGCCCGCGCCGCCTTCCTCCGCGGCGACCGGCCCGACGACGTGCTCGTCTACCTCCCCGACCGATCGGTCTCGGACCCGGACGCGCTGGCCGACCACGGCGAACGGGCCGCCGACGGCACCGTCCTCGTGCTCCCGGGCGAGCGGGGCCGCGCGGCCTTCCAGCGGGCGACCGGCATCGACCCGATGACGTTCGCCCAGCGCGCGATGCAGACCGAGGGCGAGATCGACCCCGACTGCACCGGCGGCACCTGCCCGGCGGCCGATCCCGGCGACCCGCCCGGGGACCACCGGATCCGCTTTGTCTTCGCGTTCGCCGAGGAGCAAAACGAGGAGGCCGGCGGCCGCTACGCGGCGGGCGACGTGGTCCACGCCTACGCCCACTGCTCGTGTGGCGCCGCCTACTCCGACCGCTGGGTCGTCGACGAGGACTGACCGACGCCCGCGTTCCGGGAGACTTAGGCCGGCGCGCGCCCCGACTGTGGACATGCTCTTCCGGAACGCCACCCTCGCCGACGGGCGGGTGCGCGACGTTCGCGTGGCGGGCGAGCGCATCGACGCGGTGCGCGAGACGCTGGCGCCGGCCGACGACGAGCGGGTCGTCGACGCCGCCGACCGCCTCCTCCTCCCGGGGATGATCGACGTCCACGTCCACTTCCGGCAGCCGGGCGACCCGCACAAGGAGACCTGGACGACCGGCAGCCGGAGCGCCGCCGCGGGCGGGGTCACGACCGTGGTCGACCAGCCCAACACCTCGCCGCCGACGGTGACTGGCGCGGCGGTCGACGAGAAGCTGGCCCTCGCGCGGGACTCGCTGGTCGACTTCGGCATCAACGGCGGCGTCACGCCCG
>JBDGSV010000016.1:0-10475 GCA_042217375.1 Haloarculaceae archaeon | reverse complement strand
CTGTCAGCCCGGGACGGTCGGCTGGCTGTCAGCCCGGGACGACGCCCGCGAGCACCGCCAGCAGCGCGAGCGCGAGCAGGCCGACCGCGGTCGCGTAGGCCGCGGCCCGGAGCGCCTGGCCCGCGGCCGTCCCGGGGTCGGTGTCGGAGATCAGCGTCCCGCTGCCGCCGACGCGGACGCCGACCCGCCCGGCCAGCACCGACTCCTCGTCGGGGCTGACGGTCCCGTGGACGACGACCGTCTCGCCCTCGCCGAGGCGCGCCTCGTAGTAGCGGCGGTGACGCGCTTCCCCGCCGGGAGCCGGCAGGCCGCCGTCCGCCGGCTCTGGTCCGTCGTCCGCGGCGTAGTCGTCGAGCCACGCCTCGGCCAGCCGAAGGTCGGCCGCCGCCGGGTCGACGAGCACGCGTCCGGTCGTGTCCTCGACGAGGAAGGGCACGACCTGCTGGCCGCGGTCGACCTCGCGCTGCTCGGTCCGGACGCTGCCGTCGGACCCGCGGATCGTCCGGAGGCCGGTCACTCGCCAGGTGCAGGCCAGGCAGTCGCGGCCGGTGAACTGCGCCCGGACCGCCCCCTCGGCCCGGCGGACGACGCCGCTGACGACGACCCGACCGGTCGCCCCGGCCAGTCCGGCGACCGGCGTCGGGCGGGTGACCCGGAGCCTGCGGGCCCGGAGCCCCTCGCGGAGTCCGGTCCCGAGCGCGAACAGGGCGACGACGGCGACGATGCCGAGAGCGGGGAGCGGCGCAGCCGACTGGAGCACGGTGGACTCACCGGGTCGGCCGGGGAGATAAACCTTCGCGGCGTCAGTCGTCGGCCTCGACCGCGTCGTCGTGGTCGTGGGCGCCGACGTCGATCTCGTGGCCGCACTCCGGGCACTCGACGTGGTCGTAGCGGAGCGCCGCCGAGGACTCACGGACCTCGCGCATCACGCTGGAGATGCGGTCTTCGGCCGCCAGTTCCTCGTCGACGGTGAGTTCGACGCCCTCGACCTCCAGGAGGAACTTGGCGACCTCGGTGACCTCGTACATGAGGTCGTCCAGTTCCTCGGCGGTGAAGAAGTCGCACATCGCCCCGTAGAGGAAGGTGGCGCCGGCCTTCCGGACCTTCTCCTCGAAGGAGGCGCGGGCCTGGTTGACCGCCTGCGGCGTGTAGGTGTCGGTCATGAAGGGGACGAGGTGCGGGAGGTTCTCGCCGATCTTGGTCATCTCGACGCCGGTCTCGGTGCGGAAGTCGGCACAGAGCCGCGCGATGGCCCACTCGCGGGCGGTGACGTAGGTCCGGTCGCGGAGGAACTCGTTGGCGCGGTCGTAGGTGGCGCCGTCGATCTTGGAGAACTTGTCGTACCCCCGCACGTCGGCGGGGACGTCGGCGTCCGCGTCGTCCTCGTCCACCTCCCCCTCGGGGACGGGCGCGTCGTTGGACATGGCGGCTCTGGGATCCGGACGCGAAAAAGCGTGTCGGCGTCGTCTGACGCCCGACGGACGGCCACAGCCGGGAGGCTTTTGCTCTCGGGCTTGGATGGGTGAGCCATGAAGGTGCTGCTCGGAGTCAGCGGCGTCGACCCCGTCGAGGAGGTGGTCGCCCAGGCAGTCGCGCGCGCCCGCGAGGCCGCCGACGAGGTCACCGTCGCGATCCTCGACGAGCCGGACGCAGAGGTGGCGGTGACCGGCGTCGAGCAGGCGGTGCAGGACGTCCTCGCCGACCTGGGGTTCGACGCGGAGGTGCTGGTCCGCGACGGCCACCCGGGCAGCGAGCTGGTCGAACTGGCCGACGGACGCGGCTTCGACCGGCTCGTCATCAGCGGCGGGACGCGCAGTCCGCTCGGGAAGATCCAGCTCGGCTCCACCGCCGAGTTCGTCCTGCTGAACGCCAGTACGACGGTGACGCTCCTCAGATGATCCGATCGTTCCCCGACGAGCCGATCGAGCCGAAAGAGAGCCCGCCCCTGTCGTTCGAGGACCGGGAGGGACGGGAGATCACCGTCGACAACTACGACGACGACTTCGAGGACGTCGTCGGGATGTACCTCGACTTCGAGCCGGCCGACCGCGCGCAGGGCATCCCGCCTACGGGCGAGGCGGACATCCGCTCCTGGCTCGATCACATCCTCGTCGACGACGCGATCAACGTCGTCGCGCGTCACCAGCACCGCGTGATCGGCCACGCCGTCCTGGTCCCCGACCGGTCGGACGCCTACGAACTCGCCATCTTCGTCCTCAACGCCTACCAGGGCGCCGGCATCGGCACGCAGCTGATGGAGGCGCTGCTCGGTCGCGGCCAGGACGAGGGCATCGAGTACGTCTGGCTCACCGTCGAGCGCTGGAACCAGGCGGCCATCCGTCTCTACAAGAAGATGGGCTTCGAGGAGAGCGACCCCGAGGGGTTCGAACTGGAGATGACCGCCTGTCTCCTGCGGTCGCCGGACTGACGCCCCCGGCTACACCGAGAGGACGGGCTGGGGCGCGTAGGCGAGGACGTACTGGGCGGCCTTCCCGAGGACCTTCCCGGGCTCGCCGCTGACCGGCTCGCGCGGGACGACGAGGAAGTCCGCGCCCACGCTGGCCGCGGTGTCGAGGATGACGCTGCCGGGGTGGCGACTGAGCTGCGACCGGCTGTACCCGTAGGCCGTCGAGTAGCTGAACGGCCGGTCGCCCACGAGTTCGCGGGCCTCGTCGAAGAACGCCTCCATCTCGTCGGCGATGGCGGCGCTGTCTTCGTCTCCGTCGGCCAGCGCGTCGATGACCTCCTCGTCGAGCACGTAGAGCGCGTGGACGTGCGACCGGTAGCGCTCCGCCACGCCGATAGTGTACTCCACGGCTCCCAGCGACTCCTCGCTGCCGTCCACCGTGACGAGGACGGTCTCGATCTCCATGTGCCACCGAGCGGCCGCCGGAGGCAAAAACTCTCGCCTCCGTCGCGCGGGCGGTGCCCCCGTCTTTATGTCCTCGCCGGCCGCTTCCACAGGTATGTTCGACACGGTGGTCATCGCGACCGACGGCTCGGCGAGCGTCCAGCGGGCCGTCGAGACTGCGCTCACCCTCGCCGCCGACTTCGACGCGTCGGTCCGCGCCGTCTCGGTCGTCGCTCCCGACGCCGAGGGCGGGCGCGAGCGCGCGGAGACCGCGCTCGACGCGCTCGCCGCGCTGGCCGACCGCGAGGTGGCGACCGCGGTCCGCGAGGGCGACCCCGCCAGCGAGATCTGCGCCCACGCCCGCGAGCACGGCGCCGACCTCATCGCGATGGGGACCCGGGGCCGGGGCGGCGACTCCTTCCACCTCGGGAGCGTCGCCGAGCGCGTCGTCGAGCGCGCCGAGCCGCCGGTGCTGACCGTCCGCCAGCTCAGCGGGATGGCCTCGGCGTAGCCGGCGCGGCGTGCAATCGAGGGCTTCTTTGAAGCCCGGCCGCTCCTCGGGGTATGGACGACTGGCTCATCGACGACGACCGGCTCTCTCTCGCCCGGAAGTCAGTGCTGCCCGGCGAGGGCTTCTTCGTGCCCGACTCCTTCGAGGAGGAGGTCGAAGCGCAGGAGGCGGCCGAGGCGCTGGACGGCGCGGAGACGGTCATCGTGGCGGACCCCGACGCCGACGGCCTGGGGTGCGTCGCGCTCGTCCGCGAGGCCTTCGGCGACGCGGCGCTCCTCCCCGCCAGCCCGCACGAACTCGACGAGGCGATCGAACACGTCGCCACCTACGCCGAGGCCGGCGCCCGCGTGTTCGTCTGCGACCTCGCGGCCGACGAGCGCGACGACCTCGCGGCGCTGTCGACCGTCGTCGACCGCGCCGCGGCGGTGCGCTGGTTCGACCACCACCAGTGGGACGAGGCGGCCGCGGAGCGCGTGCGCGCGGCCGGCGTCGACCTCGTCGTCGGCGACTCCGACGAGGAGTGCTCGATGGACGTCACCTACCGGTCGATCGACTACGCGTTCCCCGAGCGGTTCGGCGACCTCGCGGCGGCGACCCGCGACCACGACCTCTGGATCCGCGAGGATCCCCGGAGCGACGACGTGGCTGACTTCGCCTACTGGGCCGACGCCGAGGAGTACGTCACAACCGTCCGCGAGCACGGCGCCGCCCTCCCGCCCGCGGTCCAGGACTACCTCGCCGAGCGGCGCGTCGAGAAGCAGGCGCTCATCGACAAGGCCGTCGAGCGCGCCGACGTCCGCGAGGTCGGCCCCTGGACGGTCGGGGTGACCTACGGCCGGTGCTCGCAGAACGAGGTGGCAGAGCGCCTCCGCGAGCAGGGCACCGACGCCGCCGTCGTCGTCAAGCCCGCCGGGAGCGCATCCATCCGCGGGAGCGAGTCCTTCGAGCGCTGTCACGAGGTCGCCCGACAGGTGAACGGCGGCGGCCACCCTCGCGCCGCCGGCTGCAAGCCCGACGTCTACGACGACATGCTCGACTACGCCCACCACTGGACGACCCACGGCGCCGTCGCCAAGCGCGCCATCGTGGACGCCTTCCTCCGCCTCGACGTTGAGGACGACCCGGACGCGGCGTAGCGCGACGTCCGGGCTCAGGCGCGCTCGCCGACCCGCTCGACCGCGACGCCGGTCTCGCCGGCGAGCGCGCGCTCGACCGCCGACCGCGCGCGCGCCGGTGGCACCTCGCTGCCCGCCCGGGCCAGGCTCCCGACCGCGTCCGGGTCGAACGGAACGTCGAGCGCCGCGTACACGGGTTCGAGGACGGCCGCGACGGCCGCGTGGTCGCGCACGAGGAGCAGGCCGCCGACCGTCGCAGTCCCGCCGCCCAGTCGCTGCGCCAGCCCGACGACCTTCCCGCCGGCCGCCTGCAGCGAGTGCGTGCCGGGGCAGAACGCGGCCGGCGGTTCGCCGCGCTCGGTCGCCACGCCGAGCGCGGCGAGCGCGTCCTCGATCGCGGCGAGCGTGCGCTCGTACCGCGCCTGGATGCCGGTCCGCTCCTCGTCGGTCGGCTGGACCCGGACGAACGACACCGTCTCGCCCGTGTAGGCGACGGCGCGACCGCCTGTCCGGCGCTCGACCGGTTCGTACCCCCGTTCCCGTGCGATCGCGCGCGCTCGCTCGTAGCCCGCGGCGCGCGCGTCGCGGCGGCCGAACGCCACCTGTGGCCGGGGACGCCAGACCCGCACCGCCGGCTCGCCCGACGCCGCCACCTCGTCCGTGAGCCGCCGGGTGGCCGCCCGGTCGGCGTCGACGTCGGCCGCCCGTCCGCGGAGTACGCGCATACCCGCTCTCCGGCCCGACGGCGCTAAAGGCCCTCGCCTCCGAGTGCGGGTGATGGCCGTGCCCGTGTCGCTGGCTCCCGAGGCGCTCGCACCGTACCCCCGGTTCTCGCTCTACAACTCGCCGTACCCCGCCCACGACCGCGGGTGCGCGATCGACCTCTACCCCGACGCGGACGTGGCGCCCTCGCCGGTCGCCGGCGAGGTGCTCGACACCCGGACGACGCGCGCGCCGCCGAAACCCTACGCCGCCGAGCACGACTACCTCGTCCTGATCGACGCCGGCGAGTACGTCGCCCGCGTCCTCCACGTCCAGCCGTCGGTCGCGGCCGGCGACCGCGTCAGGGTGGGCGACCCGCTGGGCCGGTTGGTCCGGTCGGGCTACTTCGCGCCGTGGGTCGACGACCACGTCCACCTCGGGTTCCGCGAACCGGACGCCAACCACTACCGGGCGTCCGGCTCGCTCCCCGTGTCCCCGGCCGTCCCGGTGACCGGGGTCCCCTGGGACGGCGCGGGGACCGTCGTCGAGACCGGCGAGACCTACGCCGTGCTCGACGCACCGGGCCACCCCGCGCCCGGCGAGCGGTACGCCGCCATCGCCGCCGCGGACGGCACGCCCCTCGACGGCGGCCTGGTCCACTACGGCGGCGGCGGGGCGCTCGCGGACGATCCGGGGGACGGCGTCGAGCGACCGGTCTCGCTGCTCGGCCGGCGCGTCGGGACCGCCCGTGGGCGGACGGTCGAGTGGGCCGACGTCGCGGTGCTGGCGAACGGCGAGCGGGTCACGGGGCTCTCGCTGGCCTGCGGCCGCGACGCCCTCGGCGCGAAGCTGGTCTGTCCCGACCACGACCTGGCCGTCGGCGACCGCGTCGCGGTCGCCGTCGAGCCGACCGACGACCCCGTCCGGCTGGGGTAGCCGTCGCCGGGGCCGTGACACAGCGTACATGTCGCGCCGAGCCGTGGGTTCCACTATGGCGGAGGACCTTCCCGACGACGTCGCGTCGATGCTCCAGGAGTTCATCGAGGAGCACCACGAGTACCTCTCCTGGATCGGCACGCGGGTCGACGACATCTCGCGCGGGTCGGCGACGATGACCATCCCGTTCGACGAGAAGCTGACCAACCCGACCACTCCGCCGACGATGCAGGGCGGCATCGCGGCGACGCTGATCGACACCGCCGGCGGGATGGCCTGCCGGTCGGCCCTGGACGACCCCTTCACCGAGGAGGTGGCGACGATCAACCTCAACGTGAACTACCTGCGGCGGGCGGCGACCGACATCACCGCGCACGCGGAGGTCGTCCGCGCCGGCGGGAGCGTGGGCTGGGCGAACGTCTTCGTCGAGAGCGAGCCGCCGGACGGCGAGACCGAGACCGTCGCGGTCGGCCAGGGGGCCTACCGGCTGTTCCGGTCCCGGGACTGACCCTCAGAACGACACCGCGTCGAGCGTGCGCACCTCGCCGAACAGCCAGTCGGCGTGGTCGAGCGAGTAGTCCCGGTGGGCCTCCTCGATGTAGCCGACGGCGTCCTCGACGACCACGGGCCGGAAGTCCCGGAGGCCGGCGCTCGCGGCGGTGTGGAGGACGCAGACGTTGCTGAGCGTGCCGCAGATCAGCAGGTCGTCGATCCCGTGGGCGTCGAGCCAGCCCTCCAGTTCGGTCTGGTAGAAGGCGTCGTAGGTGTGCTTGGTGACGACGCGGTCGGCCGCCTCGACGGGCAGGTCGTCGACGAGCTCGGCCCCCCACGAGCCCTCGAGGACGTGCTCGCCCCACTGCTCGAACTCGTCGTAGTAGTGGGCGTCCTCGAACTGCCCGGGCGGGTGGACGTCCCGGGTGAACACGAGGCTGGCGCCGGCCTCGCGGCCCCGGGCGACGAGGTCGGCGACCGGTTCGATCGCGTCTTCGCTCGCCGGGGCGTAGAGACTCCCGTCCGGGTGACAGAAGCCGTTCTGCATGTCGACCACGACGACCGCCGTCCCGTCCGGATCGAACTGCATACGTGACCGTCGGACGCTCGGGTGGAAAGGGCTTCGACGCGCGCGCACCCCGCGTCTTTTTGCGGCACCGGCCCGTCCCCTCCGACGATGCGAACGTTCCTCGCGGTGGTGCTCGGACTGCTCGTCGTCCTCGCGGGGTGCTCGGCGCCCGTCGCTCAGCCCTCGAGCGGGCAGGTCGGCGGGACGCCCGCCGCGACTGCGACGCCCGCGCGGGCCCAGACGCCAGATCCGCCGACCGACCGCCTCGGGTGGGAGGACGGCTACTGGTACAACGACACGCTCTCGATCGACCGCAGCGACGGCATCAACGACAGCGAACGCGAGGCGATCGTCGCCCGGACGATGGCGCGCGTCGAGCACATCCGTCACCTGGAGTTCGAGACGACGGTGCCGGTCGACGTGGTCTCGCGGTCGGCCTACCGCCAGCGGGCCGGGGGCGGGAGCGGCGCCGGGAACGGCACGCGATCGCCGGCGTTCCGGCGGTTCGACAACGCGAAGTTCGAGGCGCTGTTCTTCGTTGGCGAGTCCGGGGACTCGATCGCCACGCAGGACGCCAACCGCGGGTCGAACGTCCTCGGCTACTACTCGCCGGCCAGCGACTCCATCGTCGTCGTCGAGGGCGAGAACGCCGACCTCCCCCGCGAGACGACGCTGGCCCACGAACTGGTCCACGCCCTCCAGGACCAGCACTTCGGCCTCGGGAACTACTCGCGGTCGACCCGCGAGTCCTACAACGCCGTCAACGGCCTGATCGAGGGCGACGCCCGGTACGTCGGCCAGCGCTACCGGAATCGGTGCGGTGCCCAGTGGTCCTGCTTCGCCCCCCAGAGCGCGAGCCAGAGCCAGGGGCAGGGGAAGGGGCAGAACCAGAGCCAGCCGTCCGTCAACTTCGGCATCTACTTCCTGAACTACTTCCCGTACAGCGACGGCCCGGGGTTCGTCGCCCGGGCCTACGACCGCGGCGGCTGGGACGCCGTCGACGCGCTGTACGACAGGCCGCCGGCCAGCACCGAACAGGTCATCGACCCGCAGACGTACCCCGACGACCTGCCTTCCTTCGTGAAACTGACCGACCGGACCGGAGACGGCTGGACGCGCGTGCGCCCGAGCGAGGCGGCCGGCCACCGCGTGCGCCCCGACTACGCCATCCTCGGGCGGTCGGCGCTCTCCTCGATGTTCGCCTACACGTTCGTCGACGGGACCGGCCGGCCGCCCGTGGTCACCCGCGACCAGTTCGTCAACTACGACCCGGACGGGACGGTCAACGGCACCGACCCGTTCAATTACGACCTCCGCTACACCAGCGGCTGGGACGGCGACCGCCTCCACGTCTACCAGAAGGACGGCGAGACGGCGTACGTCTGGCGGCTGGCGTGGGACTCGCCGGCCGACGCGCGCGAGTTCGCCAGCGGCTACCGGCGCCTGCTGGCCCACCACGGCGGCGAGCGCGTCGGGACGGACACCTGGCGCATCGACGACGGGCCGTTCGCCGACGCCTTCCGCGTCCGCGTCCAGGGCGACACCGTGACCATCGTGAACGCGCCGACGGTGGACGCTCTGGACGCGGTTCGGAGGCCGCGATGACGGCGATCCGCGGGGCGAGCGCGCTCGCGCTCGCGGCTGCGCTGGTGTTCGCGGGCTGTTCGGCCCCGGTGGGCCACGGCCAGGACCCGTTCGGCGACCCGATCGGGTGGGAGGGCGGCTACTGGTACAACGACCCGATCCACGTGACCCCCGGCGACGGCTACAACCAGAGCGAACGGGCGGCCGTCGTCTCGCGGACGATGGCGCGCGTCGAGCGCATCCGCGACCTGGAGTTCCGCGAGTCGGTGCCGGTCGAGGTCGTCTCCCGCGCCGAGTACCGGAACCAGAGCGGTGGCCCGTCAGCTCCCGCGGAGAACGACACCTACCGGGCCTGGAACGATCAGGTCTGGGAGGCGCTGTTCCTCGTCGGCGAGGACCGCCACTTCGCGGACGTGTACGGCGACCTACTCGGCGCGTCCGTCCAGGGCTACTACTCGCCGAGCGAGGACGCGATCGTGATCGTGAGCGACAGCGACACGCCGACGATCGACCGCCAGACGCTGTCCCACGAACTGGTCCACGCCCTCCAGGACCAGCACTTCTCGTTCGGCCCCGACGCCCCGACCCAGGACCAGCAACTCGCCCACCAGGGGCTGACCGAGGGCGACGCCAACTACGTGATGCAGCGCTACGAGCAGCGGTGCCAGAACCGCTGGGACTGCATCCCGCTCCCGCCCGCCGAGGGTGGCGGTGGCGGCGGTCGCGACTTCCCGCTGGGCGTGTTCGTCACCATCTACCAGCCCTACGCCTCCGGGCCGTCGTTCGTCGGCGCGCTCCGGGACCGCGGCGGCTGGGACGCCGTCGACGCCGCCTACGGGCGGTTCCCCGTCAGCACCGAGCAGGTCATCCACCCGCAGACGTACCCGGACGAGCGCCCGGTGTCGGTCACCGTCCCGGACCGCTCGCGGAACGGCTGGACGCGCTTCGACGTCGATCCCGCCGCGGACACGGTGGGCGAGGCCTCCATCTACGCCATGATGCAGGCCAACGGCCAGACGCCGGGCCACGACACCTACGACTACGACCACCCGATCTCGGCGGGGTGGGCCGGCGACGCCGTCTACCCCTACCGGAACGGCGACCGGTACGGCTACGTCTGGCGGACGGCGTGGGACACCGAGTCGGACGCCCGCGAGTTCCTGGACGCCTATCGCGGCGTCCTCCGGGCGCACGGCGCGACGCGGGACGGCGACGTGTACGTGATCCCCGACTCGGACCCGTTCGGCGACGCCTTCCGGGTGACCCGGTCCGGGACGACGGTGACGGTCGTGAACGCGCCGACCCGGGACGCGCTCGACGACGTCCACCCGCGGTAGGCGCAGCCGGTCGTGCGACCTCGTGGCGGCTGCTCTCTGTGGTCCGCTCGGTCGCCGGCAAAAGCTGGACCAAAACCCGCCGTTCGGCCGGGTCAGCCCTGTCGTGCGACCTCGTGGCGGCCGAAGCCGTACCGGAGCCGGTTGGCCAGCCGTCGCGAGAACCGGGTCTCGGTGCGGGAGCCGAACCGCTCTGCGAGCGCGGCGTAGATGAGCGGCAGGGGGACCTCCTGTTCGAGCGCCTCTTGGACGGTCCAGGTGCCGGTCGAGCCGCCGGCGACGTGGTCTGCGACGTCTCCGAGGTCGGTGCCCTCCTCGCGGAAGGCCTCCTCGCAGAGTTCGAGCAGCCACGAGCGGATGACGGCGCCGTTGTTCCACGTGC
>JBDGSV010000039.1:4139-10539 GCA_042217375.1 Haloarculaceae archaeon | reverse complement strand
CACCGACCGCGACTGGACGGTGCCCCACTTCGAGAAGATGCTCTACGACAACGCCGAACTCCCGCGGGCCTTCCTCGCGGGCTACCAGGTCACCGGCGCGGACCGGTACGCGGAGGTGGTCCGCGAGACCTTCTCGTTCGTCGAGCGCGAGATGACCCACCCCGGAGGCGGGTTCTACAGCACGCTCGACGCCCAGAGCCGGCCGCCGGACGACCCCGACGCGGCCCCCGAGGAGGGCCTGTTCTACGTCTGGACGCCGGAGGGCGTCCACGAGGCGGTCGACGACGAGACCGACGCGGACCTGTTCTGTGCGCGCTACGGCGTCGACGAGACGGGCAACTTCGAGGACCGGACGACCGTCCTGACCGTCGCCGCGTCGCTCGACGACCTCGCCGACTCGTTCGACCTCGCCCCCGACGCGGTGGCCGACCGCCTCGACACGGCGCGGGCGCAGGTGTTCGCGGCCCGCCAGGAGCGCCCGCGCCCGCGCCGCGACGAGAAGGTCATCGCCGGCTGGAACGGCCTGCAGATCTCCGCCCTCGCCGAGGGCGCGCTCGTCCTCGACCCGGACTACGCCGCACAGGCCGCCGACGCGCTGGCCTTCGTCCGCGACCGCCTCTGGGACGAGACGACCGGCCGGCTCTCGCGCCGGTTCGTGGACGTCCCTGGGTCCCGCGACGGCGACGTCGAGGGGACGGGCTACCTGGAGGACTACGCCTTCCTCGGGCGCGGGGCGTTCGACCTCTACCAGGCGACCGGCGAGGTCGAGCACCTGGCGTTCGCGCTCGACCTCGCCCGGACGCTGGTGGCGGAGTTCTGGGACGAGTCGGCGGAGACGCTCTACTTCACGCCGGCGAGCGGCGAGGACCTGGTCGCGCGGCCACAGGAACTGACCGACCAGTCGACCCCGTCCAGCACGGGCGTCGCGGTCCAGCTCCTCCAGTCGCTCGCACACTTCACCGACGACGACGAGTTCGCGACCGTCGCCGAGCGCACGCTGGCGACCCACGCCTCGCGGCTGGCGTCGAACCCGCTCCAGCACGCCTCGCTCGCGCTCGCGGCCGACGCCCACGAGACGGGCCCGCTGGAGCTGACGGTCGTCGCGGACGCGCTCCCCGGTCGGTGGCGCGAGCGCATCGGGGCGACCTACCTCCCGACGCGGCTGCTCTCGGTGCGACCGCCGGGGGACCTCGACCGCTGGCTGGACGCGCTCGACCTCGACGCGGCGCCGCCCATCTGGGCCGACCGCGACCAGGTCGACGGCGAGCCCACGGTCTACGCCTGCCGGTCGTTCACCTGCTCGCCGCCACAGACGGACGTGGACGCGGCGCTGTCGTGGGCCGACGACCTCGCAGACGGCAGGTAGCCGTCACTCCTCGACGTACGGCTCCAGTTCGCGGGCGAGGTAGACGACGATGGGGACGTCCTCCTCCTCGACGAAGCGGGCGAGTTCCGCGTCCTCGCGCTCGACGACGACCGTCGGGATGTACTCGACGCCGTAGGCGTCGACCTGTGGGCCGACCTTCGACCCGTCGTCGGCCTTCTCCACGGGGTAGTGTTCGATCCGCTCGACGCCCGCCGCGTCGAGCGCCGCGGCGAAGTCCGGGAGCTGTCGCCGGCAGTCCTTGCACCAGTCGCCGCCCCACACCTTCACGACGACGTCGTCGGCCAGCGCCTCGAAGACGGCGACTGCGTCCTCGTAGCCCGCCGCGTCCCAGACGGGGTTGGGTTCCATGGTCTCCAGTCGGCCGGGGGTCTCGCTCTCGCTCATGTCCGTCGATTGGCTGCACGGGGTCTTAACGCCCCCGCTCGTCCCGGGTCAGGTCCGGTCGCGGAGGGCCGCGACGAGCAGGTGGCGGTGACACCGCTTGTCCGGGCCCTCGAAGCAGACCAGCACCAGGTCCTCGCCGTCGCGCGCCCGGGCCGCGAGGCGGTCGCGGGCGTCGGCCGCCGCGGTCGCCAGGTGCTCGCGGTACCGCGTCTCGAAGTCGACCTCCGTCCAGGCGGCGTTGTGGGCCTCCTCGTCGCAGAAGCCGGCGAGCCGGAGGTCGTCTGCGCGCGCCTCGACCTCGTCGAGGAGCGCGTCCGGCGGTCCGAGCGCCCGGACGTTCTCGTCGACGGTGGCCCGGAACCAGCCCGGCGGTCGGCGCACGACGCCCACGAGCGTCTCCCCGCCCGAGACGTCGACGATGTCGTGCTGGATCGCCGCCGCGTAGGTCTCGTCGATGCGTCCGCTCACGGTCGTCCGTTCGCGCGCCGCGAGCAAAAACCCCCGTCACCGACGACGGCACGGCCTGCCGCCGCCCGTCACCACTTTACCCCGGAGCGCCGAACGCCAGCTATGGACGAGAGCATCCTCGACACCATCGGCTCGCCGCTGGTCGAGGTGGCGGCCCCCGAGGGCACGACGATCGCCGCGAAGATCGAGTCGAAGAACCCCGGCGGCAGCGCCAAGGACCGCCCCGCGCTCTACATGATCGAGGCCGCCGAGGAGGCGGGCGACCTCCGGCCGGGCGATACTATCGTGGAACCGACGAGCGGCAACACCGGGATCGGCATCGCGGTCGTCGCCGCGGCGAAGGGATACGACGCGCGCATCGTCATGCCCGCCTCGAAGTCCGAGGAGCGTCGCCGCATCATGCGCGCCTACGGCGCGGAGATCGAGCTGGTCGAGGGCGAGATCTCTGCCGCCAAGGACCGCGCCGACGAGATCGAGCGCGAGGAGGGAGCCGTCCAGCTCCGGCAGTTCGAGAACCCGGCCAACCCCCGCGCCCACTACGAGACGACGGGCGCCGAGATCGTCGACCAGGTCGGCGACCGGACCGTGGACGCGCTCGTCGCCGGCGTCGGCACCGGCGGGACCATCTCGGGGACGGGCCAACGCCTGCGCGAGGCCTTCCCCGACGTCGAGGTCGTCGCCGTCGAGCCCGCGGAGAACGCCCCGATCACGACCGGCGAGCCGGGCTCGGACGACTTCCAGGGGATGGGACCCGGGTTCGTGAGCGACAACCTGGACGTGGACCTGCTCACCGACACCGAACTCGTGGCGCTCGCGGACGCGGAGGCGGAGTGTCGCCGGCTCGCCCGCGAGGAGGGCGTCCTCGTCGGGCAGTCGAGCGGCGCGTCGCTGATCGGGGCCAAGCGCGTCGCCCGCCGGCTCCGCGAACGGGGCCGCGAGGACCCGCTCGTCGTCACCGTCTTCTGGGACTCCGGCGAGCGCTACATGTCGACCGGGCTGTTCGACTGAGCCGTCCCCGGGTCACGCCCCGAACTCGGCCTCGGTCACCCGCACGACCAGCGTGTCCGAGACCTCCCGAAGGTCGTAGGCCGGTAGCTCCGGACCGGTCCGGGTGACGTACATCGGTTCGACCAGCCGCGGCGCTCCGGTCGCCTCGCCCTCTTCGGCGCCGTCCTCGGGGTCGACGACGCCGTACACCTTGAGAAATCGGTCGGTTTCCTCGGGGGGGACCTCGTCGTCCCGCACGGCCCGTGCGAGGTCGCGCGAGAGCCACTCCGTCCGGCTGATGGAGTCCTCGCGGACGAGCGACGCCGAGACGTAGCGCACGAGGTACCAGTTCAGGTCGTTCAGCAGCGAGACGGCCGCGCCGAGGCTGACGGTCTCGACGGCGACGCTGTTGGCGTAGGGTTCGTGGAGGTCGTAGGTGGCGAGCGCCTCGCGGGCCGTCTCGTGGGTGCGCAACTCGTAGCGGAGCGTCACGTCCTCCGTCCCGACGAGACACACCCGCGTCATACCGGGTCCTGAGCCGCCACTCAAAAAGCGGTTTCGCTCGACGGGGCGACCGGAGCCCCGGGTCAGAACGTCGTGAGGTCGCCGTCGATGACCTGCCGGGTGACGTCGGTGACGTTGGCCAGTTCCTCGTCGACGATGGCGGTGACCTCGTCCTCGATGTCGGCGACGTCGATCCCGTCTGCGGTGACGACGGAGGCGTCGGCCACGTGCGGCTCGTCGATGGGGCGGCCGATCTGGGAGAGCAGGCGGATCCGGAGTTCGCGGATGCCGTCGACCCGCTCGACGACCGACTCGGCGGTCTGGGTCGAGAGGAGGTTGTAGATCTTCCCGATGTGGTTGACCGGGTTCTTCCCCGAGGTGGCCTCCATGCTCATCGAGCGGTTGGGGGTGATGAGGCCGTTCGCCCGGTTGCCCCGGCCGACCGAGCCGTCGTCGCCCTGCTCCGCGGACGTGCCGGTGACCGTGAGGTAGATCGCCTCCTCCTCGACGTCGTCGGCGGTGTTGACGTGGACGTCGACCTCGCGGTCGGTGTGCTCGCGGGCGAGGTCCTCGACGAAGGTGCGGACGCTCCCCACGGCGTCGAGGTAGCCGTCCATGTCCGGGACGTGGGCGTCGACCATGGCGGCGGCCACGGTCACGTCGATGCGGTCGCCCTCGCGCTTGCCCATCACCTTCACGTCGGGGCCGAGTGCGGGGTGGTCGCCGGCGTAGGACCCGTTGAGCTGCCGTTCCGTCTCCAGGACGATCCGCTCCGTCTCGGTGAGCGGCGCGTGCCCGACGCCGAAGCTGGTGTCGTTGGCCATCGGGACCGACCGTCCCTCGTCGCCGAACACCTCCTGGAGGTCGCCGCTCCCCTCGCCGAGCCGTACGTCGACGACGACGTCGCGGCCGACATCGAGTTCGCTGAAGTGGTCCGTGAGGTAGTCGCGGGCCGCCCGGAGCGCGATGGTGTCGGCCGGGATCCGCTGCCCCTGGTACTCCTTGGTCGCGCGCCCGACGATGAGGAGATAGATCGGTTCGATGACCTCGCCGCCGCCGAACGACGGGGCCGCCGATCCGGCGACGAGTTGCGTCTCGTCGGTGTTGTAGTGGAGCACCTTCCCGACGCGGTCGATGTACGCGCGGGCCAGCGCCTCCGAGACGTGCTCGGCGACGCCGTCGCAGATAGAATCCGGGTGCCCGATCCCCTTCCGCTCGACGATCTCGACCTGCTGGTCCTCGACCGCCCGTCCGGCAATCGGCTCGACTCGGATGTTCCGCTCGGTCATTGCCGACCTTACCCGCCAGCCTGTTCTATAACTTACGGAAACTTTTACGCCCGATTCAATTACTGCCGGTTATCCAGCAGCAGACCGAGGTAGGACGTCCGGATCTGGGCTGCCGGGTCGAGCCCGAGCGACCGGAGCACGGCGAAGGCGCCCTCGCGCGCCTCGTCCACGTCTTCGTCTGCGGCCTCGCGTTCGACCTCGACGAACTCGCCCAGGTCGGCCACGGCATCGAGCGTGACGGTGTACCCGTCGAGCCGGTAGCGGTCGCGTTCTTTCTCGACGGTGGCGGCCGGCTGGAAGCCCAGGCCGTCGAGCACCGCCGCGATGGCCGCCCCGTCTTCGACTGCGGTCTCGGCCTCGTGGCGGGTCTTCGACTGGGCGTCGACGAGCGGCCCCTTGTACGTGATCCGGGTGGTGGTCGCGTCGGCGTCCAGGTCTGTCTCGCGCCGGAGCCGGAGCGCCTCGTCCGTCTCGGCGAAGTCGCGGTGGGGCGCGTCGTAGTACGTGTCTACCTGTTCGACGCGACCGACCGACGCGGCGTCGAGCGCCGCCAGGCGCTCGCGAACGGGCGCGTGGGGCGTCCGGACCTTCACCTCGACCTCGTACATGGGCGGTCACTCGGCGGCCCGGGGGATAGACGCTCTGGTCCGAAACGTGATTGTTAAGAGTCGGACGAGTCACCTTCCCGCTATGAGCGACGACAGCGACGACCCGGAGGCCGAGGCGGAGACCGAGGTAGAACAGGACGCAGCCGAGGCCGACGCCGAGGCCGAAGGCGCGACCGAGGAAGCCGACGCCGAGGCCGAACCCGAGGGACTGCAGGACGGCGACGTGATCCGGCTCGCTTACACGGCCCGGACGATCGAGGACGGCCAGCTCGTCGACACGACCGACGAAGAGATTGCCGAGGAGGAGGGCGTCGCGGACCAGGGCGAGTTCGAGCCGCGGACGATCGTGCTCGGCGCCGGCCACCTCTTCGAGGAGGTCGAAGAGGCCATCGTCGGCCACGAGGTCGGCGAGTCCGGCTCTGTCGTCGTCGAGAAGCCCTTCGGCGAGTACGACCAGGAGGAGGTCCGCACGGTCAGCGCCGACAAGATCGCCGAGGACGACCGGTACCCCGGCGCACAGGTCCAGATCGACGGCGACCAGGGCCGTCTGGAGACCATCATCGGCGGGCGCGCCCGCGTCGACTTCAACCACCCGCTCGCCGGCGAGGACATCGAGTACGAGTTCGAGGTCCTCGAGGAGGTCGAGGACACGCTGGAGAAGGCCCGCGGGCTGTTCGACATGTACCTCGACGTCGACCTGGAGATGTGGATCGAGACCGACGAGGTCGAGGAGGAACAGCTCGTCGAGTCCGAGGAGGCCGAGGAGGCCGAGG
>JBDGSV010000039.1:0-4039 GCA_042217375.1 Haloarculaceae archaeon | reverse complement strand
CCGAGGAGGCCGAGGAGGCCGAGGCCGCCGAGCCCGAGTTCGAGACCGTCACGGTCGAGAAGGAGAGCCTCTACGTCGAGGCCACGCCGCAGCTCATGATGAACCAGATGTGGATGATGCAGAAACAGCAAATCGCCCAGCAGATCCTGGAACACACCGGACTGGACCGGATCGTCGTCCAAGAGATCCTCGACGGCCAGCCCGCCGGCATGGGCATGGGCGGGATGATGGGCGGCATGCCCGGCGCGGGCGGTGCCGGCGAGGCCGACATCGAGGAGGCGCTGGAGGACATGGACATCGACGCCGACGAGATCGTCGAGGAACTCGACGAGGACGACCTCGACGTCGACGTCGAGGAGTAGGCCGGTCTCGCTCCGCTCTCGGCCGCCGGGAGCCCCGTCTCGACGCCGCTCTCCGACGGTCCGTCCGGGCAGCCGCCGGTCTCAGGCGTTGTACCACGCGACCGCCGCGATCAGCCCCAGGACGTAGCCGATCGCCGCCAGCCACCCGGGCGGCCGAGCGCCGACGATCCGGGCGATGCGCTCGCGGACGGACGGCAGCGCGAACAGGCCCGCGAGCACCAGCGGCGCGCCGAAGGTCGGCGACCCGCCGACCAGGAACAGGACGCCGGCGATCACCGTGAACAGGCCGACAGCGAACGCCACGAGCCACGCGGTCGAGGTCACCGTCTGGTCGAGGAGCGCCCGGCCGCTCGACGGGCCGCCGTTCGACGGCCGTTCGATCCCGTCGCTCACCTCGCCGTCGTCGACGTAGGCGGCGACGAGCCCGGTCCGGTCGCAGGACGCACACCGGGCGCGGCGGCGGCCGTGCGTGCGACCGCAGTCGGGGCAGCGCCAGACGAACAGCGCGGCGGGCGAGAGCCGGTCGGGAACTCGTTCGGTGCGGACCTGCGCGAGGTCCTCGTAGCCACACTGGGGACAGGGCGGATCGTTCCCGTCGCGACGGTGCCCGCAGCGCTCACAGACCCACGGCATCGGCGGCGCTACCGACGGTGACGTGACAGCGGTTACGGCGACGGTCAGGCGATGTCGCGCGACGTGTCGATCGCGACCTCGTCGGCGAGGTCGAGCTTCACCACGTCGGTGAGTGCCCGGCCGCCGCGGAACTTGGGGATCGAGAGCCGGTTCTCGATCTGGTCGCCCTTCCGCTCGGTCTCCAGGTTGAACACGATGTCGACCATGTGCTGGGTGTGCGAGCGGAGTTCGGGCGCGGCCCCGCCGTCGAGGCAGTGCAGGACCGCGAGGCTCCCGGTGTTCGCGATGTGCGTCTGGAGGGTGTTCATGAAGTTGTGGAACCGGGGCGGGTCGCCGGCCGCGTCCAGTTCGAGCACGTCGATCGGGTCGATGATGAGATTCGAGGACGAGGGGAGCGCGGTCACGAGCTTCCCGGCGTTCTCGATCGGCGCGTCGCCGGTGATGTCACGGATCGTCGGGTCGCCGGTGCGGGCCTGCGTCCGCTCGATGCCGGTCGCCACGGCAGACTCCGTCCGGTTCAACGACAGGTACAGCGTCCCCCGGGTAGCGGTCAGCTCGTAGAGAAACAGCTCAGCCTGGCTGGCCGGGTTGGCACAGAGCGCGACCGTGCTCCCGGCCGGGATTCCGCCGTCCAGTTTTCGGTCGAGGACCTCCACCCCCGTACGCAGCAACTCCGCCATCAGTGACCTGTTTGTGTCCCGAGCGGATTAAGCGTTCTGGCGAATTCTCCGGTTCGAAATCCGGGACGGCGCGGGGGTCGATCGCCGGCCCGCGTCGGACGGTCGCGACCGGCCACCCGCGACGGCGGGTCGGGGGATTCAAGAGCGCCCGGCCCCCGGGTGTAGTCGATGCGGCACGACCATCTCATCAGTGCCAAACAGCTCTCCCGGGCCGACATCGAGTCCGTCCTGGACCGGGCGGCCGAGATCCAGGCCGACCCGCCGCGAGGGCGTCACGACGACGCGTTGCTCGCGCTGCTGTTCTTCGAGCCGAGCACCCGGACGAAGATGAGCTTCGCCACCGCGATGAAGCGTCTCGGCGGCGACACCGTCGACATGGGGACCGTCGAGTCCTCGTCGGTCAAGAAGGGCGAGAGCCTGGCCGACACGGTTCGGGTGGTCGAAGGCTACGCCGACGCCATCGTCCTCCGGCACCCGAGCGAGGGCTCCGCGCGGATGGCCAGCGAGTTCGTCGACGTCCCGCTCATCAACGCCGGCGACGGCGCCGGTCAGCACCCGACCCAGACGTTGCTCGACCTCTACACGATCCGCGAGAACGCGGGGTTCGAGGACCTGACGGTCGGCATCATGGGCGACCTGAAGTACGGCCGGACGGTCCACTCGCTGGCCCACGCGCTGACGAACTTCGACGCGCGCCAGCACTTCGTCAGCCCCCAGAGCCTCCGGCTCCCCCGGTCGGTCCGGTACGACCTCCACGAGGCGGGGGCCTCCGTCCGCGAGCACACGTCACTCGACGAGGTGCTCCCGAACCTGGACGTGCTCTACGTCACCCGGATCCAGCGCGAGCGGTTCCCGGACGAGGCCGAGTACCGGGCCGTCGCGGGCGAGTACCAGATCGACGCCGCGACGCTCGCGGACGCGGCCGACGACCTCACCGTGATGCACCCGCTCCCGCGCGTCGACGAGATCGCCCCCGACGTGGACGAGACGACACACGCGAAGTACTTCGAGCAGGCCCACAACGGCGTTCCCGTCCGGATGGCCCTCCTCGACCTCCTGCTATGAGCGACAGCGACAGAGAGCTCCGAGTCAGCAAGATCCGCAACGGCACCGTGATCGACCACATCCCCGGCGGGCAGGCGCTGAACGTCCTGACGATCCTGGGCATCGACGGCTCGGGCGGCGAGTCCGTCAGCATCGGGATGAACGTCCCCAGCGACCGCCTCGGGCAGAAGGACATCGTGAAGGTCGAGGGACGCGAACTCAGCCAGGACGAGGTAGACGTCCTCTCGCTGGTCGCGCCCGCCGCGACCATCAACATCGTCCGCGACTTCGAGGTCGTCGAGAAACACCGGGTCGAGCGGCCCGACCGGGTCGTCGCCGTCCTCTCCTGTCCGAACCACAACTGCATCACCAACGAGAACGAACCGGTCGACACCCGGTTCGACGTGCTCGAGGACGGCGTCCGGTGCGCCTTCTGTGAGACCATCATCCGCGAGAACATCGCCGACCACATCGCGGTCACGTAATCGCTCGCCGCTCCCGGCCTCGCGTCGCTCCCGCTCGCACGCTCGTCTCGCACACTCCGGCCGTCCACAAAGTCTTTGTCGGGCGGGGGTGTGGTACGTACTGATGTCTAAGAAAGTACTCCTCCTCGTCGTCGCCCTGGTCGCCGTCGGCGTCCTCGTGGCGCGCCGGTAGCCGGGCGCCCCTTTCGAACCACTTACCCACTCGACACCCGTAGCTACGCGCATGTACGGGGTCGTCACGCGCAACGCCGAGGAGGTCGAGTGGGCCGAGTTCGACGTCGGCTTCTACGAGGTCAAGGACGTCTCGGGGCGGGCCAGCGACCCGCTCCCCGACGCCGTGAACATGGTGTCCTGTTTCGGGGACAACGCCGCGACCGAGGAGAATCCCGACCTCGTGCCGGTGAACGAGGCGGGCGAGCCGGCGACCCGCGACCAGCGCTACTTCGACTGGTCGTACGTCTGCCCGACCCACGAGCGCTACCGCGAGGGCCTCCTGGCGATTGTCGAGGACTGTGCGGCCGTCAACGGCGACGTCCGCCTCGACGACGTCGGGTTCCCCCGGCAGGGCTACTGCCGGTGCGAGCGCTGCGAGCGCCGGTTCGCGGCCAGCGACCACGACGACTGGCAGGACTGGCGCGCCGAGGTGATCACCGAGTTCGTCGCCGAGGCGAGCGACCGCGTCCCCGGCCGGACCTACCTCACGCTCTACCCGGACCCCTATCCCGGTCACCTCTACGAGCGCTCGGGGATCGACGTCGCGGCCCTGGAGTCGCTGGTCGACGAGTTCGTGGTCCCGCTGTACGACATGGCCTACACGACGACCTACTGGCTCGAA
>JBDGSV010000018.1:0-10593 GCA_042217375.1 Haloarculaceae archaeon | reverse complement strand
TCCGCCCCAACCCACTTCGTCACCCCGTTTTCTCTAAGGCTCAGACAGCGGTGAGACGTATTTATACGCCGCACGGTGTCACCTGTTTCACTTCACCCAGGTAGAGGTCGTTCGCGTCCGAATGGCGGTTCCGTCTCGTGGTTCACCCTCAAGGAAGCACTCTTTCGCCAACAACCAGGACATTCGCTTCGTGAACAATGACCCGCGAGTCGACGGTCCGGGACCCAACCCGTGCCCTCACTTCTCGATCTTGCAGGAGCCGCGCGTAGCGCGCTGCCGGGGCCACGGCGTCCGCCGCCGGTCGGCCGACAGGATTTGGTCGTCGATATTTCCCGCGTCGGGACGACACACCACGTGCGATGCCTCACCACTGTTGTTGCTGCTGTTGTCGCCACCGTCACGCACGGCCCCGCGACCGGGAGCAGGCAGGCGAACAGTCCGCCGAGTCGGCTCTCGACGACCGTCAAGGGGCCGTCGAACGGCTGAACGAACGAATCGACGAGCTGGAAGCCCGGGACTGACGGTCGCCCGGGGCGGACGCCGCAACCCGTGCCCCCGGAACGGCGGCGCGGGCCCCGTGGCGCCCGCCTCACTCCGCGACGGGGAGCCGGAGCGTCACGAGGCTCCCCCGGTCGGCGTCCTCGATCTCGACGCTGCCGCCCAGCTCGGAGACGATCCAGTTGACGAGCCAGAGGCCGAGGCCGGTGCCGTGGAGCAGCGGCGTCTCCTCGCCCTCGCGCAGCACCTGTCGCTCGTTCTCGGGGATCCCCGGGCCGTCGTCGCCGACCGTCACCGTCGCCCGGGGGACCCCGTCGTCGACGTCGGTCGCGACCGTCAGCGTGGCGCGCGGCCGGTCGGCGTCGCTGTGTTCGACGGCGTTCGTGAGCAGTTCGCGCACGGCGACCCCGAGTTCGGGGGCGACGCGGTAGCCCGTCGCCGGGATCGACGGCTCGACGGTCGCGGCTGCGGTCGCCACGTCCTCGACGGCGCTCTCCAGGACCGCGTCGAGAGGGCGTGGCTCCCGGTCGCCGTCGTCGCCGACGAACGTCCCCTCGATTCGCCGGGCGTGATCGCTGAGCTGGAGCAGGCTCTCGACGGCGCCCGTGATCCGGGCGACCGCGTCGCGCGTCTCGGGGTCGGGGTCGCGCTCGCCCAGGAGCTCGGCGTACCCGGCGACGACGTTCAGTTCGTTCCGGAGGTTGTGCCGGAGCACCCGGTAGAGCACCTGGAGCTGCTGTCGCCGCCGTCGCTGCTGCGTGATGTCTCTGGTGATGGCCACGAAGTGCTCGATCTCGCCCTCGTCGTCGACGATCGGCGCGATCGTCTGGTCGATGTGCCGGCGGTGGCCGTCCTTGCGCTGGCCGACGACCTCGCGCTCCCGCACCTCTCCCGGGCGGTCCGGCTCCCAGTCGTCGCGGTAGAAGGGCGAGTCGTGTTCGCTGGACTGCAGGATCTGCGGCGTCCGCCCGACGGCTTCCTCGCTCGCGTACCCCGTCACGTCCTCGAACGCGGCGTTGACGTACTCGATCTGGCCGTCGGGTCGCGTGATGTACACTGCGTGCCCGGCGTGCTCGACGGCCTGCCGGAACAGCTGTGCGCGCTCGTGGGCCTGGATCCCGACGATGGCGCGGCCGATCGTCCGCCCCAGGTCGGCCAGGATCTCTCGCTCGTCGCCGGAGAAGGCGTCCGCGCGGTTCGTGTAGAGGTTGAGCACGCCGAACTCGTCCCCGGCGTACTGGATCGGGACGGAGGCGGTCGACCGGACGTCGAACTCGGCCAGCGCCGCCCGCCACGGCGCCATCGTCCCGGCCGTCGCGGCGTCCTGGACGGTGGCGACCGATCCCGTGCGGAGCGCGCGGGCGGTCGGTCCGTCGTTCGGCGTCGTCAGGTCGACGTGGTCGAGGTACGCCGCCGCGTCGCCGCCGGTCGCCCGAGGCGCGACCGCTTCGTCCGACTGCCGGTGGCCGATCCAGGCGAACTGGTAGACCTCCGACGCGGCGAGGCGCCGGCAGACCTCCGATTCGAGGTCCGCCCTGCTCGACGCCCCGACGACGGCCCGCGTCGTCTCGTGGAGCGTGCGGGTGATCCGGTTCAGTTCGCCGAGCCGGTCGCGCTGGCGCTCGACCTGTCGCTGGCGCTCGCGGCGCTCGGTGACGTCCCGGATGCTGACGACGACGCGCTCCTCTCCGCGGTCGTCCAGGACGCTGGCGGAGATCTCGGCCTCGATCGTGGTGCCGTCGCTGCGCGTGCAGGCGAGGGCGTCGGTCCGCGCCTGACCGGTCCGCCGAACCCGGTCGAGGAACGCCCGATAGGCGTCGGAGTCCGGGTGGAGGTCCTCGGCGGGCGAGAGCGACTGGAGCGTCGCCCGGTCGTACCCGAGGACCGACGTGGCGCGCGGGTTGCACTCGACGACGCTGTCGGTCGCCGGGTCGACGATCAGGAGCGCGTCGTTGACCGCCTCGAAGATCGCCCGGTACCGTCGCTCGGCCCGTTCGAGGTCGTCCGTGAGGTCGCTCGACAGGCGCCGCCGCTGGAGCAGGTTCGCGAGCCGGCGGTCGAGTTCCGGTACCCGGATCGGCGTCTCGATCGTCTCGTCGATCACCTCCCACAGCGACTCGCCGAGCGGTCGGGCCTCGCTGTCGTGGACCAGGAGCACGGGGAAAAAGTGCGGGTGCTCGCGCTCCTTGCGAGCCGCCAGCCACTCGCGGTGCTGGACGAGCGCCGGCAGGTCCACCACGCAGGCGTCGGCCTCGCCCGCGTCCGGCGGGTCGGCGACCGGCACCGGCTCGTAGTCGAGGTCGGCCCGGAACTGGTCGGTGAGGTGGCGACGGTTCTCCTCGTGGTCGAGGCAGACGGCGACGCGGTCGGTCATCGGTCCCCGGCCTCCCGGTCGATCGCCCGCGGCTCTCCCGCCGTCGCCGGCGTGGCGGCCCGCCGCGGGCCGGGCCTCGCGTCCGCCATCACTGCTCCCGGCGGTCCTCGTCTCGGGGGCCGTCGACCCAGCTCGGCGTTCCCGAGAGGATGCCCCGCAGCCCCGTCAGCGGCTCGCCGACCGTGATCCCGCGCTCGGTGATCTCGAGCTCGCGCAGGCTGCGCTCGAAGTCGCTCGTCCGCTTCTTGAGGACGCCCACCACCTTCCGGAGCCGGCCCCGATCCTCGATGTGGCGGAGGAAGAGGATGTTGTCCGCGAGGTAGCTGGTTCCGGAGTCGGTCGCGGCGAATTCGCCCGTGAGCGTGCTCGACTCGTCGACGAGGATCACCGTGACGCCCACGTTCGTGAGATACCGGCAGAGCGCGTGGAGCTTTCGCGTGAGTTCCCGCTCGCCGCCCTGGATCGAGACCTGGTAGCCGCTGATCCCGTCTATCATGACGATTTCGGCCCCGTTCTCCTCGACTTCCCGGCGGACCTCCTGGGCGAACTGCTGGGGCGAGGCGGTCAGCGGCTCCCGCTCCTCGACGAGCAGCGTCCCCCGGTCCTCCATGTCTGCCACGGGGATGTCGATGGCCTCGGAGCGCTCGCGGAGCGTCGCCCCGCTCTCCTCGAACAGGTACATGACGGACCGCTCGTCTCGCCCCGCGGCCTCCTTCATGAAGTGCGTGCCGACCGTGGTCTTGCCGACGCCCGTCGGGCCGCTGATCACGGTCACCGTGCCGCGCTCGACGCCGCCGTGCAGCAACCGATCGAGCGCGGGGATGCCCGAGGAGATCGCCTCCGGCTCGAACTGCTTCGCGTGCGCCTCCGGCCGGAGTTCCGGGTACACCGTGATGCCGTCGGCACCGATCTCGACGGCGTGGTGGCCCGCCTCGACCGCCGATCCCCGGAACTTCGGGACGTCGATCGTGTGTCCCATCTCGGTGTATCCGAGGTCGATCGTCCCGTCGCTCAGAAACTGGAGGTCCTCGTCGGACGCCCTGGCCGTGTTCTGCGAGGTGAACAGGACCGTCGCGCCGCCGCCGGTGAGATACTCCATCAGGCCGATGGCCTGCTTGCGAAACTGGTACTCGTCGGGCGTGAGGTGGCGCAACTGGGTGATCGGGTCGATGAAGACCCGGTCCGGCGCCACCGACTCGACGGTCTCGGTGACGCGCTCGACGAACGGCTCCTGTTCGACGTCGCTGGCCGCGAGGACGCTGTAGGAACGGTCGCCGGTGAAGACGTCGGCGTCCGGGCTCATGTCGAGGAACGCCACGTCACCGAGGTCGATCCCGAGCGACGCGGCGTTCTGTTCGACGTCCGTCCGTGCCTCCTCCAGGTTGACGAACAGCGCCGTCTCGCCCACCTGCGCCCCCGCGGTCAGAACGTGCGTGCCGAGGATGGTCTTCCCGGTCCCCGGCGGGCCGCGGACGAGGTAGCTCCGGGCCGGGACGAGGCCGCCGTTCAGCACCTCGTCGAGGCCGTCGATCCCCGTGGAGAGCCGGTCACCGCTCATCACGGTCTCCGATCGGTGGTCGGCCGCGTTGCTCGCCTCCGTGCGTTCGCGTGCTTCTGGATAGCATCGTCTGTGTCTGGTCCCGCTCGTCGGGCGCGCCCGTGGTCGACGCGGGCCGCGCGCCCGTCCGACGTCGCCGCGACCGATCCCCACGTCCGCCGCCGCGCTGTCCGGTCTCGTTTCGTCTCGTCTCGGGTTCCCGACCGCACCGCTGCTGTGCCGTGTTCCAGTAGTCAGCCGCCGCCCTTGGTCGCTTGGGTACCGGTCAGGGGCGCGGCGTCCGGGTGCGGAAGCGCCACCCCACGACGGCCATCAGGCCGACGAGCAGGACGAACGCCAGCAGCGACTGGTTCGGGACCGTCAGCCCGAGGAGGCGGAACTGGACGCGACCACAGCCGGCGAACGAGCAGGTCATCCCCGGCGCGACCTGGAGGTAGGAGTGGTAGGCCGCCAGGACCGCTCCAGGGAGCGCCAGCGGCAGGACGACGCGGTGGACGTCGCGCTGGTCGGCGACCGTCGCGTACCCGAGCACCACCACCAGCGGATACATCAGCACGCGCTGGAACCAGCACAGCTCGCAGGGGTACAGCCCCATGCCGAACTGGTAGAACAGACTCCCCGCGGTGGCGACGAGCGCGACCGTCCAGGCCGCGACGGTGGCCCGGCGCCCCCACCGTCGCTCGTCGCCGGTCGCGCTCATGCGTCGCGCTGCCTCTCGATCGCGTCCGCGATGTTCTGGTAGAACCCGTCCCAGCTCTTTCCGTAGGGCACCTTCGCGTCGCCGACGAACACCGTCGGGGTCCCCTCGACCCCCCGGTCGCGGCCCGCGCTCCTGTCGCTGTCGACGACCGGCCGCCAGCGCTCCTGGCGCGCGTCCGACTCGACGGCGTCGGGGTCGACACCCGCGCGGTCGGCGAGGTCGCGGATCAGCGACCAGCCGAGCTGGTTCTGGCTGGCGAAGGCGCCCTCGGTGAACGTCCAGAACGCCTCGTTGCCCGCGGACGCCTGGACGCTCCGGGCGGCGATGGCCGCCGGCCAGGACCACTTGGTCACCGGGATCGGGAAGTCGTGGTGTTCGTACCGGACCGTCCCGTCGGCCAGGTACTGCTTCTGGAGTTTCGGGACCACCGTCTCGTTGTACTCCCGGCAGTGCGGACAGGCGAAGTCTTCCCAGGCGCGGACGACGACGGCGGACTCCTCGGCGCCCCGGTAGGGCGAGCCGAGGGCGTCGGGCCCGGCAGTCGTCGCGGCGCCACCACCACCCTGTCCCAGACAGCCCCCGGCCAGGAGGGAGCCACCGGTCGCCAGCGCGGCGAGTACGCGGCGTCTCGTAGCTGACACGCCCCCCGCTACGCTGGCCGTCAATGTGTGCGTTCTGGTTGGCTCGCGTCCGGTCAGCCGACCGACGACTCGTCCGGGTCGTTGCGGCTCCGGTAGACGAGATACAGGACGTCGACCGCGACGAAGAAGTCGAGGCCGTGGTCGGCGAGGTGGTGGGCGATCATCGGGACCGCGCCGACTGCCGTCCCCCAGCCCACGATCGTGCGGACGACGAGCGCTCCCAGCGCGAGCGTGACCAGCAGGTACCGCGTTGACCGCCGCCGGTAGTACGCCAGCAGGCCGACGCAGAACAGCGTGATGGTCCCGATCCCCGCCAGCACCAGCCCCGCGAACAGCACCGGGGCGTAGCCGGTCGCGACCCACTCCGCGGAGAGGGCGGCCAGGCCGCCGGTCACGGCGCGTCGACCTCCCGGCGCCTGCGCGGGGTCCCGCCGGCCGTCTCCCCGGTCGCTCGCGCCCGACGGTCCCGGTCCATGGTGTGCCCTCTCCGTCTCGTCTCGCTAAACCGCTCTGGTACGATCGCCGAACCGCGGGTCACACGACCCCGAGGACGACGATCGAGAGGTAGAGCTGTCCGACCCCCGCGGCGATCATCACGACGCCGGCGACCTGCTTCGCGCGGCCGCCGTACCGCCCGAGCGCGTGCCAGGACTCGACGCCGGCGCTCGCGAGCAGCGTCACGCCCACGAGCGGCACGGCGACGGCGGCGGCGTAGCTGGCGAGCACGACCGCACCGCCGACCACCGAGAAGGTCAGCGCCTGCGCGAGGACGCCGAGAAACAGGGGGGCGACACAGCCGGCCGCGGCCAGCGCGTAGACGGCGCCGAACGCTCCGAAGCCGACGACCGACTCCGGGCGCTCCGGCAGCGCGAGCGTCACCGACGGCGCGCGGTCGAGCACGACGAGCAGCCCGAAGCCGACCATCCCGGCGCCGACGACGGGTTCGACCACGGGCAGCACCGAGGTGAGCGTCCGGCCGAGCGCGAACGCGAGGCTCGCGACGGCGCCGAGCGCGAGCAGCGATCCGGCCGCCGCCGCGCCGGCCGAGAGCAGTCCCGGCGTCTCCGCCTCGCTCTGCTTGACGTAGTAGCCGACGTAGCCGGGCAGCAGCGGGAACGCACAGGGCGCGAAGAACGTCGTGACGCCGGCGCCGACCGCGAACGCGAGGGTCCCGAGGAACGGCGCCGCCGTCATGACTCACCGAGCACGCCGTCGAGCTGGTGCCGGAGCGCGGCCGCGTCGGCGACGCCGGTGTGGGTCCAGCGCACCCGGCCGGCGGCGTCCGCGACCGCGAGGTAGGGGAGGCCGTCGGCGCCCAGCGCCGACATGAGGTCGCTCTCCGGGTCGAGGCCGACGGTCCAGGCCCCGTCGTGCGACCGCCACCAGGACCGCACGTCGTCGCGAGAGAGGCTCCCGCCGACGCGCTCGTTCGTCACCGAGACGAACTGCACCCGGTCCCCGTACTCGCCGTGGACGGTGCCGAGCGCCTCCATCTGCTTCTCGCACGGCACACACCACGTCGCGAAGAGGTCGATCACCGTCGGCGTCCCCGGTCGCGGGACGCGGGCGTGCCCCGCCTGCGAGCCCGGGGCGTCGAGCGTCTCGACGCGGACCGGGAGCCCGTTCCCGCCCGACAGGACGTTCTGCTGGACGGCCCAGAGGCTGCCGCCGGTGAGGCCGAGCCCCGCGATCGCCGTGAGTACGCGGCGACGGTTCATGCCGAGCGGACGGTCGCCAGGTCGTCGATCATCTGTTCGGTGTCGGGCGACTTCGTCCGGTAGGCGCGCTCGACGTAGCTGTCGGCGTTCACCAGCAGGATCAGCGGCGCGTGGACGAACATGTAGGTCCCGTTCTTCGGCGGCTGTTTCTCGAACTTGAGCCCGAACTGCTCCTGGACGACCTGCTTGGCGCGCGCCGCCGACTGCGGACGGAGGAAGTGCCAGTCGCCGGCGTCAGCGTCGACGTGCATCGTCTTCGCGTACGTCCGGAGCCGGTCGGCGTCGTCGCGGGCCGGGTCGAACGTGATCGGGGCGAACGACACCTGGTCGCCGTAGTCGCTGTTCAGCGCGTGGGTCTGGACGTTGCGGAGCGCGGAGACGAGCGCCGGACAGACCGTCTGGCAGTTGCTGTAGAAGAACGTCAGGAGTTGCGGCGTCTCGACAGACCGGAGGGCGACGTCCCGTCCGTCCAGCGGCGCGGGCAGGGTCGCGTCGGGGATCTGCTGGCCCCAGGCGGGGTAGGGGACGTCGGCGCTCTCGAACTGCCGGTCCGGCTCGTCGAGCGCCACGTTCGGGTTCGGGTCGGCGTTCCCGAGACAGCCCGCGCCCGCGGCCACCCCGAGAGCGGCGACGCCGCGCAGGTACGTGCGCCGTTGCATCTTGCTGCCCGTTGCGTCTCGACGACCATGAGCGGTCTGGTGCGATGCTCGAACTGCGGCCGGACCAGGCGAAGACGCTTTGTGGCGACGGGCCGGCGTCCCGTCCATGGACGAACGGGCACGGCGACCGGCGGACGCGACGCGACCCGGGCGCCCATGAGCGGGTCGGTCGCGGGCGCGCTGGTCGCGGCCGGCGCGCTGGGCGTGACCCACGCGATCGAGCCGGACCACGTGGCGGGGATCGCGTCGCTGACCAGCCGCGACGGCGACGCGCGCCTGTCTGCGCTGGTCGGGGCGTGCTTCAGCGTGGGCCACGTGGCGCTGGTGGTGGCGTGGCTGGGCGCGGGGTGGCTCCTGGTGGACGGGCTGTCGCTCTCGCCGGGATCGCTCCCGGGTGCGGGGCTCCCCGGACGGACGCTGCTCGCGGCGATCCTGGGGACGCTGGGCGTGCTCACGGCCGTCGGCGGCCTCCGGTCGGTCGTTCGCGCCCACGCCAGCGAGCACGCCCACGACGAGGCGGCGGGGACCCCTCACCTCCACCTGCCGGTCCTCGGGGCCCGCCCGGCGCCCGACCACGGCCACGGGGTCCGCACCTACCTCGCGACCGGCGTCGTCGGCGCGCTGTTCACGCTCTCGCCGCCGGCGTCGATGCTGGCGTTCGCGTCGACGCTGTTCCCGGCCTACGGCGGCCGGGTGGTGGCGCTCGCGGTGGCGGTCTACGCGGTCGGCATCACGGCGACGATGAGCGCGATCGGCGCGGGGGCGGGGGCGGTGTTCGGCGCGGCCGCGGGCGACGCTCGGCTCCACGGGGCGGTCCGGGTTCTCGCTGGCGTGGCCGTCGCCGGCGTGGCGGCGTCGCTGGTCGTCGGACTGCCCGTCTGATCGCGCCGCGAGAAAGAGAGAGACGTCGATCGTCGCGCCGTCTACCGCAGGCGGTCCTTGCCTTCCTGGAGGCGCTGCTTCGCCGTGTCGTAGGCGTCCTGGTAGGCCTTCTCGGGGTCGCGGTCCGCCGCGACCACCTGGTTGACCATCTCGCCCTGGAAGAAGAAGCGGTAGTAGTACACCGCTTCGGGAACGCGGCCGAGGACGTTCGCGTTCTCGACGTTGTTGTAGTAGTCGGCGACGATGGTGTCCTGGACGTACTTGAGCATCTCCAGGTGCTTCGGGTAGGACTGCCAGTGGTCGAAGCCCTCGAAGGTGTCGGTCGAGATGACGTCCTTGTAGTTCGGGAGGAACCGGGTCGGCTCCGCGCCGTACCACTGCGCGGTCCGCTCGACGTCCTCGCCGTACATCCACTTCATGAGCCGGCGCCCGCCGGGCGTGTTGTCGGCGCCCGAGAAGACGTGGTACCCGTCCGGCGTCGGGTTCGACAGCCACGAGTCGTCCTTGGTAACGCCGCCCTCCTCCCAGAGCGGCAGGGGGGCGACCCGCGTGTTCTTGGCGATCTCCTCGTCGACGGCGGACGCGACGCCCGCGGGCCAGACGTTGAGGTTGTACTGCTGGGCGAAGTTGCCGGCGGCGTAGCCGCGCAGCGACTGCCCCCAGCCGATCCCGGTCGGGTCCGGCGAGTAGCCGGCCAGTTCCTTGAACATGTCCAGGACGACCAGCGCCTCCTCCTTGGGGAACCACAGCTCCGCCTCGGGCGGGTCGCCGTTGGGGTTCTTCATCCGGAGTTCCTGGGCGCCCGCGTTGGCCAGGTAGACCTGGAACTCGTCCTGGCTCTTCCCGACCTTCTGTCCGGCGAGCCCGTAGCCGCGGATGTCCATGTCCGACTCGTCGATGGCTTTGGCGTTGGCGACGAGCTGGGAGAAGGAGGTGGGCACCTCCAGGCCGAGCTCGTCGTAGACGTCCTGCCGGTAGACGAACGTCCCGGTGTAGTAGCCGTGGGGGATCTCCCAGTAGCTCTCGCCCTGGTGGAAGGGCACGGAGGACATCTCTCCGCACTCGCTCTGAATCTGCTCCAGGATCGGCCCGACGTCCTCCAGGCCGTCGCTGGCCCAGACGTCACCCACCTGCTCGAACGTCGAGGTCTGGACGGCCGGCGGGTCGCCCGACTGGATGAGCGTCGCCAGCCGGTCCTCGTTCTGCCCGGAGAACCCCGCGTACTCCATCTTGAGGTCGATGTCGGTGGCGTCCTTGAACTCGGGAGCGATGGTCTTCTCCCACTGGTTCTGCCACGCGTCGTTGTTGTAGTCGGTGAAGACGTGGACCGGCGGCAGGTTGGCCGGGTTTTCGGTCCCGTTGCCGCCGCCGTTGCCGCCGCCGTTGCCGCCGCCATTCCCGCCGCCGTTACCGAAGCACCCTGCCAGCCCGGCTGCCGCACCGGCACCCGTCAGCGCGATCAGCTGTCGCCGGGAGAGGCGCCTGTCATTATTGATTCCCATATTGCCAATAGATGCCAATTAACGCGGAAAGATAAATCCTGTGGTAATCGTTCCCGCGAGA
>JBDGSV010000028.1:0-11876 GCA_042217375.1 Haloarculaceae archaeon | reverse complement strand
CGTCTTGTGGACGTTGTAGTGCATGATGTCGAAGCCCATGTCGCCGGGGCGGGCGCGCCCGAGCAGCGCGTTGAGGTTCGCGCCGTCGTAGTAGAGCAGGCCGCCCGCGTCGTGGACCTGTTCGGCGATGGTCTCGATGTCGCGCTCGAACAGCCCCAGCGTGTTGGGATTGGTGAGCATCAGCGCCGCCGTGTCCGTCGAGAGCACCGAGGACAGGGCGTCGAGGTCGACGCGCCCGTCGTCGTCGCTCGGGAGGCTGATGACGTCGTAGCCCGCCAGCGCCGCCGTCGCGAAGTTGGTGCCGTGCGCGGAGTCGGGGATGACCACCTCGGAGCGGTCCTCGCCAGCGTGTTCGTGGTAGGCCCGGGCGACGAGGATGCCCGTGAACTCGCCGGCCGCCCCCGCCGGGGGCTGGAGCGTCACCGCGTCCATCCCGCCGATCCGCCCGAGGACGTCCTGGAGCCGGGCGAGCAGTTCGAGCGTCCCCTGGGCGGTGCCGGGGTCGCGGTCCGGATGGACCGCCGCGCCCTCGTGGGCGGCGAGGTCCTCGGTGAACGACGGGTTGTACTTCATCGTGCACGAGCCGAGGGGGAAGGGGCCGCTCTCGACGCCGTAGTTCATCTCCGAGAGCCGGGTGTAGTGGCGCGCGAGCTCCGGCTCGGAGACGTCGGGGAGCGAGAGCGCGTCGCGCGTGAGGTCGTCCGGGAGCGGCGACTCGACGTCGACCTCGCGGTCGCCCTTCTCGGCGAGGAGCGGCTCGTAGCGGGTCTCGTCGTCGGTCCAGCGGGCCTGGTCGAAGATCATCGCGCCACCTCCTCGAGCGCCGCGACGAGCGCGTCCACGTGGGGCGCGTTCGTCTCGGTCACGCAGAGCTGGATCTGGTGCTCGTCGACGACGTGGACCGCGAAGCCCTCGCTCGCGAGGTCGTCGGCCACCGCGCGCGCCGGCTGGTCGGTGTGGGCGACGAACTCCCGGAAGTGGTGGCGGTCGTGGACCGGGGCCTGGATGCCGCGCACCTCGTTGCACCGCGCCGCGACGTCGTGGGCCCGGGTCACGCAGTCGTTCGCCAGGTCGACCAGCCCCTCGGGGCCGAGCCACGCCGCGTGCATCGCGGTCCGGAGCGCCACCCAGGCCTGGTTCGTGCAGATGTTGGAGGTGGCTCGCTCCCGTCTGATGTGCTGCTCGCGGGTCTGGAGCGTCAGGGTGTAGGCCCGGCGCCCGGTCGCGTCCTCGCTCGCGCCGACGAGGCGCCCGGGAACCTGCCGGAGGAACGCCTCGCGGCAGGCGAAGAGCCCGAGGCCCGTGCCGTAGCTCGCGCCCAGTCCGAGCGCGCTCGCGTCGCCGACGACCACGTCGGCGCCGGCGGCCGCCGGCTCCTGGAGCAGCGCGAGCGCCACGACGTCCGAGCCCAGCACGAACAGCGCACCGTGCTCGTCGGCGAGGTCGCCCAGGTCGGTCACGCCCTCCTCGATGGTGCCCCGGACGGTCGGGGTCTCCGCGTACAGCATGGCCACGTCCTCGTCCATCGCACGGTCGAGGGCGGCGAGGTCGGCGTTGGCGTCGTCGGCCGGGTAGGAGTCGACGACGAGGTCCGTCCCGGCGACGTAGTTCTCCAGGACGGCGCGCCGGCCGTCGCGGAGCAGGTCCGGGACGAGCACGCGGTGGCCGTCGACCGACCGGACCCGCGCCGCGAGGGTGGCGGCCTCGCCGAGCGCCGTGGCGGCGTCGTACATCGAGCAGTTCGCCACTGGCAGCCCGGTAAGTTCGACCAGCATCGACTGGTACTCGAACAGCGCCTGCAGGAACCCCTGGGCGACCTCGGGCTGATACTGGGTGTAGCTGGTCAGAAATTCCGAGCGGTCGGCGAGGTGGTCGACGACCGAGGGGACGTAGTGGTCGTAGTGGCCCCGGCCCAGGAACTCGACCAGGTCCGCGTTCCGGTCGAGCGTCCGCGCGACCTCGTCGCGGACGGCGCGCTCGCTCCGCGCCTCGATCCCGAACGCCCCGTCGAACCGGACGGACGCCGGGATGTCGAACAGGTCCTCCTCGCTGTCGACGCCGAGCGTCGCGAGCATCGCGTCAGTCTCCGCCGCCGTGTGGGGAGCGTACGGGCTCCCCCGTCCGTCGTCAGCCATTGAAAACACTCCCGTCGGGCATCTGCTGACCGGAGATTTCGACAGCGCGCATATCGTCCCTTCGGTTCAGCCTCCACCGGGAAATAGGCACGCCACGGTGTCGCGTGCGGCGCGGGCCGGCGCGGCGAGCGCGAGCGCCGGTCAGAGGACCTGTTCGCGGTACTCCTCGGCGCTCAGGAGATCCGCCAGGTCGTCCGCGTCGTCGGGGGCGACCTCCAGCATCCAGCCCTCGCCGTAGGGATCCTCGTTGACGAGTTCGGGCGCGTCGAGCAGGGCGTCGTTCGTGGCCTCGACCGTGCCCGCGACCGGCATGTAGAGGTCCGAGACGGCCTTGATCGACTCGACGACGCCGAACACCTCCTCGCGGTCGAGGTGGTCGCCCACCTCCGGGTACTCGACGAAGACGACGTCGCCGAGTTCGTCCTGGGCGAAGTCCGAGATGCCGATCCGGACGGTGCCGTCTTCGAGGCGCGCCCACTCGTGCGATTCCAGGTACCGTCTGTCGTCGGGAATGTCGAAGCTCATGGTCTGTCGATGAAGGGGGTCGTCTGGACGCGTGCGTCCTTCTGCTGCCCGCGGACGACCACGCGGATCGCGGTTCCGGGGTCGCTGTACTCGGTCGGGACGTACCCGAGCCCGATCGGCTCGTCGAGGGTCGGGCTCATCGTCCCGCTGGTCACCGCGCCCACGACCATCCCGTCGGTGCTGGTGATGTCGTAGCCGTGGCGCGGGACGCCGCGTTCGAGGAGGCGGAAGCCGACGAGCCGCTCGTCTGGCCCCGCGGACGCGACCTGCTCCAGGGCCGCTCGCCCGACGAACTCGGTGTCGAGCGCCACCGTGAAGCCGACGCCGGCCTCGTAGGGGGTCCGGGGGTCGGTCTCGGGGTCGAAGTCCTCGCCCGAGAGGAGATAGCCCATCTCGATGCGGAGCGTGTCGCGCGCGCCGAGCCCGCAGGGCTGGCAGTCGAAGGCCCGCCAGACCGGCTCGGCGTCCGCGCTCGGGACGACGAGTTCGAAGCCGTCCTCGCCAGTGTACCCGGTCCGGGAGACGAGCGCGTCCGCGCCCGCGACCGTCGCGTACGTGGCCTCGAAGAACGACAGGTCGGCCACCGGGGCCTCGGTTTCGGCGGCCAGCAGGTCCGCCGCCCGCGGGCCCTGGAGCGCGATCATCGCGTAGTCGGCAGTCACGTTCGCGACGGTGGCGTCCATGCTCCACTCGTCGCGGTGGCGCGTCCACCGCCGATGCATCGCCTCGTCGTGGCCCGCGTTGGGGACGAAGAGGTAGTCGGCCCCGTCCCCGGGCAGGCAGTAGACGACCGTGTCGTCGAGGACGACGCCGTCCTCGTCGGTGATCATCGAGTACTGGGCCTCGCCGGGGGCGAGGTCGGTCACGTCGTTCGTGGTGAGCCGCTGCATCAGGTCGGCCGCGTCCGGTCCGCTCACCTCGATCTCGCCCATGTGCGAGACGTCGAACAGGCCGGCCGCCTCCCGGACGGCGGCGTGTTCGGTCCGGATGGAGTCGAACTCGACGGGCATGTCCCACCCCCCGAACTCGGTGAACTTCGCGCCGCGCTCGGCGTGGATCGCACGCAACGGCGGCTTCCGAAGGGCCATACCCGGACGGTCGCGGCCGACGACCTAATGCTTTGGTTTCGTCGAACGTCGCCGGCTCGCCGGGGAGCGACCGCGGATCGAGCGACGGCCGGCGGCGTCACGCCTCGGGCTCGTCGTCGTCGACCGCGAGCCCGAACTCGCGGGCGCGCGAGCGCCAGAACTCCTCGTAGCCCTCCTCGGTCCGGCGGACGGTCGACTCGCCGGCGCGCACTCGGTCGATCTTCAGGTCGGTCTCCTCCAGCAGGCGCTGGCCCACGTCGTCGGCGACGACCCCGCTCCGCATCGCGTCCATGATCGCGCTCTTCTCCTGCTGGAGCACCTGGCGCTCGCCCATCAGCACCTGCTCGTGCCGGATCTCGGGATACTCCGAGAGGAGCTGTGCGATGGCGTCCCGGAGGTCGGCCTTCTCGCGCTGGTACTCGGCGGTGAAGTCTTCGTAGACCGACTCGGGGACGTCGCCGCTCTGGTAGAGCCGCTCGGCCGCGTCGAGCGCCCCGTTCACCGCGCGAGCGCGGCCGAGCAGGAGTTCGTACAGCTCCTCGCTCTCCGAGCGGGTGACGACGCCCAGCCGGTCGAGGAGGTTCGACATCGTCAGGCCCTGGACGACGAGCGAGAACGCCGCCACCCCGAACACCATCGCCCGGAGTTCCTCGACCGGGAGCGCGGCGTACTGGTCCTGGCGGATGCCGAGCACCAGCGCGATGGGGATCGAGCCGTGCAGGCCGCCCCACAGCAGGACGTGCTGGTAGGAGAGCGAGATCGGCGGCTCGGTGACGCGGTTCAA
Source organism: Haloarculaceae archaeon (assembly GCA_042217375.1). Lineage (GTDB taxonomy): Archaea > Halobacteriota > Halobacteria > Halobacteriales > Haloarculaceae > JBDGSV01. The sequence continues at coordinate 7,344 of JBDGSV010000028.1, read as the reverse complement.
CAGCCAGGAGAGCGGGTAGATCACGACCGCGCGCGCCGCGAGCACGAGCGGGATGGCCAGCAGGATGAGCCGGCCGTGCGCGACCAGCTGGTCGACCGGCGTCGTGACCCCGATCATCACGAAGATGAAGGTGTTGACCAGGAACGCGCCGGTCTCCAGGGCGTTGAACACCGAGACCTTGGTCTGGGGGCTCATGGCCTCGTCCGCGCCGCGGTTGCCGATGAACAGCCCGGCGACGACGGTGGCGATGACGCCCGAGACGTGGAGGTAGTGCTCTGCGAGCAGGAAGGAGCCGTACGCCAGGATGAAGGTGAGGACGATCTCGGTCATGTGCTCGTCGAGGTTCACCATCACGCTGTAGACGGCGTAGCCGGCGACGTAGCCCACGATCGCACCGCCGACGCCGACGAACAGCATCTCCAGCAGGAGCGTCCCGAGGCCGGAGACGGTGAACAGGCTCCGTGGGGCCGTGCCGTCGGCGACGAGGGCGAGCAGCGCGGAGAAGACGACGACGCCGACGCCGTCGTTCAGCAGGCTCTCGCCCTCGACGAGCACGGAGAGCCGGTCGGGCGCGCCCAGTTCCTCGAACAGCGCGAGCACGCTGACGGGGTCGGTCGGCAGGATGGTCGCCGCGAACAGCAGCGCCACGAGCAGGTCGAACCCGAACGCCACCCGTCCGGCGACGCCCAGCACGACGACCGAGGCGACCAGGCCGACCGTCGCGAGCACGAGGATCGGTCCGACGTTGCGCCGGAACCGCTCCAGGTCGGTCGTCGCCGCGCCCTCGAACAGCAGCGGCGGCAGGAGGACGAGAAAGATGAGGTCGTGCGAGAGCCGGATGTCGATCGTGACGAGGTTCGTCACGAACCCGAGCACCGACACCCCGAACCCCGCCAGCAGCAGCGCGATCGTGTAGGGAAAGCGCCCGACCTTCGCGACGAAGATGCCGACGGCCGCCGCGATGATGAACACCGGCAGCACGTCGAGCAACACCGACTCGATCCCGGAGGCCATACCGGCCGGTCGGCCGGCCGACAGTTAAGGGTGAGCGCCCGCCGGGACGCGGATGCGGACGCGGACGCGGGAACCACCACCGCTTTACCGGCCACCGGCCAACCGGGTCGCATGGGTCGGCTGAGACGGCTCCTGGGGGGCGCAGACGACGAGCCGCGCGTCGGCCTGTTCGTGGACGGGCCGAACGTCCTGCGCGACGAGTTCGACGTGGACCTCGACGACGTGCGCGCCGCGGCGCTGGAGGAGGGGCGGCTGATCGCCACCCGCCTCTACGTGGACGAGCACGCGACGCCCGGGCTCATCCAGGCCGCGGAGGCCCACGGCTTCGAGGTCGTCGTGACGAGCGGCGACGTCGACGTGCGCCTCGCCGTCGACGCCACGGAGTTCGTCGTCGACGACCGCCTCGACGTGCTCGCGGTCGCCTCGCGGGACACCGACTTCAAGCCCGTGCTGGAACTCGCGGGGCGGTACGGCTGCCGGACGTTCGCCATCGCGCCCGGGAGCTACGGCCGGTCGGACGCGCTCCGGAACGCCGCGAACCGGGCCGTCACGCTCGGCGAGTGAGACTGCCGGCGGGTGGGGAGTCGGGCGCCGGGGCCGCCCGGAGCGGACGACCGGCGGGACGACCGGCCCGCCCGTCGGGTGACTTTTCCCGACCGCGACCGAGGGAGAGGCATGGAGGAACTCGGGACGCCGGTACTGGACGACCACCTGCACCTCGACCCCGACGAGGGACGGGGTGCCGAGGCCGCCGCCGAGTTCGCTGCGGTCGGCGGCACCCACCTGCTCGTCGTGAACAAGCCCTCGTGGTCGCTCGGCGTCGACGTCGAGACGGCCGCGGACTTCCGCGAGGTGTTCGACCGTACGCTGGCGGTGGTCGAGGCGGCCGACGACCGCCTCGACGGCCGCGCGTGGCCCGTGCTGGGGGTCCACCCCGCGCTGATCTCGCAACTCGACGAACGGGGGTACGACCCCGGGGAGGCGCGCGACCTCATGCAGGCGGGGCTGGAGGTGGCCGCCGAGTACGTCGCCAGCGGCGACGCGCTCGCGCTCAAGTCCGGCCGGCCACACTACGACGTCGACGAGGCGACGTGGGCGGCCTCGAACGACGTGCTGCGGTACGCCCTCGAACTGGGCGCGGAGACGGGCTGTGCGGTCCAGCTCCACACCGAGTCGGGCGAGGACTTCACCGAGGTGGCCGAGTGGGCCGAGGAGCGCGGCCTCGCGCGCGAGCGGGTCGTCAAGCACTTCGCCGGCGGGCGGCTGACCGGCCCGGTGCCGAGCGTCATCAGCCGGAAGGACGAACTGCGCGCGGCGGTCGAGCGCGAGGACCCGTTCATGATGGAGACGGACTTCATCGACGACCCGGACCGGCCGGGCGCGGTGCTCGGGCCGAAGACGGTGCCCCGGCGCGTCCGCTGGCTCCTCCAGGAGGGCCACGAGGCGGCCGTCCGCCGGGCGCACGTCGAGACGCCCGCCACCGTCTACGGGATCGACACCGAGGCGACGCTGTCGCGCTGATCGCCGCGCGAACTGAGCAAGGAAAAGGCATATCCTTCGAGCCGACCGTACCTCGGTGCATGAGCACGCCTCCGGGCGAGTACTACACGGCGGAGCGATGGGAGAACTGGCTCGAACGACTGCGCGACGAGGAGGTCGACCTGGAGGAAGAAGACTCCGCGCGGCTCCTGTTCAACATGCGCGACGACACCGCCATCGCGGTGGCGAAGGTGCTGACCGACTACGACGACGGCGAGATCGACGCCGAGACCGCGCGGGGCAAGCTCGAAGAGATCGCCGACATCGTCCTCGACGAGGTCGAGTTCGAGGACGAGGACAAGCAGTTCATCGTCGGGAACGCCCAGGAGTCGCTCCGATGCGTGCTCTACGCGGCCCAGGAGTACGTGGCGGGCGGGCCGGCCGAGGAGGCCAGCGCCGTCGAGTACGTCCAGGCGGCGGTCGACGCAGAGGCCGAGGACGACCTCGACGCCGCGCTCGTCTTCTCCGCCAAGGCCGGCACGCGCGTCGTCGAGGGGGACGACATCGACGTCGACCTCCCCGAGGACGCCGAGTACGGGCTCGTCGGCGACTGGGTCGACGGGCTCAACAGCCTCGCGATGGCGCTCAGCGATCCCGAGGTCGTCGAGGAAGACGACGAGTGACGCGCCGCTGACCGGCCCCCCGTGCGCCGCGCGTCGGACGTCGCGGCCGAAAGTTCGACGAACGACGAAACTCTCGTCGTCAAAGACTTATACGAGCGCCGAGAGCGACCGGACATGAAGAGTGTCGGCATCGATGCGGTCGAGATCCACGCGGGCAAGCTCCGGCTCGACCTGCCGGAGACGTTCGCACCGGCCAGCGGCGAGGCCCCCGAGAAGTACACCGAGGGGCTGGGGCTGTACGCCTCCTCGTTCCCCGACGTGTACGAAGACATCGTGACCATGGGGGCCAACGCCGCCCACCGGCTGATGGAGCGGAAGGACCTCCAGCCCGAGGACATCGGCCGGATCGACGTCGCGACCGAGAGCGCCTTCGACAACTCGAAGCCGGTCTCGACGTACATCGCCGGCTGTCTCGAACAGGTGTACGAGGGCGACTTCCACCACGCCAACAAGGGCGAGCGGAAGTTCGCGTGCATCTCGGGGACCCAGAGCCTCGACGACGCGTACAACTGGATTCGCGCCGGGCGCAACCGGGGCCGCGCGGCGCTGGTCGTCGCGACCGACACCGCGCTGTACGCCCGCGGCGACCCCGGCGAGGCCACCCAGGGCGCCGGCGCCGTCGCCATGCTCATCGACGAGGACCCCGACCTCGTGGAGTTGAGCCGCGAGCAGGGATACGGCAGCGCGGACGAGACGGACTTCCTCAAGCCGAACCAGCAGTTTCCCTCGGTCGACGGGAAGCGCTCGGTCCAGGTCTACCTCGCCCGCATGCGCGAGGCGCTCACCGACTACGAGAGCGTCGCCGGCGCGACCCACCCCGACGACTTCGAACTCATCCCGTTCCACACGCCGTTCCCCGGCATGGTCCGGAAGGCCGCGCTGCTCGGGTACCGGCACATGATCCGCGACACCGAGATCGAGGACGAACTCGCCGGCGAGATCGGCCGCCAGCCCCGCCCCGAGGCGTTCGGCGACGAGGCGGCCTACATGGACGCCGTCACCGAGTACACCGACGCGCTCAAGGAGACCGACCGGTACCGGCGCTGGTACGACCGCGCCATCGAGCCGACCCTCGACGTCTCCCGGCGCGTCGGCAACTGGTACACCGGGTCGGTCCACGTCGCCCGGATCAGCGGCCTCAAGCGCGCCGCCGAGACGGGGCACGACCTGACCGGGAAGCGCCTGCTCGTCGGCTCCTACGGCAGCGGCGCCCAGGCCGAGATCCACGCCGAGACCGTCCAGCCCGGCTGGCAGGACGAACTCGCCGCCACCGACATCGACGACCAGCTCGCCGCACGGCGGGAGATCTCCTTCGAGGAGTACGAGCTGATCCACGACGTCCACAACCACGAGGAGGAGAGCGACCTGGAGGAGTTCATCCAGCCCGAACAGGAGTTCGCCTTCGACGGCTGGGGCCGCATGGGCGAACGCCAGTACAGGTACGTCGAGTGACGCCCGCGCCGTTCTCGCGCTGACCGGGCCGCGCGTCGGCGCCGAACCAGCGGGCGGGGCCGCGTCTGCCACACTGCGGCCGCTCGGGGGGACGTCGGCGGACGTGACGACCCGAGAGGCGGTCGCCGGCCCGCGGGCGAGTGCCGCCCGGTGCGGTCCCGGCAGTGCGGGGAGGATGCCCTACGGCAGGTCGCGCAGTCGGTCGAGCATCTCTTCGAGCGGAAGGTCGGTCACCGCGAGCGAGTAGCCGTCGATGCGGGCCAGTCGCGGCGCGTGCTCCCAGACGCTGTCGGGGGTGAGTCCGTGGAGGACGAGCGCGTTCGGCGTCGGGTTGACGACGCGCATGGCGACCAGCGGCGACTCGCCGCGCGTGACCGCGGTGAACACGAGCGCCCGGTTGGTCGACTGGCCGTACAGCCGGTAGAACTCCTCGCTGGAGAGGCGAGTGATGGCCTCGATGCTGTTGATGACCGTGTGGCCGGCGACCGTCGCGTGCTTCCCCTCGGCGATCTCGGTGGCCCCGATGGCGTCGTAGTACCGTTCGACGGGGATGGTGACGGGGTACTCTCGGAGGTCGTTGACGATGTCGCTGTCGAAGCCGGCCGAGAGGACGCGCGCGTGCTGTCGGATGCGGCCGCCGCCCCGCTGTTCGTCGATGTCGAGCAGGCCCGCGACGACGCGCCGGACCACGCCGATGCCGGGGCTGGCGCGGCGGCCGCTCTCGTAGTCGGAGACGACCGACGAGGAGACGTCGAGTTGCCCGGCGAGTTCCGTCTGCGTGACGTCGAAGTCGGTGCGCCACTTCCGGATCGTCGCTCCCGGGTCGTCGCTGAGAGCGATCTCCCCCGCGATCTTCTCGGCGAGTTCGCGCCGGGGGCCTCGGCCGCTCATGGGAGCCGATTCGCCGCACCGGACAAAAAGACCGCCGGTCACGGGGACAGGGTGATCAGCGGGGCGCCCCGTAGTCCGGTCGTGGAACCACGAGCGTACGACCCGGAGCGCGACCGCGCGGCGCTGTGGACGCTGAAGGCGGCGTTCGAGCGCGAACTCGGGAGCGCCGATCCGGAGAAGGAGGCGGCCTACGAACGGAAACTCACCGACGACTACCGGGCGGACTACCTGTCGTGGGTCGACCGCTGCGTCGCCGACGACCCGGCGTGCGTGCAGGTCGTCCCCGGCGAGTCGGGGCTGGCCGGCTACGCCTTCCTGCTCCCGGACCGGCTGGCCTACGTCTGGGACGCGGCGGTGCTGAACGAACTCTACGTCCGCGAGGCCGCACGCGGGACCGGCCTGGCGGACGCGCTGCTGGAGCGGGCGCTGGCCGTGGCGCGAGCCCAGGACCTGCCCCTGGACCGGCTGCTGCTCGACGTCGACGCGTCCAACGAGCGGGCGCGGGCGTTCTACGACCGCTACGGGTTCGAGCCCTGGGGCGAACTGGTGGCCCGGCCGCTGTAGGTCCAGGCGGCGACGACCGCGCCCGCGACGCCGAACACCGCCGGGTAGACCAGGCCCGCGAGGAAGACGCCGGTCACGGGGTCGGGGCCGGCCCGCTGGACGGCGAACAGGAAGACGCCGACCACCGAGAGGACGAAGTACGCGGGGACGACCGCGAGGCCCGCGAGCACGGCGTCGGTGGCGTCGTGGTCGGCGGCGGCGGCGCGCCCGACGGCGACGCCCGCCACCAGGAGCAGGAGCGGCGGCACGAGGAAGAGCACCGCCGAGAAGCCGTTCTCGCCGCCGACGAAGTTCCGGGCGCCGTCGAACAGCCCCTGGAAGGTGGTCGCCGAGAAGTGGGCGTTGAAGAACACCCAGCCGACGACCTTCCAGGTGGGGAGCGAGGCGCCGAGGAACTCCGCGACCTGCCGGACCGGCGAGGAGCGGATCGCGCTACTCGTGAGCACGTACGTGAACAGGTAGCCGAGGAGCCAGGCGACGACGCCCGCGACGGCGCCCGGGAGGACGGGGATCCGGTCGGAGATCGAGCGCGCAGACATGGCTGGATGGACGCACCGTCGGCGAAAGTAGCTTGTGGCCCCGAGCTGCCGCCGGCCGGCAGCCTCAGTCCTCGACGGGCGTGAACACGGGGACGGCGATCTCCTCGTCGTCGGTGGGGACGAACCGCACCGCGACGCGGTCGCCGACGGCCAGCGACTGGGGCTCGCAGTCGACGACGTTGGTCATCAGGCGGGGGCCCTCGTCGAGTTCGACGTAGGCGAGCACCACCGGCAGGGCCTCGTCGGGCCAGTCGTCGCGCCGGGCCTGGATCGAGAACGAGTAGAGGGCGCCCGTCCCCTCGGCGACGGTCCAGGTCGTGTCCGCGCTGGCGCAGTCCGGGCAGAGCGCCCGGGGGTAGTGGTAGACGCCGCCGCAGTCGCGACAGCGCATCAGCCGCAGTTCGCCCGCCACCGCGCCGCGCCAGTAGGGCTCGGTCTCGGGCGTCGTCTCGGGCACCGGACGGGGTTCCCAGCGATCCATCATCAGTCCTCCCTCCCGAGGACGGTGGTGGCGGCCTGGTGGCGGCCCATCCCGCCCCCGCCGGTCCCGTGGGCGATGGCGACGTCGGCGTCGACCTGCACCTCGGGGTTGGTCTCCCGGCGCAGTTGCCGGACGGCCTCGATGACCTTCGTGACGCCGCCGCGGTTGGAGGGGTGATTGTTGCACAGCCCGCCGCCGTCGGTGTTGAAGGGCAACTCGCCGTCGTACCGGAGCGCCCCGT
>JBDGSV010000036.1:0-11880 GCA_042217375.1 Haloarculaceae archaeon | reverse complement strand
CCTCGTCGCCGGAGACGAGTTCCTTCACGTAGAGGCCGCCCTCGCCGTGGACCTCCAGTTCGGCGCGGGTCTCGTCGACGAGGTGGCCCGAGACGTCGTAGACCGTGCGCTCGCGGACGAGGTCGGCGCGCCGGTGGTCGACGCGGGTCGGCGTGCGCTGTTCGACGGTGGTCCCGCGGAGCGCGTCGAGGGCGGCGTCGAGGTCGGCCGCCGCGACCGGTTCGTCGAACGCCACGTCCATCCGGTAGGTCTTCGAGGCGTCGAGTTCCTTGACGCGCTCGACCATCTCGTAGGTGGCGAAGCGGAGCCCCTCGACCTCGACGCCGTCGGCCTGCTCGTTGATCTCGCGCTCGACGGCGTCGAGGTCGAGGTCGCGACGGTGGGGGTTCTTGACCTCGACGACGAACGGCCGGCCGGTGCCGAGCATGAGCGCGTCGACGTCCTCGCGGCCCGCACCGTGGAACAGCGCCTCCGTCCCGCGGAGCGCGGTACAGAGCGTCGGCGCCACCTCCTGCTCGACGCTCGTCGGGTAGCGGTAGCCGGTGCCGTCGCACGCCGGGCAGGGGCCGTTGGTGACGCGGCCGGTCCCGCCACAGTCAGAGCAGGGCCACTCGGTCTGCGGGATGTCTCGTTCGAGCTTCCGGTAGCGGCCGTAGACCGCGACGGAGTTGATCTGGACCTCGACCTCGCCGGTGGTCAGGTCGAGCAGGAGCTGGACGTCCGGCCGGGTGAAGTCCACCTCGGTCCCGGTGCGCTGGCCGAGCCGCCGGCCGACCTCCCGGTTGACCTCGCTCTTGAGCAGTTCGCCGGCGTCCTCGTCGGAGCCGATCTCGGCCCGCAGGAGCGCGTCGTTCTCCTCGAGGAGGGGCGGGACGCGCGTGCCGACCTGGTAAGTGTCGAACGCAATCCCGTCGAGGGCGTCGACGGCGCGCTCGGCCCACTCGTCGAACTCGGCACAGACCCCCTCGCAGACCCAGCAGTCGGCGGGGTCCGGCGCGGCGTAGTCCGCGTCGTCGGCCAGGGCCACGGCGACGCGCAGCGCCTTCCCGCGCTCCGCGTTGGTGAGGCCGAAGCTCCGGTCGGCGACGAGGCGGCCCAGGCAGTTGTCACAGATCGGGCCGGTCCCCAGCGCCGCGCGAGCGTCGTCGAGCAGGGTCATTACAGGGAGATGCGGGAGGTCGGGCTTGTGTCCTTCGAGTCGCGGTCCCGCCGTCCGGGACCCGGCACAACTGACAACTAGGGGAGGGGAGAAGGGAGGCCATGGCGGTCATCGAGGTGTCGGGGCTGACGAAGGCCTACGGGGACGTGGTGGCCAACGACGACCTGACGTTCTCCGTCGAGGAGGGGGAGGTGTTCGGTTACCTCGGCCCCAACGGCGCGGGGAAGACCACGACGATCCGCACCCTGCTCGGGTTCCAAGCGCCCACGTCCGGGACCGCCACCGTCTTCGGCCGCGACGTCAGCGACGAGGCCGAACTCATCGAGGCGAAAGCGCGCATCGGCTACCTCCCGAGCGCGCCGGCCTTCGACGAGGAGGCGACCGGCGCGGAGTACCTCGACTACCAGGCCCGCCTGAAAGGCGACGCCCGTCGCGAGGAGTTGCTCGACCTGTTCGATCCGCCGCTCGACCGGAAGATCCGGGAGTACTCCACCGGCAACCGGCAGATGCTCGGCATCGTCCAGGCGTTCATGCACGAACCCGACCTGGTGGTGATGGACGAACCGACGTCGGGGCTGGACCCGCTCAAGCAGGAGCAGTTCAACCGCTTCCTCCGCGCCGAGCGCGAGGCAGGCACGACGGCGCTGTTCTCCTCGCACGTCCTCGGCGAAGTCCGCCGGATCTGCGACCGCGTCGGCATCATCCGCAACGGGCGCCTCGTGGCCGTCGAGGGCATGGACGACCTGCTCAGTCGGGGCGGCAAGCGCGTCCGCGTCCACACCGCCGGCGCGTTCGACGCCGCCGACCTCGACGTGGACGGCGTGGTCGACGTCGACCCGTTCGACGGCGGCGCACAGTTCACCTTCACCGGCGACTACAACGCGCTGCTCGCCGCGCTCGCCGGGTACGACGTGGTCGACCTGGAGGTCGAGGAACCGCCGCTCGACGACGTGTTCATGCACTACTACGGTGAGCTGTGATGCTGGAGACGACCCGCTACGAGGCCCGGCGCCGATCGCGGGGCGCGCTCGTGCTCGCGGTCCTGCTCGGCGTCTTCGCGCTGCTCGTCGTGGGGCTGTTCCCCTCGATCTCCCAGTCGGGTGCGGACCTGCAGGCGTTCATCGAGAGCCTGCCGCCCGCCTTCCGGGAGGGCTTCATCGGAACCACGGCCTACAACACGCTCCCGGGCTTCCTCTCGACGGAGTTCTACCAGTTCGTCTGGCTGCTGCTGCTCGGGCTCTACATGGCCTACGCGGCCGGCGCGGTCGTCGCGGGCGACGTCGAGACCGGGCGCCTCGACCTCGTGCTGGCGGCGCCCGTCTCGCGTAAGCGCGTCCTCGTCGAGAAGTACCTCTCGCTGCTGGCGCCGATCGTCGTCCTGAACCTCGTCGTCCCGCTGTTCGTCTACGGCGGCGTCGTCGCCATCGGCGAGTCGCTCGACGTCGTCGACCTCCTCACGCTCCACGTCCTCTCGGTGCCCTACCTCCTGGTGTGTGCCGGCCTCGGACTGGTCCTGTCGGTCGCCGTCGACCGGGCCGACCTCGCCCAGCGCGGCGGCATCGGCCTCGTGTTCGGGCTGTTCCTGCTCGACACCGTCACCACGAGCACCGACTACGAGTGGCTCGGCACGCTGAGCCCGACTCGCTACTACAGCCCCGTCGACGTCCTGGTCGACCAGAGCTACGACGTGACCGGCGCCCTGCTGCTGTTTCTGGCCGCGGTCGCGCTGGTCGTCCTCGCCGTCGCCGTCTTCCGGAGGCGAGACGTCTGATGACCCCACCGCGACTCCACCCCCGGCGCTCGCGCGCCACCACCCGACCCATGACAGTCCGACATCCCACTCGACGCCGCCCAGTCACCGACCGCCCCGCACGCCCGGAGGGCCGGCCGTGAGCGCCGGTCGCGTCCTCGTGGCCCTGGTCGTCGTCCTGTCGATCCTGGGGGCGACGGCCGGCCCGGCGGCCGCAGACGTCCGCGGCTCGCCGTCGCTGTCTGCCACCCTGTCCGAGGACACCGTGACGGCGGGCGAGACGACGACGCTCCAGGTGACCCTGAGCAACGCCGGCGACCTCTCGCAGGCCTCGACGACCAATCCCGCTCTCAACGAGCGGGTGACGACCGCCCGCGGCGTGACCGCCCGCATGCGCGCGCCGAGCGCGCCCCTGACCGTCCACACCGGCCGACAGTCGGTGGGGAGCGTCGCCGACGGCGCCGCGGTACCGGTCCCGTTCCGCGTCTCGATCGACGAGGGCGCCGACCCCGGCCGTTACAGCGTCCTCGTCGACGTCGAGTACACCTACACCTCGCAGGTCGGCGAGCCGAACGGGTCGGCCGTCACCCGCACCGACGAGGAGACGTTCCGGCTGACGGTGGTGGTCGCGGACCGCGCCCGGGTCCGCGTCGTCGACGCCACGACGGACGTGGCGCCGGGCGGGACCGGCACGCTCTCGCTCACGGTCGAGAACGGCGGGACGGCGGCGGCCCGGAACGCCACGCTGTCGCTGACCAGCGCGAACGCGGCGCTCTCGCTCGACGGCGGCCAGACCGCCAGCCGGTACGTCGGCACCTGGGCGCCCGGCGAGCGCCGGACGCTGGAGTACGTCGTGACCGCGAGCGAGCGCGCGACCGGCGGCAGCTACCCCGTCGACCTGGTCGCGACCTTCGAGGACGAGGACGGCCAGCCCGTCCAGACGGCCCCCCGGACGGTGGCCGTCGAACCCGGGCGCGGGCAGTTCGTGGTGACGGGCGTCCGGAGCGACGTGGCCGTCGGCGGGAGCGGCACCGTCGCGCTGTCGATGCGTAACGACGGCCCGCGGGCGCGGGCAGCGACGGTGACGCTCCGGTCGCCGAACGCGGCGCTCGCGGTCGACGGCGGCCAGACCGCCAGCCGGTACGTCGGTACCTGGGCGCACGGGGAGACCCGCACGGTCAGCTACGACCTGGCGGCGGCCGACGGCGCCGGGCCCTACAGGTACACGCTCGCCGCGGTCGTGGGCTACGAGACCGCCGGCGGCGCGAGGGCGACGTCGCCCGCGACGAATCTCGGCGTCGCCCCGGCGGCCGCTCCCGAGTTCGCCGTCGGGAACGTGAGCTCGGCGCTCCACGTCGGCGAGGACGGCCGGCTCCGCGGGACGGTCGTCAACCGCGGTCCGAACCGAGCGCGCGGCGTCGTCGTGCAACTGGCTGACGCGCCGCCGACCGTCCGGACCGCCGAGCCGAGCTACGCGGTGGGAGATCTCGCGCCCGGCGAGCGGGCGTCGTTCTCGTTCCCGGTGACCGTCGGCCCGCAGGCCGAGGCCGGCCCCCGGCAGTTCTCGCTCGCCGTCGCGTACGAGACCGCCGACGGCACGGCGGCGAGCGCCGACCCGATCCGCGTCCGGCAGCGGGTCGGACGGCGCCGCGACCGGCTCCGGTTCGAGCCGGTGAACGCGACGTTCGCAGTCGACACAAGCGACCGGCTGGTGGTCCGGGTGACCAACGAGGGCGACGAGCCGCTCCGGGACGTGTCGGCGGCCGTCTCGCCCGCGCCGCCGCTGAGCAGCGCGGCTCCGACCTCGTTCGTCCCCCGGCTCCAGCCGGGCGAGACGGCCGTGCTCGCGTTCGAGGTGACGGTCTCCGAGGACGCGGTCGAGACCACTCAGGCGATCCCGGTGAACGTCACGGCCGAGCGCGCCGACGGGAGCACGGTCCGGTTCGCGCCCCAGCTCGTCGCCGTCGCCGTCGTCGAGCCGTCCGGGCCGGCGACCGACGTCGCCACGCTCGTCGTCGGCACGGTCGTCGTCGTGGTGGTGCTCGGAGCGGGGTGGTGGTGGCTCCGGCGCTGAAGGGGTAGCGCGGTGCGTCAGGCCGCGAGGAACGATCCGAGGGCGGCGTCGAAGGCGGCCGGGTTGTCGAGGTTCGCCAGGTGACCGGCGTCGGGGATCTCGACCCGCGTCGCGTCGAGCGCGTCCTCGAACGCCCGGTTCTGCCGGACGACCGTCTCCGACTCGTGGTCGCCGTGGACGAGCAGCGTGGGCGCGTCGAGCGCGTCGTGGTCGAGCGCGTCGTGGTCGTAGAGCGCGTCGAACACCTTGATGTACTCGCGGGTGTCGAAGCGCCCGATCTCCTCGCGGACGTACCGCCGGTTGTCGTCGTCGAGCGCGACCCAGCGGTGGCCCTCGATCGCCCGGATGCCCGCCAGGAGCGACTCGTAGTACGAGGCCACGCCCATGCGCCGGATGAGCGCGTGGACGACGGGCTTGGGCGCGAAGGCGAGCTTCTGGCTGCGCGACATGGGGATCGGCGGGACGGTCCGGGTGGTCGCGGCGAGCACGAGCCGGCGGAGGTCGTAGGTGGCGGCGTACAGCTGGGCGACGTGACCGCCCATCGAGAGCCCGCACACCGCCGCGGGGTCGGTGGCGTCCTCGTGCTCCAGGACGGCCCGGAGGTCGGCCGCGAACAGCGGGATGGAGTAGCGCCGCCGGTCGGTCGCGCCCGTCCGGCCGTGGCCCCGGACGTCGACCGTGACGACGCGGTAGTCGTCGGCGAACCGCTCGACCTGCGGGGCCCACATCCGGCTGGAGACCCACCCGCCGTGGACGAACACGAGGGGGTCGCCCGCGCCGTGCGTCTCGTAGTACAGGCTGGCGTCGCCGGTGTCGAGCGTAGGCACGCCCTCGGGTCGGCGACGGAGACACGTCAACCTCTCGCTTCCGGCGCGTCCGGCCGGCCCCCGGGACCGGGTACGCCCGACGGAGCGGCCGATTCAGTCGTCGTCGCCGGGGACCGGTTCCGCCGCCCCAGCGGCCGCGGCGTCGGCGCCGCCGAGCGTGACGACCCGCCGGGGGAACGGGATTTCGATGCCCCCGGCCGCGAACGCGCGGTAGATGGCCTTGTTGAGGTTGTGGATGCTGCGCCCCCGGAGGACGGGGTCGGCGATCCAGCAGAGCAGTTCGAGCGCGACGGCGGAGTCGCCGAACTCGCGGACGCGGACGCGCGGGCGGGGGGTGTCGAGGACGAGGCGCTCGGCGGCGGCGACCGAGAGGAGCGTCGCTTCGACGTGGTCGAGGTCCGAGCCGTAGGCGACGCCGATCGGGACGCGGATGCGGCGCTCGCGCGAGGGGACCGACTCGTTGGTGATGCGCGCGGAGTTGAGGACGGCGTTCGGGACCGTGACGAGCACGTCGTCGCGGGTGCGGAGCACCGTCGAGCGGATGGAGATGTCCTCGACGCGACCGCGCTCGCCGGACTCCAGGACGACGTAGTCGCCGACCTTGTAGGTGCCGTCGAAGTAGAGCGCGATCGAGCCGAAGAGGTTCGCGATCGTATCCCGGGCGGCGAACCCGACGGCGATGCCCACGATGCCCGCCGACGCCAGGAACGGCGTCACGTCGACGTTCCAGTAGAACAGCAACAGGAACACCGCCGTGCCGAGGACGACCGCAGACCAGACGTTCTGGAAGATGGGGACGACGGTCTGTTCGACCTGCTCGCCGGCGGTGACGGCGTCGGAGAGCCGGCCGCCGACGCGGACGAGCGTCACCGCCCACAGCACCGTGAGAACCGAGAGCGCCGTCGCCTGGACGTAGTCGAACGCCGGGAACAGGTCGAGCGGGACCGTCGCGAGGTAGAGCCCGACGACGACGACCGTGACGTACAGCGCCGGGTGGACGGCCGTGAGGACGATGTCGTCGTACTCGCCGTCGATGCGGCGCGTCACCCGGCGGACGAGCCAGTCGCCCCCTACCTGGACGACCCGGGCCGCGAGCAGCGAGGCGACCAGGACCGCGGTGACGGCCAGCCAGGGCGGCAGCGACGTCAGGGCCGCCTCGACTGTCTGCTGGACGCCCGCGGCTATCATTGCGGCGGGTAGGCGGGGCCTGGATATATCCTTGTCCCCGGCAGTCACGCGGCGGGAACGGGTCAGCGACCGGGAGCGGCGCGAGAACCGTCGCTGCCCGAAACTTGAAATTCGACGCCGCGGAGTGTTCGTGCATGGAGGCTACGACCGCCGTCGTCCTCGCGGCCGGCGAGGGAACCCGGCTCCGGCCCCTGACCCGGAACCGACCGAAGCCCATGCTGCCGGCGGCCAACCGCCCGATCCTGGAGTACGTCCTCGACGCGCTCGTGGAGGCCGGCGTCGACCGGATCTGCCTCGTCGTCGGCTACAAGCGCGACCGGGTGCAGGGCCACTTCGGCCCGACCTACCGGGACGTCCCGCTGGTCTACGCCCACCAGCGAAAGCAACTCGGGAGCGGCCACGCCCTCCTCCAGGCGCGGTCGGTCTGCGACGGCCCTGTCCTCGTCGTCAACGGCGACCGCCTGCTGGACGCCTCGGCCGTCCGCGAGGTCAGCGAGACGTTCGAGCGCCACGGCGAGCCGACGCTGGCCGTGCTCGAACATCCGGAGACGAGCCAGTACGGCGCCGTGCGCCTGCGCGACGGCTACCTCGACGAACTGGTCGAGAAGCCGGACGCCGACGAGTTCCGGTTCATCAACGCTGGCATCTACGCGTTCGACGCGGACATCTTCGACGCCGTGGAGGCGACGCCGCGCCGCGAGGGCGAACTCGGCCTGACCGACACCGTGGTCCGGTTCCTCGCCGCCGGCGAGCCGGTGCGGGGCGTCCAGATCGGAGGGCTGTGGGCCGACGCCACGTACCCCTGGGACCTGCTCGCGGTGGCGGACGAACTGTTCGCTCGCGGCCGGATCGGCGAGCGCGAGGTGGCCGAGCGCGTCTGGGTGGCCGAATCGGCGCGCGTCCACGACGAGGCGACGCTCCAGGCGCCGGTCGTCGTCGGCCCGGACTGTGAGGTGGCCGCGGGCGCCGTCGTCGGCCCGAACGTCGCGCTGGGGCGGAACGCGACCGTCGGCCCGAACGTCACGCTCGTCCGGTCCGTGCTCGACGCCGACACCCGCGTCGAGGCCGGGAGCGTGCTGATCGACGCGGTGGCCGGCGAGGACTGCCACCTCGGCGCGAGCACGACCGTCCCCGGCGGCCCGGCCGACGTGCGGGTCGACGATCGGATCTTCTCCCGGCAGCGACTCGGCGCGGTGTTCGCCGACCGCGTCCGCGCCGAGGGCGACGTGAGTTGCGCGCCGGGCACGCTCGTCGGCCCGGAGGCGCGCCTCGGGGTCGGCGTCCGCGCGTCGGGCACCGTCGAGGCCGGTGCGGAGGTGAGACGCTGATGTGCGGCATCGTCGGTGTCGTCGGCCGACCGGACGCGCTCGACGTCCTCGTCCACGGGCTGACGAAACTGGAGTACCGGGGGTACGACTCTGCGGGGATCGCGCTCGGTGGCGAGACCGTCCGCGTCCGCAAGCGCGAGGGAGAGATCGACCGCCTGGAGGCCGCACTCGAGGGGAGCGACCTCGACGGGCCGGTGGGCATCGGTCACACGCGCTGGAGCACGCACGGGCCGCCGACCGACGCGAACGCCCACCCGCACACGGACTGCACCGGGCGCGTCGCGGTCGTTCACAACGGCATCATCGAGAACTACCAGACGCTCCGGGACGAACTGTCCGCGGCCGGCCACGCCTTCCGGAGCGACACGGACACCGAGGTCGTCCCCCACCTCGTCGAGGCGGCGCTCGACGACGGGGCGTCGCCCGAGGCGGCGGTCCGGTCGGCCGTCTCCCGGCTGTCGGGCAGCTACGCCGTCGCCGTCGTGATCGCCGGCGTCGACGCCATCTTCGTGGCGCGGAACGACTCCCCGCTCGTCCTCGGGATCGGCGACGACGGCTACTTCGTGGCGAGCGACGTCCCCGCTTTCCGCGAGTTCACCGCCGACGTGGTCTACCTCGCCGACGGCGAGTTCGCCCGCCTCGACGCCGACGACTGGACGGTGACGACGCTCGACGGCGAACCGGTCGAGAAGACCGTCGAGACCGTCGACTGGACGCCCGAGGAGACGGGGCTGAGCGGCTACGACCACTTCATGCTCAAGGAGATCCACGAGCAGCCGCGGGCGTTGCGCGAGTGCCTCCGCGGCCGGGTCGACGAACTCGGCGGCCGGGTCGACCTCGGCGAACTGGCCGACCTGGCGGTCCCGCGGGTCCACCTCGTGGCCGCGGGCACCTCCTACCACGCGGCGCTGTTCGGCGCGCACCTCTTCCAGGAGGCGGGCGTCCCGGCCCAGGCGTTCTACGCCCACGAGTACGCGGTGTCCCCGCCGCCGACCGAGGACGCGCTCGTGGTCGGCGTCAGCCAGAGCGGCGAGACGGCAGACACGCTGGGCGCGACCCGCGAGGCCCGCCGCCGCGGCGCGCCGACGCTCGCGCTCACCAACACCGTCGGCTCCACGCTCGCCAGGGAGTGCGACAGCGTGCTCTACATCCGGTCCGGCCCCGAGATCGGCGTCGCGGCCACCAAGACCTTCGTCGCGCAGCTGACGGCGCTCGACCTGCTCGTGCTCGCGACCACCGGCGGGCGGCGGAACCGCGACGCCATCGCCGCCCTCCGGGACCTGCCGGGCGACGTCCAGACCGTCCTCGACGAGTCGAGCGCGCGCGAGGTGGCCGCCGAGTACGCCGACGCCGACGCCTACTTCTTCATCGGCCGCCGCCAGCACTACCCGGTCGCACTGGAGGGCGCGCTCAAGATGAAAGAGATCACCTACAAGCACGCCGAGGGGTTCGCCGCCGGCGAACTCAAGCACGGCCCGCTCGCCCTGGTCGACGAGAACACGCCCGTGTTCGCGGTCGTCACCGGCGACGACGCGGCCGCCACCAAGACCGTCGGCAACGTCAAGGAAGTCGAGGCCCGCGACGCGCCCGTGATCGCGGTGACGGACGGCGCCTCCGACGTCGAGCGGTACGTCGACCACGTTCTGGAAGTGCCGGCGACCGACTGGCGGACCGCGCCGGTGCTCGCGAACGTCCAGCTCCAGCTCGTGGCGTACCACACCGCCGCGCTCCTGGACCGCTCCATCGACAAGCCGCGCAACCTCGCCAAGAGCGTCACCGTCGAGTAGCGGTGGCGGCCGCACGCGACGGAGAGGAAAGCCGTAAACCGCCGGGGCGCCGACCTCGGGCCGATGCAAACGAGCGTCGTCGGCTGTGGTCGTCTCGGGACGGCTCTGGCCGCCGGTCTGGCCGATCTCGGACACGACGTGGTCGCCGTCGACACCGACGAGACCGTCGTCGAGGCGCTGAACGCGGGCGAGCCACCCGTCCAGGCTCCCGGTCTCGACCCGCTGTTGCGGGCCCACGCCGGCCGGCACCTGCGCGCGACGACCGACCACGACGCCGTCGCCGACGCGGCCGTCACCTTCCTCGCCCACCCGACCGGGGGCGAGGACGGCGTCGACGCGACGAGCCTGGAGGCCGGCGCGCGGGCGGTCGGCGAGGCGCTCGCCGACGAGACCGAGTACCACCTGGTCGTGGTCGCCAGCCCGGTCCTCCCCGGGACGACGGCCGACCGGGTCGTGCCCGCCGTGGAGACGGCCGGACCGCGAGCCGGCGAGACAGTCGGCGTCGCGGTGGTCCCGGTCCTGGCGGGGACGGGATCGACGGTCGAGGCCGTCGTGGAACCCGAGCGCATCGTCGTCGGGACGGACGGCGACGACCGCGCGCTCGACGCGCTGGCGGCGGTGTACGAGTCGCTCGTCGTCGACTGGGAGACGCCGGTCGTCGAGACGGACCGCCGGACCGCGGAGGCGGCCCGGTACGTCGACGGCGCCGTCCGGGTGGCCACGCGGCGTCTCGGGACCGAACTCGCGACGCTGTGTGCGGCGTTCGGCGTCGACGCCGACCGGGCGGCGGCGGCCGTCGACGTGGACGACCGCCTGGGTCTCGGTGGAGCGTCCGGGATAGCTGCCGACCGGCACCGGGGCGACCTGGCGGCCCTCCTCGCCGCCGGCCGGCGAGAGGGCGTCGACGCGGCGCTCCTGGAGGCGGTCGCCGGCGAGCGCTGACGGCGGGCGAGGGCGACCGGGCCACTCAAGCCGCTTCCGCCGCGAGCGTCGTACATGCGCCAGTTTCTCGTCATCGGGCACGACGCGCCGACCGAGCCAGATTTCTCGCTCGACGACCTCGCGGGCGGCGCGGGACGGCTGGACGTACTCTGCCGGTGTGTCAACAGCGCGTTCTTCCTCTCGCACGCCATTCGCGAGGACGTTCGTTGCCTGCTCGTCCTCGGCGACGAACTCACGCTGCGCTTCGAAGGGCGCGACCTCCGCCGGCTCAACCCCGACGAGCGGAGCACGGCCGCCCTGGTTCGGCGTGCGCTGGAGCAGAAGCGCGAGGCCGTCGGCCACCAGGAGGTCGAGACGACGCCGGGCGTCCACCTCTCGCGTCGGGGCGTCGAACCGACGCTCCGGGCCGCGGCCGACGGGGGGACCGTCGTCCACCTCCACGAGGACGGAACGCCCGTGATCGACGTCGACGCGCCCGACGAGCCGGTGTTCGTCCTCTCCGACCACCGGGACTTCACGGCCGACGAGCGGGCGCTCCTGGCCGACGAGGCCGACGTGCGCGTCCGGGTCGGTCCCGAGCGCCTGCACGCAGACCACGCGATCACCGTCGCGCACAACTACCTCGACACCGACGGGTTCACCAGGTACTGACCGGCCGGCGACTGCCGCAACGGGGACGAAGAGTGCGACTGGAGCGACGCCGACCGGGGAACCGGCTCGGGGAGTGGCCCGCTGATTCGCAACCGTTAAACCCGAAAGCCGTCTTGGTTGGACTGCGGGCCGGTGGGGTAGCTTGGTATCCTTCGGCCTTCGGGTGGCCGTAAC
>JBDGSV010000014.1:0-12037 GCA_042217375.1 Haloarculaceae archaeon | reverse complement strand
GTGCGGACGACGCGGGCGCCCGCCCCGGCGCGGAGAGCGCGCTCACGCTCGTCGGCGCCGTCCTGGCGAACGACGACGCCCGGCGGCGCGTCCGACTCGCGGACCGGACCGGCGGCCCCGTCCTGCCGCCGCGACGCGGCTGCCGTCCGGGCGGGGCGCGCTGGACTGCGACCGGCGTCGAACTCGTGCTCGCTCCGGGCGAACGACGTGCGATCGGGTACGCGACCCCTGCCGCTCCCGTCGAGCGACCGGTGGCGATCGCGTCTGCCGACCCGTGCGACGCGACGGCGACCGGCGAGCGCGCGACCGAGACGAGCGAGCAGTCGTGACGGTCGTCGCAGTCGCCGGTCGGTCCGGCGTCGGCGCGACGACGGTGGCGTACAACCTCGCCGCGGCGATGGGCGCGGTCGTCGTCGACGCCGACCTCGACCTCGCCGACCTCCCGGCGGATCGCGGTCCGGACCTCCACGACGTGCTCGCTGGTCGTGCCGACCCCGTCGAGAGCGTTCGCGACGGCGGGCCGGTCCCGATCCTCCCCTGCGGCCGGCCCCTGGACGGGTCGCGCCCCGTCGATCCCGGACAGCTGTCGGCCGTCCTCGCACGCGTCGCGAGCGCCTACGGCGGGGCGGTGCTCGACGCGGGCGCGCCGCGAACTGCCACGCTGCCGGTGTCGGCAGCCGAGACGTGCGTTCCGGTCGCGACCCCGACGCCGCGAGCGCTCGCGGTCGCCGTCGCGCTCCTCGTCCGCGCCCGCGGGCGGGGCACCGGACTCGCCAGCGCGGTCTGTAACCGCGCCGGCACGGTCGGCGCTGCCGCCGTGCGGGCGCTCGGGTGGCCGGTGACCGCCGTTCCGGCGTCGGACGCGGTGGTGCGGGCGGCGCGACACGGCCTGCCGGTCGCCGCCCTCGATCCGGACGGGCCCGCGGCCGGTGCGTTCGACGCCCTGGCGGCCGCCGTTCAGCGCTCGGTCAGGTCGTAGTAGGCCTCGCGGAGCGTCACTGGCGTCACGTCGGCCACGTCGGCGGCCGCGCGCTGGGTGAGGTCGACGTCGCAGTCCTCCGCCGCGGCGTACAGGCAGGCGGCGGCGAAGCCCGAGGGGTTGCGGCCGTTGACCAGTCCGGCCTCGACGCCCTCGCGTACGAGTTCTCGCGCGCGGCGCTCGACCGCCGGAGCGAGGTCGAGTTCGCTCGCGAACCGGGGGAGGTACTCGCCCGGGTCGATCGGCCCCGTCTCCAGCCCGAGTTCGCGGTTGAGCGCGGCGTAGGCAGCCTTCAGCTCGGCCGCGGACGCGCGCGCCGCCTCGATCACCTCCTCGCGCGTCCGCGAGACCGACGCCGTCCGGCAGGTCGCGTAGACCGCGGCCGCGGCGAACCCCTCCAGGGAGCGCCCCCGGAGGAGGTCGGCGTCCTGTGCCGACTCGAAGAGCACGCACGCGCTGTCCCGGACGTGCTCCGGGAGTTCGAGCCGGCCGACCAGGCGCCGGATCTCGGTGAACGCGTACACCTGGTTGCGGTCGGCCTTCGAGCCGATCTTCGCGCGGTCGTGCTGGCGGCGCATCCGGGCGACCTGGCGCCGCTTCCGCCCCTTCAGGCGCGTGCTCCGGCCGATCTCCGTCGAGAGGCCGCGGTCGTGGCGCGAGCGCGTCAGGGGCGCGCCCGTCCGCTCGCGGTTCGTCTCGTCGTCGGAGAATGAGCGCCACTCCGGCCCCCGGTCGATGCGGTCTTCGCCGACCACGAGCCCGCACTCCGAACAGACGGTCTCGGTTCCGGTTCGCCTGACCCGACTGCCACACTCCGGACAGGTGTTCGCTGTCGTCGCCATCACGTGTGAAACTGCGGCCCGATCCGCCGTTAAGAAGGGGCCGGCAGACGGCTCGCACCGCGCCGCGCGGCCGTCCGAACCTACCGGTGACCGGTAGGTGGTGCCCGCACCGCCCGCGCCCGACCCGCTGGCGGCCACCTAGGTTTAACTGCGACCTCGCAGAAGACGGGAACGTGGCGCTCGCGGACATCGCCGCCGACATCGAGGTGACCGCCGAGCAGCGCGAGCGCGGCGTGGCGGTCGTCGACCGGACCGACGCCGACCTCGGCGAGCGGCTGGCGCCGTTCGCGTCCGAGTTGCCCTGCGCTCCCGGCGCCGCCGCGACGTTAGTCGAGGCCTACGCCGCGGGACGGAGCGTCGGCGACGCGGCCCGCGCGGCCGGGCTGGCGCCGGTGACGGGCGCGAAGACGCTCCACCTGCTCGGCGAGCCGATCGCACCGCTCGGTCCGACGGGCCGCGAGGTCGTCCGCGACTGGCTGGCGGCGGAGCTGTCGCGGTCGACCGCCGTCGAACTGGCCGGCGCGTCCGAGACGGAGTTCGCGCTCGCGGCCTACGTCGAGACCCACGACCCGATCCCCGGGGCGGTGGAGGCGGTGGCCAGCGCGCTCGACCTCGACGGCGACGCGGCGGTCGCGAAGCGCGAGCACCTCGGCGAGACGATGAGCGGCGTCGACGAACTGTTCTGATTACCTGCCGAGCGGGCCGGGGAGATAGCCGTCGAGGCCGCCCTCCTCGGGGAAGTCGAGGTCGAGCGAGCAGTCGAGCGCGGCCTCGGCCGCGGCGGCGACGGCCGGTGCGAACGTCGGGTCCGGGTCGAGACACGCGGGGCTGTTGGACGGCGTCGTGACCTCGCTACGGGGGATCGGGACGTCGGCGTCGGGGACTGGACTCGGGCCCCGCGTCCCGTTCACGAGGAGTACGTCGCCGGCCGCGCCGAGGTCGGCCAGCCGGTCCTGGAGGACGCCGAGCGCGTCTGCGCCGCGTTCGCTGGCCGGCGTGACCAGCGCGACCCGGTCGGTGGCGGTGACGGCCGCGACTGCCTGGTTGGCCGCGACCGGCGGCGTGTCCACGAGCACGTAGTCGAAGGACGCGGCCGCCTCGCTCGCGAGGGCTTCGAGCCGCCGGGCCGCGGCCGGCGTCTTCGCGCGCGCGAGCCGTTCGAACGGCGCGAGCGCGGGACAGGCGGCGAGCCGTCCAGGCGTCTCGACCGGCAGGTCGACCAGGCCGCTCTCGACCGGTCCCTCGCCCGTGGCGAGCGCGGTGACGTCCGGATCGACGCGGCCGGGGACGTACTGTGCGAGCCCCTGGGTCGCGTAGGCGGCGTCGAGGAGCGCGACGGAGCGGCCCGCCCGGGCCAGCGTCGCACCGACCTCCACGGTCAGCCGCGTGGTTCCTGCACCGCCCGCCGCGCCGACGAGTGAGAGCGTCTCGCCCATCGGGCACTCCTGGTCCGCCCCTCGCCCATAAATCTGCGCTCGAACACGGACGCCGTGGGCCGGTCGACTGAAACGGCTCGGCCGCGTACCGCAGGCCAGGGCGGCCCGATCCGGCCGTCACCGAACACGATGCCCCCGACGCTCACCCTTCCGAACGGAGAGACGATCGCCCCCGGCGAGGTCATCCTCTACGAGGGCTACCCCTACCGCTACGTGGCGTCGGACGACCCCGACGTCGCGTTCGTCCTGTCGCCGCTGTTCTGGGGCGACTCCCCGCTCGACGTCCCGTTCTCTTCGCGGGCGGCGCTCGCGGACCAGTGGGGCGCGGAGTCGCGCGGCACCCTGACCGAGGCCGAGTGGGCCGACTGGCTCGCCGACGCGCGCGAGGACGAGCGGTTCGGCGCGGCCGAGCTCGACGCCGTCGCCAGCGAGGTGCTGGCGGACGACCGGAACGGCGTGCTCGCCCGGGTGCGCCGGTTCCTCGGCCGGTAGGCCGGCCGTCGACGCCGGCGTCGCGTCGGCCGCACCGCGACGGCCTCAGCGCTCGGCTCCCTCCAGCGCGTCGCGCCCGACCGCGAGGCAGGCGATCCCGAGCACCCCGACGAGCACCGCGGCGCCGAGGTTCGTCCAGCGGACGGCGGTGCCGAAGCCGATCGCCGGGCGCAGCGCGCCGACGGCCGCCCCGAGCAGAATCGGCGTGCCGGTCGCGGCGACGCGCCCGAGCGACTCCGCGGAACTGACCAGTCCCCCGCGGATACGCTCGGGCGCCAGCCCGGTGATGCTGCTCCGGTACAGCGCCAGCAGGATGCCGAACCCGGCACCGGTGGCGACGGCGCCCGCGCCCGCGACCAGGAGCGTCGGGGCGACCGCGACCAGCCCGAACCCGCCGGCCAGACAGACGTTAGCGCCCAGGAGCGGGCCCGCGCGGCTCTCGAAGGCCGCGGTCACCCGCCCGGCCTGGCTGGCTGCGCCGGCGAACGTGACGGCGCCGGCGCCGACCAGCAGCCCCGCGTCCTGCGGCGTCCCGCCGAGGACGCGCACGACGAACATGGAGTTGTACGTGAGGAAGGCCGTCCAGACGACGACCGGGAGCCCCCGGCCGACCAGGACTGCCAGGACGCGCGGCCGGGACGCCAGCCGCAGGACGTCCCGGACCGGCGTCTCGTCGGCGTGTGCCGGCGTCGCTTCGGCGGCCGCCGGCGCGTCGTCGGTCGGTTCATCGAACCAGAGGGCGATCATCGCGGCGAGCGGGACGGCGATGCCGTACAGCAGAAACGGGTACTGCCAGCCGAAGGCGATCAGCACGCCGGCCAGCACGGGGAAGACGACGAGCGAGACGCCGGAGATCGAGAAGCGCAGCCCCTGTGCGGTCGCCTCGGCGCCGCCCTCGTACATGTCGCCCACGCTCGTGATGATGACCGGGACGATGCCGGCGAAGCCGAACCCCTGCAGCAGCCGCAGGGCGAGCACCACGTGGAACGAGGTGGTGAACGAGATGGCGACGCCCGCGACCCCGAACAGGAGCAACCCCGCCGTGAGCACCGCCTTCCGGCCGTAGCGGTCCGAGAGAAAGCCCACGAGCGGGATCACGACGATCCCTGGCGCCGACATCAGCGAGACGAGCAGGCCGATCTGCGTCGCCGAGACGCCGAACGGCCCCGTCAGCGTGTCGAGGATGGGCGAGATGAGCGCGATGCCAAGCGGCGCGGTCACGTTCGCGAGCAGCAGCAGCTGGAAGTCGGTGTCCGCGACGACGGCGGCGTCCTTCCCGAAGAGCGCGTCGAGGAGTCCCACTTGCTCTCCGGTCGTCGGCCCCCCTCAAGAACGGGACGGAAACGGCAACCCGTCCGGCCCCCACCGGGGCGGCCGGCAGTTCAGACCGCGTCGCGGACGCGCGCCGCGACGTCGTCCATCTCCGTCGCCGAGAGCGACGGGCGCTGGCCGGCGACGGCGTGGATCGGCCCGCCGCCGTCGTCGCGGAACCTGGGGACGACGTGCCCGTGGACGTGCGGGACCTCCTGGCCCGCCTCGCGGCCGTTGTTGAACGCGACGGTCGAGGCCGGCGCGTCCGCGGCGGCCTCGGCCGCGGGCACGATCCGCTGGAGCGTCGCGTACACGTCCGCCGCGAGGTCGTCGGACAGGTCGTTCAGCCGCTCGTGGTGGTCCTTCGGGATCACGAGCGTGTGCGCGGGCGCGAGCGGGTTCACATCGAGGAACGCCAGCGTCCGCTCGTCCTCGTAGACGGTCCGGCTCGGCGCCTCGCCGGCCGCGATCTGGCAGAAGATGCAGCGCTGCATGTCTCCAGCAACCGCCGCGAGCCTGAAAAATCACCTCCCGTCCGCCGCGGGCGGTGGCCGCGCTTACCGGGCCTCCCGGACGAGGTCCGCCGCCCGCTCGGCGATGGCGATCGTCGGCGCGTTGGTGTTGCCGCTGGTGAGCGTCGGCATGACCGAGGCGTCCACCACCCGGAGCCCCTCGACGCCGTGGACGCGCAGGTGATCGTCGACGACGGCCCGGTCGCCCTCGCCCATCCGGCAGGTGCCGACCGGGTGGTAGATGGTCTCTGCGGTCGCTCTGACGTGTTCGCGGAGGTCCGTCTCGCTCGTGGCGTCGGGACCGGGGTGGGTCTCGGCCGCGCGGTAGTCCGAGAGCGGGGCCGTCTGCGAGATCTCCCGCGCGAGTTCGAGCCCCTCGACCAGCACCTCCAGGTCTCGCTCGGCGTCGAGGTAGTTCGGGTCGATCCGCGGCGCGACGAACGGGTTCGTCGACTGGAGGCTGATGCGCCCCCGACTCTCCGGACGCACCTGGGTCACGCCGATGCCGAACCCGTGGCCCTCGGGGTTGTCGAACCCGTGTCGCAGGAAGTAGTTGGGCGCGAAGTGGAACTGCACCTCCGGCGCCGGTTCGTCCTCGTCGAGCTGGACGAACCCGCCCGACTCGGCGACGTTCGAGGTCAGCGGTCCCGAGTCGAACAGCAGGTAGCGCGCGAGGTTGCGGAGCCGCTCTGCGTTCTCGAGGCTCACCGGCTCGGTGCTCTGACAGAGCACGCCGGTGTTCAGGTGATCCTGGAGGTTCCGCCCGACGCCGGGCCGGTCCGCGACGACCTCGATGCCGTACTCCCGGAGGTGGTCGGCCGGGCCGATCCCCGAGAGCATGAGGAGCTGGGGGCTGTTGACCGCCCCGCCCGAGAGGAGCACCTCGGCGTCGGCACCGACGCGCACGACGGTGCCGTCCTGTCCGCCCTGCCGGTAGCTGACGCCGGTGGCGCGCGCGCCGTCGAAGTGGACGCGGGTCACGTGGGCATGGGTTCGGGCGGTGAGGTTCGGCCGGTCGAGCGCCGGCTTCAGGTAGGCGTCGGCCGCGCTGTACCGCTCGCCGTCCTTCTGCGTCACCTGGTAGAAGCCGACGCCCTCCTGGCGTTCGCCGTTGAAGTCGTCGTTCTCGGGCAGGCCGGTCGCGGTGGCCGCCGACACGAACGCCCGCGACATCTCGTTGGGCGACTGCTGGTCCGCGACGTTGAGCGGCCCGCCGGTGCCGTGGTACGCGTCGTCGATGCGCTCGTTGTGCTCGGCCCGCCGGAAGGTCGGCAGGAGGTCCTCGTAGCCCCACCCCTCGTTGCCGAGCGCGGCCCAGTGATCGTAGTCCGTCGGGTGCCCGCGGATGTAGATCATCGCGTTGATGCTGCTCGACCCGCCGAGCACCTTCCCCCGGGGCCAGTAGAGCTCCCGGTCGTCGAGTTCCGGCTGTGGCACGGTGTGGTAGTCCCAGTCGACGTCCGTCTGGAACAGCTCCGAGAACGCCACCGGGATGGAGATCTCGCGCTTCTCGTCCGGGCCACCGGCCTCCAGCAACAGGACGTCGCACGCCTCGTCCTCGGTCAACCGGTTCGCCAGCACACACCCCGCCGACCCCGCGCCGACGATCACGTAGTCGTACCGCTCGCGCTCGCGCGCCATGCTGGTTGTCACGGTCCGTGGGTTCATACCACGTACGGTTCTGCGGGATGGATTTTTGCCCCCGGCCGGCGACGGTCGCCACATGGAGTTCACCCGTCACACCCAGACGTCGCGGTTCTACAGCCCGCTCGAAGACTTCCAGGAGGTCTCCGTGGAGGTCGAGGTCCGCGAGGACCCGCTGACGGGCCGGCAGGCCCGCGTCGTTCCCGACAGCTTCGTCATGCCGGAGGACCAGCCCGACCTGGCGGCGATCGTCGGCGACGGCGAGGGGTGTTTCTTCTGCCCCGGCATGGTCACCGAGGCGACCCCGGAGTACCCCGACTGGGTCGGCTTCGACCGCGGATCCGAGGGCGAGGCGACCTCCTTCCCGAACCTCAACCCCTACGGCGCCTACTCGAACGTGGTCACGCTGACCGAGGAGCACTTCCGGCCGATGCCCGACCTCACGGTCGACCAGTTCGCCGACGGGCTGACGGCCGCCCTCGAGTTCATCCAGGCCGTGTTCGACCACGACGCGGACGCCTCGGTCGCGTCGGTGAACATGAACTTCCTCCGGTCGGCGGGGTCGAGCCTGTTCCACCCGCACATGCAGACGCTGGTCGACGGCCGGGGGACCAACGAGCAGACCGCCCTGGCGGAGGCGTCCTGGCGGTACCACGAGGAACACGGCGAGTCCTACTGGGCGGCGCTGACCGACCGGGAGGCCGGCGGCGAGCGCCACGTCGGCACCACGGGCGACGTGACGTGGCTCGCGCCCTTCGCCCCGAAGCACCACCGCCACGTCTACGGCGTCACCGACGCCGACGGGCCGCTCGCCCCCGACGACGACCGCGTCCGCGACCTCGCCGAGGGGCTGACGAACGTGCTCGCGTCCTACGACGCCGCGGGGCTGAACGCGTTCAACTTCTCGCTCTACCTCCAGGAGGACCCCGCGTTCCCGCCCGTGATGGAGGTCATCGCCCGCTCGGTGTTCGGCGAGTACTACTGGAGCGACTCGCCCTTCTTCACCTCGCTCCACCGCGAGGCCGTCGTCGACGTCGCGCCCGAGACCTACGCCGAGGAGGCCGCCCGGGAGTTCTGAGCGGTCACTCCCGCTCCGGCGGCCGCGCCCCGGTGAACGGTCGCGCGTCGGGCTCCTCGCGGGCCAGGAACGCGTCGGCCCGCTCGCGGAACTCCGGCGAGTCCCACACGCGCGCGGTCATGTCGCGAGCCATCTCGCGCTGGAGCATCGCCAGGTTCGTCCACCCGCTCATCACGGCCTTCATGGCGCGGTAGGCCTGCGGGCTCTTGGTGTCGACGATCTCCTGGAGCAGCGCGAGCGCGCGTTCCTCGACCGCGTCGTCCGGCACCACCCGGTTGACGAGGCCGAACCGCTCGGCCTCCGCGGCCTCCAGGAGCCGCCCGGTCAACAGCAACTCGCGGGCGCGCTTCTCGCCGACGACCAGCGGGAGCATCTGGAGCCCGCCGCCCGCGGCCGTCGATCCGACCCCGACCTCCGGCTGCCCGAACCGCGCCGACTCTCCCGCGACGATCAGGTCACAGCCCATCACCAGTTCGTTGCCGCCCGCGACGCAGGTGCCGCCCACCGCCGCCACGACCGGCTTCCCCGTCTCGCGCAGGACGTCGATCGTCTCCAGGTAGGCCGTGAGCCACCGGCTCCCCTCCTCGAAGGCCATGTCCCGGAGCTCGGCCAGCTCCGCGCCCGAGCAGAACGGGTCGGCGGTCGATCCCAGCAGGATGGCCTGGGTGTCCGGATCGCGGTCGGCGTCGGTGAACGCCTGCCCCAGGTCGAGCAGGGTGGCCAGGTCGAGGGTGTTGTTCGCCGACGGTCGGTCGATGAGCACGCGCGCCACGCGCTCGTCTTCTGGGTGCGGTTCCGCGACGACGGTGTCGAACTCGTCGGGCATGTCTCGGCGCTCGTCGGCCAGGGGCAAAACTGTGGGCGGCGCGGCCGGGCCGGCCGCCTCTCGCTCCCGACGTCGCAGGCGCCGCCGCCGCCGACCGTCACCCCTCTCGGACGCCGAGGTCGGCCAGCGCGGCGCGCACCGCGTCGACGTACGTCTCGCGGCTGTGGTCGAGGCGCGCGAGCCAGATGTCCTGGTACGACGGGTGGAGCAGCGGGAGGACGGGCGCGCCGACCGTCGGGCACGGAATCGGCTCCAGGACCACCTCCAGGAAGCCGTCCAGGTCGCGTCCCTCGACGGCCAGCAGCGACTGCGTGGCGTGCCTCCCGGTGGCGACGACCGCGTCGGGGGCGACCTGTTCGATCTCGCGACGGAGGTACGGCCGGCAGTTCGCCCGCTCCTCGTCGGTCGGCTCCCGGTTCGACGTCTCGTCGTCCGCCGCGGCCGGGAAGCACTTCACCGCGTTCGTGAAGTAACAGTCTCCGGGACCGTAGCCGGCGTCGGCCAACAGGTCGCGGACGCGCCGGCCGCTGTGGCGGGCGGTGTAGGCCATCCCCGTCCAGTTGCCGCCCCGCCAGCGGTCGGCGTCCGGGTCGCCGGCGCCGGGCGCCTCCCCGACCACGACGAGCGCCGCGTCGCGCGGTCCGTTCCCCCAGGCGATGCACTCGCGGCTCTCGACTAGCGCGGGACAGCGACGGCAGTCCGTGGTCAGCGCGTTGCGGGCGGACTCGCGTGGGTACTCTGGCATCGGCCTCGCGAGCACGAGGTCGCGCCGGCCGACCAAAACTCCTGGCCCCCTCGTTTCCGGTCGAATGCCCCGCGTCAGACGTCGCGGCCGCTGTCGGTTCCGGTCGCGCGACGGCGGCCGGCCGTCTACTTTCGCCCCGGTTCGGGTACGGTTATGGGAGCCGTCGCCGAAGCCCCGGCAACGATGGCAGTCCGTCCGGACCTCTTCGCCCGACTGGCGGCTCCCTTCGCGCGGCGCGAGCGCCCCTACCGGTGTCGGAACTGCGAGACGGCGTTCGAACTCCAGCACCACGTCTGTCCGGAGTGTGGGAGCTACGCGGTCGAGCGGGACGCCTGGGCGGCGTAGCGCGGACGGCGTGGATTCAATCGATTCTCCTTTACTTCCGGGGGGCGATGGAGCCGGTATGAGCAGGTCCGGCGATAGCGAGGAGGACGGCGCCTCGTCCCACTCGCGGTTCGGCGAGGTCGACGACCAGTACGACCCGCACGCGGTCGAGGACCGCGTCTTCGACTACTGGGAGGAGACGAACGCCTACGAGAAGACGAAGGCCCACCGCGCCGACGAGGAGACGCTGTTCTTCGTCGACGGGCCGCCGTACACCTCCGGTGCGGCGCACATGGGGACGACCTGGAACAAGACGCTCAAGGACGCCTACATCCGTCACTTCCGGATGCGCGGCTACGACGTCACCGACCGCCCGGGCTACGACATGCACGGGCTCCCCATCGAGACGAAAGTCGAGGAGCGCCTGGGCTTCGAGAACAAGAAGGACATCGAGGAGTTCGGCATGGAGCGGTTCATCGAGGAGTGCAAGTCCTTCGCGAACGAGCAACTCGAGGGGCTCCAGGACGACTTCGTCTCCTTCGGCGTCTGGATGGACTGGGACGACCCCTACAAGACGGTCTCGCCCGAGTACATGGAGGCGGCGTGGTGGGGGTTCCAGCGCGCCCACGAGCGCGGCCTGGTCACGCGCGGGAAGCGCTCGATCACCCAGTGTCCGCGCTGTGAGACGGCCATCGCCAAGAACGAGGTCGAGTACCACACCGCCGAGGCGCCCTCAATCTACGTGAAGTTCCCGCTCAGCGAGCGCGAGGGCTCGCTCGTCGTCTGGACCACGACGCCCTGGACCATCCCGGCCAACACCTTCGTCGCCGTCGACGAGGACGTCGAGTACGCCGCCGTCCGCTACGGCGACGACCTGCTCTACCTCGCTCGCGACGTCGTCGACGACGTGATGGGTCGGCTCGGGGCCGACGAGGACGACTACGAGATCGAGGCGACCCTGCCCGGGTCGGAACTCCTGGGCTGGGAGTACGACCACCCGCTCGCCGCGGAGGTCCCCGACCACCCCAGCGGCGACGGCGCCGGCCAGGTCTACCACGCCGACTACGTCGAGGTGGACCGGACCGGCATGGTCCACTCCGCGCCGGGCCACGGTGAGGAGGACTTCGCCCGCGGCCAGGAACTGGGCCTGGAGGTGTTCTGTCCCGTCGGGAGCGACGGCGTCTACACCGAGGCGGCCGGCGAGTACGCCGGGACCTTCGTCCGGGACGCCAACGACGACGTCGTCGACGACCTGCGCGAGCACGGCCTCCTGCTCCTCTCCGAGGCGGGCCACACCATCGACGAGGGCCAGTGCTGGCGGTGCGACACCGACATCGTCCGCATCGTGACCGACCAGTGGTTCATCACGGTCACCGACATCAAGGAGGAACTGCTGGCGAACATCGAGGACAGCGAGTGGCACCCGCCGGAGGCCCGGGACAACCGCTTCCGGAAGTTCGTCGAGAACAGCCCGGACTGGAACGTCTCGCGCCAGCGCTACTGGGGCGTGCCCATCCCGATCTGGACGCCCGAGGACTGGTCGGGCGACATGAACGACGTGATCGTCGTCGGGACGCGCGAGGAACTCGCGGCCCGCGTCGATCAGGACGTCGACCCCGGGTCGATCGACCTCCACCGCCCGACCGTCGACGACCTCACTATCACCGAGGACGGGACGACCTACACGCGCGTCCCGGACGTCTTCGACGTCTGGCTCGACTCCTCGGTCGCGTCGTGGGGCACCCTCGACTACCCCGAGGAGACCGAGGCCTTCGAGGACCTGTGGCCGGCCGACCTCATCATGGAGGCCCACGACCAGACCCGGGGCTGGTTCTGGTCGCAACTCGG
>JBDGSV010000033.1:0-12078 GCA_042217375.1 Haloarculaceae archaeon | reverse complement strand
ACGACTCGATGTGGGTCGGCGAGAGCGAGGACGCCGTCGTCGAGCACACGGGCGTCGCCCACCCCGGGCTCGTCGTGACGGGGATGGCCGTGGCCACCACCTACGGCCTGCCGCGGATGGGCCCGACGTTCGGCGCCATGCTCCTCTCGGGGAAGCGTGCCGCCCAGGCCGCCATCGACGAACTCGGCGTGGACGCCGATCCGGTCGAGATGACCTCGCGGACGCCCGCCGACGACTGAGGCGGCCGTGCCACCTGCCTCCGGGAGCGCGCGACCGATGCCCGACCGACTCACCATCTACCGCGCCCCGACGACCGCGGCCGACGCCGACGCCATCGCGGACTGGCTCCGCGCGCGCGTCGACTGCACGGTGACGGTCCGCGACCGGTTCCTCGGCCGCGACGCCGACGCGGACCTCGCCGAGGCGCTCGCCCGGGCGCGCGTCCTCTCGCCCTACGAGCGGGAGACGGGGAACACGATGCTCGGCATCGTCCGCTACGAGGAGCGGGCGCTCGACCGCCCCGGGCGCGCTGGCGGCGTCATCTACGACGGCCGCCAGGTTCAGGACGCGATCCGCGAGCGGCTTCCTCCGGACGAGCGCGGCCTCGACCACCTGCACGTCCCGCTGCTCGACCGCGTGCTCGGTACCTGGGGCGACCACGACGGCCGGTGGCACAAGCGGGTGCACGTCCTCGGGTATCCGGCAGTCGTCTCGGTGCCCGGCCTGTACGAGGCGCCCGCCAAGCCCGAGGCCTACTACGAGGAACAACAGCGTCACGCGCTGCTCTCGGGCGACGCGCCGCCGCGCGAGGTGCTCGAAGCGCACGTCGACGGCGAGTTCCTCGTCGCCGACGACCCGCGGACGACCGAGGCGCTGAAGGGGTACGTCCTCCAGGCGTACCACTACCTCGCGACCGGCGAGCCGTTCTGCGAGGACGAGCGGTGTCGACTGTCGAACCCCCACCGCCAGCCGGGCGTCGTCCGTGCCCAGCTCCGGGAGCCGGCCTTCTGCCCGGAGCACGCGCGGCGCTACGGCGACTGACTGCTCGCAGTCCTGCGTTTTTTCACCGCGTGAAAAGCCCCGTCGGGTGTTATATCGGAACGGCGCCTCTGTCGACGTGAGCATCCAGAAGCCATGGACCCCGACCCCACTCCCGATCCCGCGTCCGTCGTCGGCGAGTTCCGTCGCCCGCGCGTGCTCGTCGTCGACGGCGACGACGCGCGAACCGAACGGTACGCGGTCTGGCTGGCCGGTCACGAGGTGACTCGCGCCCACCGGGGCGACGAGGCGCTCGACCGCCTCCGGGAGGTCGACGCCGACGCGGTCGTGGTGAGCCGCCGCCTCCCGGACATGTCCGGCGCGGCCGTGGTGTCGAGCATCCGCGACCGCGACCTCGACGTCCGGGTCGCGCTGATCTGTGGCCCCGACGAGTCGCCGCCCGTCATGTCCGCCGAGGTCGACGCGATCCTCCAGCCGCCGCGCACGCCCGCGGACCTCGCGGGTGCGGTCACCGACCTGCTGACCCGCCGGAACCGCCAGCAGCTCTGGCTCGAACTCTCCTCGAAGCGCGTGCGGCGGAACGTGCGCTCGGTCGAGCGACGCGCCCACGTCGACCTGCCCGACGTCGACCTGCCCGAGGACGCTACCCGGATCGAGAGCCGACTCCACGACCCCCCGTCGCTGGTCGACGGTCCCTCCCCGTAGCTGCGCTCACTCGGCCGCGACCGTCCCGGAGACGAGGTCGACGAACCCGGCGGCGAACTGCGCGTGTCGCCGCGCGACGGTCCGCGCGGCGAGCGCCGCGTGAGCCGTGCGCACCCGCTCGTCGAGGGCGGCGCTGGCGCCGGCGCCGCCCCCGGGCGCACCCGCCCGGACGAACCAGTCGAACGCGAGGTTCAGCGGCCAGCCGGGCAACCGGCAGCTCCGGGTCGCCTCCAGCACCGCCACCCGGCCGCCCGGGCCGACGAGGTCGCACCACCGCTCGACGGCGGCCGCCGGGTCCGCGAGCATCCCGACCACGAACGTGCCGAGCACGGCGTCGGCGCGGGCGACGGGCGGCCGGGTCGCGTCGCCCGCGAGGAGGTGGACGTTCGACCACCGGGCGGTCCGCCTCCGGGCGCGCGCCAGCAGGGGCCGTGCGAGGTCGACCCCGACCACCCGGCCCGCGCTGCCGACGCGCTCGCGGAGGTGGGGCAGGTTCGCCCCCGTCCCACAGCCCATCTCGACGACGGTGTCGCCCGGGGCGAGGTCGAGCGCGGCGGCCGCGCGGTCGCGCCAGCGGTCGACGCCCGGCAGCGTCGCGAGCGCGTCGTAGAGGCGGGCGTACCGGCCGTAGAAGGCCGCGACGCTCATAGGAGGTCGCGGACGACCTCGGCCGCCGACGGGGCGTCCGGCGCGAGCACGTAGACGACGGGCTCGATCCCGAAGCCACCGGTCTGGTAGAGCACGTCCGCGTCCGGCGTCGCCGCGAGCGCGTCGGCGACGGCGGTCTCGACGGGCGCCTCGGCGTCGAACTCGGCGGTGACCCGGCCCGCGGCGGTCAGGTCGGCCACGATCTCGGGCGTGTAGCGGACGTTGAGCGCCGCCCGGGCGGGCGAGCCGTTCGCCCGCGCGCTCAGCAGGACCGTCGCGACGTGCTCGCTGACGCCGAACTCCGGGTCGGCGGGGATGGTCGCCCGGCCCTTCACGTCGAGGATGCGCCCCGGGACGCCGGCGACGTCGTCGACGCTCTCGGCGTCGGGGAGGCACTCGACGAGGTTCGACCCGACCGCGGGGACGAGGCTCGCGAACCCGCTGGCGTTCTCGACGATGCGCAGGCCGCGGCGGACCGAGGTGAGCACGCGCTCGGCCGCGCGGAGGCCGCTCTCCGGGTCGTGGATGGCGAACTCCACGTCGTAGGACGCGAGTTCGGGCATCGCCTCCTCGTGGAGCGTCGCGAGCACGTCGCTGCGCTCCAGTTCGCGGACCAGCACCTCCGTCTCGACGAGCGCCTGGACCCGGCTGATCTCGCCGGTCGCCAGGCCGTCGGCCAGCCGCGCGACCAGGTCGCGGACGCGGTCGTCCTCGGCGATGCGCGGCGTCCGCTCGACCTCGCCGTGG
This sequence comes from Haloarculaceae archaeon, assembly GCA_042217375.1. Lineage (GTDB taxonomy): Archaea > Halobacteriota > Halobacteria > Halobacteriales > Haloarculaceae > JBDGSV01. Next base: position 8,979 of record JBDGSV010000033.1, on the reverse strand, counting down.
GCGTACTTCGACACCGCGCTCTGGCTGATGCCGAGCAACCGCGCCACCTCGCTCTGGGTCAGCCCCTCCGCCCGGAGTTCTTCGGCCAGCATCGACCGGAACGTCGGGAGAAACTCGTCGACGACGACCTCCTCGATGAACTTCATGGCCGGTCTGGCACCTCCCGAACCGCGGCCGTCACTGGTCGCCCCCGAACTCGCGGTCGCCCTGGATCTTCGAGGCCTGTGGGCCGCGCTGGTCCTGGTACTTCGACCCGCGCTCGGCCCCGTACGGGCGCTCGGCGGGAGAGGTCAGTTCCGTGAACGTCAGTTGCGAGATGCGCATGCCCGGGGTGAGCGCCACGGGGGCGGCCCCGAGGTTCGAGAGTTCGAGCGTGATCTGGCCGCGGTACCCCGGGTCGCACAGCCCCGCGGTGGCGTGGACGACGACCGCGAGCCGGCCGAGCGAGGAGCGGCCCTCGACGTGGGCGATGAGGTCGGCGGGAATCTCGACCCGCTCGTGCGTCGTGCCGAGCACGAAGTCCCCCGGGTGGAGAATGAACTCGCCGTCCTCGTCGACGACGGTCTCGGTGACGTACTCCGCGACCTCGCGCTCGCTGGTGGGGTGGATGCAGGGGATGTTGGTGTGCTGGAACTCCAGGAACTCCCGGCCCAGCCGGAGGTCGACGCTCGCCGGCTGGATCTGGATGTCCGGGTCGTCCAGCGGCTCGACGACGAGGTCGCCCTCCTCGAGCCGCTGGAGGATGTCCGCGTCCGAGAGTATCATGCCCGAACGACCGGTGGGCGGCGACTAAAGCCCTGCGAGTGGCCGTCCGCCCGGATCGGAAGAGCGGACTTTACCGTGTCCGTCTCCAGGGGCGGGTATGAAGCAGGTAATCGTCGCCCGCGCCGACCTCGGGATGGGCCAGGGGAAGCTCGCGGCCCAGGTGGCACACGCCTCGCTCCAGGCCTACGAGGCGGCCGACGCCGCGACCCGGCGCGAGTGGAAGGGCGGCGGACAGAAGAAGGTCGTCGTGAAGGGCGAGAGCGAGCGCCAGCTGTTCGAGCTGGCCGACGCCGCCGAGCGCGAGGGGCTCCCCCACGCCGTGGTCCGGGACGCGGGCCACACGCAACTCGAACCGGGGACGGTCACGGCGCTCGCCGTCGGTCCCGGCCCCGAGAACCTGGTCGACAAGGTGACGGGCGACCTCTCGCTGTACTGATCGGGCGCCGTCTGACCGCCCCGACCGACTAGCCGGCCGCGTACTCGGCCAGGAACGCGGGCGCGATCTCGTCGAACGTCACCGTCCGTCCGCCGTGGTCGTCGGCGTCCGTCTCTCGAACCGCCCGCACGTCCCGCGAGCGGTCGCGAGCCGCGCGGCCCTGGCTCCCCGGCCCCAGCACGGACCGGCGTCTGGAGTGGGTCAAGTGCCGATTTCAGCTACCAGCACAGTTTAGGACGCGCCCGGCGAGCGCACGGGCATGGTGTCGAGACGCCGCGTCCTCGCGCTCCTGGGGTGTGGCGTCGGCGCAGTCGCCGGGTGCGCCGGTCGCGACCCGTCGGACGGCTCGCCGTCCGACGGACGCGGGTCGCCGTCGGACACGCCCGTGCCGACCGAGGCACCGGGCACGCCCACCGCCCCGTCGTTCGCGACGGTGGGCCTCACCACCACCGGCGTGCAGTGCGGCGACGACGCACGCGCCGACGTCACCGTCACGGGCGACCGCCTCCGCGTCGTCGGGGCCGCCGTCGCTCCCGACCCGTGTCACCGCGCGGTCCTCCGCAGCGCGTCCGTCCGGGACGGGACCGCCAGCCTCGACGTCCGCGTCTCCGACGACCCGACCGCCGACGGGCCGTGCGAGCAGTGTCTCGCTGAGGTGGGCTTCGAACTGACGGGGCGCTTCGTCGGCGGTCGCCCCGCCAGGGTCGCCGTCGCGGTCCACGGCGAGCGCCCCGAGACGTTCGGGACGGCGGTCTAGACGGCTGCCCCTCAGAACACTGCCTCGATGGCGCCGTCGAGCGCGTCGACCGCCTCGTCGACCTCGGGCTCGCCGACCGTGAGCGGCGGCGAGAGGATGAGGAAGAAGTTCGGCCGCCCGGTGCCCAGGAGGACGCCCCGGTCCCCGGCCTCGCCGATGACTTCGCTCACGGGGTTGTCGGCGTCGGGGTCGACCCGGGGGTCGACGAACGGTTCGCCGGTCTCGGGGTCGCGGAACTCGACGCTCCAGAGCAGACCGCGGCCGCGGACGCTGTGGACGACGTCGTGGTCGGCGAGCGTTCGCAGGCGCTCGCCGAGGTACGGTCCCACGTCGCGGGCGTTGTCGACCAGCCCGGACTCGTACTCGTCGAGGGCCGCCAGCCCGGCCGCACAGGAGACCGGGTGGCCGCCGAACGTCTGGCCGAGACCGAACCCCTCCTCGCGGACGGTCGCCGCGACGTCGGAGCGCACGCCGACGCCCGCCAGCGGGGCGTACCCGCCGGTGACGCCCTTCGCGAACGTCAGCAGGTCGGGTTCCAGTTCCTCCGTCTCGACGCCCCACCACTCGCCACAGCGGCCGAAGCCGGTGATGACCTCGTCTGCGATCAGGAGGACGTCGTACTCGTCGCAGATCTCGCGGACGCGCTCGAAGTAGCCCGGCGGCGCGGGGTAGCCGCCGCTGGTCCCCCCGACCGGCTCGGTGAGCACCGCCGCGACCGTGTCCGGGCCCTCGTTGCGGATGACGTACTCGAGGTGGTCGGCGGCCCGCTCGGCCAGTTCGGCGCCGGTCGCGCCGCCGAAGGCGTCGGGCAGCGGCGGGAGGAACTTCCCGGTCCCGGTCGTCGCGGCGTGGCGCTCGACGAGGCCGCGCGTCTCCGGGTCGCCCGTCAGGCCGCCGGCGCCGTAGGTCCCCCCGTGGTAGGACCGCCAGCGCGTGAGCACGGTGTTCGCGTCGGTGTACTGGCGCGCCATCTGGATGGCCGACTCGTTGGCCTCGCTGCCCGACACCGAGAAGAACACGCTGCTCAGGTCGCCCGGCAGCCGGTCTGCCAGGCGGGCGGCCAGCCGCGAGCGCGTGTCGTTGTGCTTCGCCGAGGAGACGTAGGCGAGGCGCTCGGCCTGCTCGGCCATCGCCGTGGCGATGCGCTCGTTCCCGTGGCCGACGTTCACGCAGTAGAGTTGCGCGATGAAGTCGAGATACTCCGCGCCGTCCTCGTCGGTCACGCGCGCTCCATCGCCGGAGACGAACGTGGGCACGTCGCTCTCGGGGTCGTACCAGTGCGGGATCGCTGCGGTGTCGGTTACCGGACGCTGACCACTCATGCACCCACCGTCGGCGTGCGAGTTAATGACTCCCCCGGTCGGTTCCCGGCACGACGCGGAGAAATAATCCACCGGCTCCCGGGCGGCTGGACCGACCGCCCACCTTTTTCGCCGCGGCACCCCTCTCGTCGCCCGATGGTAGATCACGTGCTCGTCCCCGTCGACGACTCGCCGCTCGCGGAGACCGCTCTCGACTTCGCCCTCGCGGAGTTCCCCGACGCGCACCTGACGCTTCTGCACGTCATCAACCCCGTCGAGGGGAGCTACGCCGCAGATCCGACCTACGGCGACGTCTGGTACGACGACCAGTGGTTCGACACCGCGCGCGACCGCGCCGAGGACCTGCTCGACGACCTCACCGAGCAGGCGCGCGACCACGCCGGCACGGTCGACGCCGAGTGGGTGGTCGGCCGCCCCGCGCGCGAGATCGTCTCCTTCGCCGAGGACAACGACGTCGACCACGTCGTGATGGGGAGCCACGGCCGGACCGGCTTCGACCGCATCCTCGTCGGGAGCGTCGCCGAGACGGTGATGCGGCGCTCGCCCGCGCCCGTCACCGTCGTCCGGTGACCTGCGGGCCGGTCCGCTCGCCGCTTGAAAAGGGTTTTGAAGCCCACGCGACTACGTCCACTATGGACCTGCGGGTCATCGGCGTGCTGTTGCTCGTCCCGCTGCTCGATCTGCTGTTGCTGGTCGTCGTGGCCGACTTCGTCGGGCTCGTCCCGACGGTCGCCCTCGTCGTGCTCACGGCGCTGCTGGGCATGCTGTTCGTCCGCGCCGAGGGCCGCCACACGATCCGGAAGATCCAGGAGAAGACCGCGCGCGGCGACCTCCCGACCGACGAACTGCTCGACGGGGGGCTGTTGCTGATCGCCGGCGCGTTCCTGCTCACGCCGGGCATCGTCACCGACGCGCTGGGGTTCCTGCTGGCGATCCCCGTCACCCGCTACCCCGTCCGGGTGGCCGTCAAGCGCTACGTCGCCGTCCCCTACATAGACGCGAAGACGGGCGGGTTCGCGACCGGCGACGTCTGGACCCAGGGATTCCCCGAGGGAGCCTACGACGTCCCCGAGGACGACTACCACTTCGACGACGTCGACGACGACCGCGACTCCGGCCCCGGCAGCCAGCCCGACAACTGAGCGACGCCGGGACTGCGGGGCGTGACCGACCCCCACTCCCCCGCGGAAGAGAAACGTTTAAACGGAACACGGCGGTACCATCTGATGCGCCGTACCTGGGCCAATAGCTCAGCTAGGTATGAGCGCTCGGCTGATAACCGGGAGGTCCTCGGTTCAAATCCGAGTTGGCCCACTCTCAAACGGGCCGGCTTCCAGCCGTCTCGATTCGAGGCGCAGACCTCCCCAGCCACCTACTTTCCGTCGATACTGATCCTGAAGAGCGAACGCTACCACCCGCCCTCCGTCGGCGTCCTCGCCGTGGTGCGGGTACGGGAGCCGAAACGGGGGTGGCAGCCTGGGACGATCCCGTCGGGCCTGCGGTGCTCGCCTCCGGCGAACGTTCCCCGACCGATGTCCCTGCCGGGGTGTCCGGTCGAGCGGACGTTCTCCAGCGTCGTGGACGGAGCTGTCGACCTCGCCGGGAGCTGCGCTCGTGGCGTCCTACTGACGCTCTTCGAGGACGATGTTCCGGGCCTCCGCGACGAGACCGGTGGCGTCTCTGAACGCCTCGTCGTCGAGCGCCACCGCGACCCCCGTCGCGTCCCTGAGGACGAAGTTCATCTCGACGACCGACTCGAAGCACTTGACCATGCACGTCAGTTCACCGTGCCCGTCGGTGAACAGCCCGTCGTAGATCGGTGCCGACAGCGACTCCATCCGCGAGTCGTCGACTGCGGTCTCGATCTCGGACCTGGTGTACTGCTCGGCCACGTCGCCCCGGATGAACGCGACCTCGTAGGCGTCCGGCTCGTACGTGACGATGCTCCGCAGGTCGTCCCCCACTCGCTCCTCGAAATACGACTCGAGCCGGGCCGTCGTCCTCTCCACCATTGTTACACATCTAGCTATCTAGCGTATCGTACCTGTGGAATCAGCGACAATCTCCGCTACCCGCTCGACGTGCCCGATTCTCGCGGTTCTCGACAGCAGTCTGCGGTCCCCCAGCCGCGGCGGCGCTCCCCCGGCGGCAAGTTCGTCGGCTGAGGGCCTCGCGCCGGACACGGACCCGCTCTCGCCGGCCGACCTGCTCGGGGTCTTCCCCGGGCCGCTCACCGGGGACGTCCGAGCGAGACGCCGTCACGAAGTCGCTGCCGACCGGCGGCTCTCTCGACCCGTGCGCCGGCGGCACCGATCCCGGACGGTCGGCTGTCTCGCCGTCGGCGCGGTCATCCGGTCGGCTCGTTCCAGCGCTGCCAGTCGCCGGCGGCCGCCAGCGCGGGGAGCGCCCGGTCGACGTCGGTCTCCGGGACGCCGTAGAATCGCTCGCGGCCGACCGGCGACCGGAGCTTCAGGACCGCCGTGTGCGCGGTCACGTCGTAGAGTTCGAGCGTGCGCGGCGAGCGGGCGTGTCGCCACGCGCCCCGGAGCGAGGCGTCCTCGCCGCCGGTGATGCGCTCCCCCAGATCCCAACTGAGTCGCGTCACGACGGGCAACGCGAGCGGCACGACGTCCGGAAGGGCGGCCGGCGTCGAGGGTCGGCTGTGTCTCGACATACCACGGACCGCGACCACCACGACGAAAAGTGTACTGTTCCGCGGCCGGCGGGGCCGCGGTCCGCGACCGCACAGAGTAAGGCACCGCCGCGCCAAGCCCCGCCGATGGCAGCGTGGCCGGACCGCGCGTGGCTCTCGTGGGACCGGCTGGTCGACGCGGGCGCGATCCTGGCGGTGGGCGCGATCCTGGTCGCCATTCACGCGATCACCACGCCGGCCGAGCGCCGGGCGCTGGCGCTCAGTCACCGGACGCTCCAGCCGGTCGCGCTCCTGACCGCGGCCTACGTCCACGCCGGCTGGGAGCACCTCTGGGTGAACGTCCTCAGCTACGTCGCTGGTGCGGGGTTCGCCGCCTACCTCTGTCGGCTCTCCGGCGAGCGCCGCTGGTTCTGGCGGACCCACCTGGCCTTTCTGCTCGTGTTGCCGGTGCTGGTGAACCTCACCGACTTCGCCGTGTTCGCGGTGCTCTACCCGAGCGTCGAGCGCGCCAGCCTCGGGTTCTCGGGCGTGGTCGCCGGGTTCGGCGGATACGTCTTCGTCATCTTCCTCGTCCTGCTCGGGCGGGTGTACTCCCGGGACGCGGTGCTGTTCGCCGGCGAGTTCCTGCTCGTCGTCCTCGCCGCCGAAGTGTACCTCATCTACGCCGACGGGTTCTCGGTCGTGGGCATCGGGATCGTCCTGACCGGCCTCCTCGCGACGGCGCTCGCACTCCTCTGGCAGGGCACCCGGTCCGGCTACCTCCGGGACCGGGAGAACTGGCCGGAACTCGGATTCTACCTCGCGGACGGCGCCGCCATCCTGCTCGTGCTGACCGGATACGTCGTCGGAATGTTCCCCGCCCAGCTCGTCCAGGACGGGGCCTTCGCGAACATCTTCGCCCACGCGGCCGGGTTCGCCTGGGGCGGAGTGCTCGCGCTGCTCACGTGGCGGCTCGGGTGAGCTACAGGTCCGCAACGAGCGTCTCGACCGCCGCGCTCCCGTCCGCGGGCACGCTCGTCCCGTGCGCGACGAGGACGCGCTCGACCGCGTGGTCGAGCAGGCGCCGGACGCTCGCGCGCGCCTGGTCGTCGTCGGCGTTGTAGTCGGCGGTCATCGGGGCCAGCGGGCCCGACCACTCGCCTGCGGCGGCGAACGTCGAGTCGACGCCGGCTACCGTGTCTCCGGCGATCACCGTCCCGTCCGCGAGGTAGGCCATGTTGTCGGGCGTGTGCCCCGGCGCCGGGACGCACTCGAAGCCGTAGTAGCGCTCGCCGCCCGCGAGTTCCCGGTCGACCGCGACGCCGGCCTCCCGGAGGAAGCGGGCGTCGCCGGCCGGGACCGCCACCTCGACGTCGAGCGCCTCCCGGAGTGCCGGCACGCCGCCGTAGTGGTCGCCGTCGCCGTGTTCGACCACGACGGCCTCGACGCCGCGCGCGGCGGCGACGTCGACGAGTTGCCCGGCCGTCGCGGCGTCCCCGCCCCCGAACAGCACGGTTCCCTCGTCGCGCTCGGCGACGTGGACCCAGAGCGGTTCGTCGTACTGCCAGTCCAGTCCGTACGCCCGGACGTCGTCGGCCCCGGTGCTGTTCGGTGTCACGGTCTCTCCAGTTCTACCTGGTCACGGGGTCACATATATCACCCGGCGACGACGCCCAGCAGCGCGAGCGCGGCGAACATGAGGTCGCCGACCGTCAGCGCCGCCAGGAGGCCGGCGAACATCGGCACGATGAACGGGATGCCGGGGGTCACCCACACCGTCTCGCGGGCGACGAGCACCTCCAGGCCCGCGCGCAGGCTCTCTGGCGTGGTCCCGTAGGCGCTCCCGTCGATCTCGGCGACGAACGTGGCCGCCCCCCACGCGTCCTCGGGCGCCTCGACGGCGTCGCCGGCGCGCGCGGCGTCGCTCTCGTCCGCGACCGTCCGGCCGCCGTCGGCGAGTGCGCCGTCGCCCGGGTCGCTCCGGATCGCCGGGAGGCTCGCGGGGTCCCGGTACTCCTCCGGGTTCGTGCGGACGGCGGCGAGCGAGGCGTCGCGCCACCGGAGGTACATCCGGAGGGCGTCGATGTCGAGCCCCGAGCGGGTGAACCCCTCTGGCGTCTCCAGCAGGCGGCCGTACGTCTCGGTGACGGTCCGCGTCGAGACCGGTCGGCCGACGAGCATCGCGGGCGCGAACCGGCCGTGCGCGGCGTTGGTCGCCGCCAGCACGAGCGGGTAGGCCAGCCCGAACAGCACCGTGTTCGTGAGGATGGTCAGCGAGAACACGCCGAGGTTCGCCCGCACGAGCGGCAGGGCGTCGAAGGGCAGGTAGAACACCGGGTAGGCGGGAAAGAGCACCGCGAGGGCGATCAGGCCCTTCGCGTCGGCGCCGCCGAAGCCGCCCACCCGCCAGAAGACGTAGCCGAGCGGCGCGACCAGGCCGAGGCTCACGACCACGCGGACGAGAAACAGCCGCTGGCGGAAGGCGCCGGCGTCGCGCAGGAGCCAGCCGTCCCAGGCCAGCGCGAGGACGCCGACGGCGACGAGCGGGAGCCAGGTCCGGTTCGGGACCCGGCGGGTCGCGCGGTCCCGGTACGCCGCCCACGCGAAGACCGGCACGGCGAGCAGGCGGAGCAGGTCGGGCGTCGACGCGAGCACACCTCTGGTGGTGGCGGTATCCGATTAACCGTTTCGGGACCGAGGGACCCGGCACGTTCGACGCGGCGTCCTCGTTCGGCCGGACCAGATGCAGTCTGTGCGACGTGAGGGGACGCCGTTCACGAGCCGTCACAGTACCTCGACCAGTCCGGGGTCGTCCTCGACTCCGCCAGCGGGGCTGGCTGTGCGGAACGCGGCGGACGCACGAGGCGCTGCTGTAGCGATCCGTCCCCGTCAGCAGTCCACACCCGACGGGAAAGAGACGCGAGAGCGAAGGTGTGGGGGAAATATCCGGGGATCGCTGACGGCGCAGTCCCGTGACCGTCCGTTCAACGCGCGCTGTACGCCGGTGTCTAGATGACGCGGTTCTGCAGGTAGTCGAGGTGCTTGGCGTTCCAGACGATCTTGACCT
>JBDGSV010000056.1:0-12252 GCA_042217375.1 Haloarculaceae archaeon | reverse complement strand
AGCGGACGAGGCCCGCACTGGACATCAGCCCGCCGGAGTTCTGGCCGCTGCTCATGGCGGAGTATCGCCTCGCCGTCGTGGTAAGCGTTTCGACCACGGCCGGTCGGGACGGGCGTAGTGGAAATCCTTATCCGGTCGGCAGAGATACGTCCCATGGACACATGACCGTCACACTGAAGGACTTCTACGCGGACTGGTGTGGTCCCTGCAAGACCCAGGACCCGATCCTGGAGGAACTCGCAGCGGACTACCCCGACCTCGTCTTCGAGAAGGTCAACGTCGACGAGGCACAGGACGTCGCCAACGAGTACCAGGTTCGGTCGCTGCCGACGGTCGTCGTCGAGAACGACGACGGCATCGTCGAGCGGTTCGTCGGCGTCACCCAGCGCGACGAGATCGAGAGCGCGCTCCAGAAAGCCGGCGCCTGAGCCGGTCGCGGCCGCGACGTCAGTGGAACTTCACGCCGACGTCGTGGAGGTCGTCGTTGTTCATCGCGAGGTTGATCAGCAGCGGCGTCAGGCTCTCGACCTCCGGGGCGTTGGCGAGGCCGCCCACGTCGAGCGGGCGGAGGCCGACGATCTCGTCGGCGAGCATCGAGACGATGTCCTTCGCGTCGTCGTCGTCGCCGAACACCAGGGTGTCGACGTCGAGGTCGGCGTCGAGGTTGGCCAGCCGACCGGCCGCGAGGTTGTGGAACGCGCCGACCACCGGGACGCCGTCGGGAGCGGCGTCGGCACAGAGGGCGGCCACGCTGCCCGCGCTCGGGCGGTTGTAGTGGAGCCCGTCGTCGTCGCGCTGCATGCCGACCGCGGGCGTGACGAGCACGTCGCCCTCGTCGAGGCGGTCCGCGATGTGCTCGACCGTGTCCACGAGGTGGTAGGCCGGGACGCTGAGGACGACCACGTCCGCCCGGTCGGCCGCCATGGCGTTCTCGAAGCCGGACACCTCGGCGTCGACGCCGCGGCTGTCGAGTTCGGTCTCGTACTCGTCGGCCTTGGCCCGCGCGCGGTCCGGGTCGCGCGACCCGACGACGATCTCGTGGTCGGTGTCGTAGGCCCACCGGAGCGCGAGGCCCTCGCCGATGTCACCCGTCCCGCCGATGAGTGCGATTCGCATACGCGATAGACCCGCGACTGCCCGTTAAACGTTGTGAGTTGCGCCGGCTCCGTCGCCGGACGGCACGGGCCTGGTCACGCCCCGAGGCGGTCGCGGAGGCGACTGGCGCCGTCGCGGTAGACGAGCCAGTAGGCCAGGAGCGGCGAGACGAGCAGGAGCGGCGCGACCGAGACCAGCTGGGTGAACGGGTCGGGCGGCGAGACGAGCGCGCCGGCGACGAACGCCGCGACCCAGAGCAGCGCGGTCGTGGAGACGAACTGCCGGCGCCGGTCGCTCACGACAGCACCTCGGGCAGCGCGTTCACGTCCTCGACGACCGCGGCGGCGCCCTGGCGCTCGTACTTCCGGCGGCCGGCGTCGCCCGTCAGCCCGCCCGAGAGGACGCCGATTCCGTAGTAGGACCGCTCCTGGTCGGCCTCGGCGGCGTTGACCGCCGTGGTGACGTCGTCGAGCGTGTCGCCGACGAAGGCGACCGCGCCGGCGTCGAACCGCTCCGCGAGGGTGACCAGCGCGTCGGGGTCGGGCTTGCCGCCCTCCCAGTCGTCCATGGTGAAGCGGTGCTCGGCCGGCACCGAGAGACCGGCGCGGTCGAGGGCGATGTCCGCCTCCGCGGCGGGGCGGCCGGTGAGGACGCCGACGTCCCACCGGCGGGTGAGCGCCTCGATCGTCTCCGGAGAGACGATCACGGGTTCGTCGTGGACGAAGCCCTCGCAGTCGAGGTCCGGCTCGCTCCCCTCGATGTCGCGGTAGAGCGCCGACCCGAGGTAGAGCTGCTGGAACACCTCGCGGAGGCGGTCGGGGTCCCAGTCGTCGAGGACGCGCGCCCGCGGCGCAGGGTCGAGGCGGTCGGCGATCACGGTCTCCGCGGCGCCGAGGCCGCCCCCGCTGACGGCGATGGCGCCGGTGAACGCCTCCAGGTCCATCCCGAGTCCCTCCCGGCGCGCGAGCAGGAAGAGCGCGACCGCGTCGGTCAGTTCCCAGTCGTTGTTGAACCCGCCGGCGTCCTTGAACTGCTGGACGGCCGCCCGGGGGATCGTGTCGCCGTAGACGCGGTCGACGGACTCGACGATCGCCCGGCGGTAGGAGTCGGCGACGTCGACCAGGACGCCGTCGACGTCGAGGACGACGGCGTCGACGGCGAGGCGGGACCCCGGCGCCGACGTCACGCGCCCGCCCTCCGCGACCCGGGCCCGCCGTGCGGTCGGTAGAGCGTCTCGCCCGGGACGGTCTCGCTGTCGACGGGGACCGCCGGCGGATCGGTGCCGAGCGTGGTGAACAGGCACGCGGCGTCGACGCGCCGGGCGATCGACCACAGCGGCCGGTGGAGTTCCGGTGGACAGTTCAGCGCGTAGACGGCGTCGGCGTCGGCGTAGACGGACGGGTCGGGATCGGTGACGTCGTCGACGACGAACCGGACGCCGGACGGGACCGTCCGGGCCCCGACGTCGGTGGCCGTGACCCGGGCGCCGCGAGCCGCGAGCACGGCCGCGACGTCCGGCCGATTCCCCACGCCGACCTCGACGAGTCTGTCGTGTTTCGCCAGCCTGTCGGCGATGGCGTCGCGCGTCTCCTGCAGCACGGCGGGATATTTATGCTTCGGCCACACTAACCCTTTCGTATGCACGTCGACATCGTGCCGGTCGGGGAGGTCCCCGCGGCCGTGAAGCGCGAAGCTTCGTCTGGTCTCCGTTCTGTCTACGACAGTGACGTCACGATCCACGAGAATCAACCAGTCCCCGACGGCGCGTACGACGCCAGCCGCAACCAGTACCGGGCAGAGGAGTTCATCGAACTGGCCGGTCGAGTGGGATCCGGGGAGAAGAACATCGCGCTCACGTCGGAGGACCTCTTCTACCGTCGACGAAACTACGTCTTCGGGCTCGCCTACCTCTCGGGCAACGGGAGCGTTGTCTCGACCTACCGGCTCCAGACCTCCTCGGACGGCGGCTTCTCGAACCGCTCGGCCAACGACGTCTTCCAGGACCGCGTCCGGAAAGAGGTCGTCCACGAGATCGGCCACACGCTCGGGCTCGAACACTGCGACCAGACCCACTGCGTCATGAGCTTCTCACCCACCGTCCGCGAGGTCGACATCAAGGAGGAGAACCTCTGTGGGACCTGCAGCCGGACCGTGTTCTGAGCCGGCGCCGACGGCGGTTAGACGTCCAGTTCGACCGTCTCCAGCCCGGCCTCGTCGAGGTAGCTCTCGATGCGGCGGTGGCGGTCGCGGAGTTCGTCCGGTTCGTGCGCGTCGGCGCCCACGACCACGTCGACGCCGTGCTCGCGCAGGAGTTCGAGGAAGCGCGGCGCCGGGTGGAAGCGGCCGTACTCGCCGAGGACCCGCCCGGCGTTGAGCTCCGGCACGGTCCGCGAGTCGGCGAACGCCTCGGCCGCCCGGCGGTACTGGTCCTCGCTCGCGTAGCCGCGGAGCGCGGGGTTGCGCTCGACCAGGTCGACGTGCGCCGCGATCTCGAACAGTTCGGACTCGGCGAGCGCCACGAGGTCGTCGAAGTAGGTCGCCACCAGGTCGCGCCGCTCCGCCTCGGACTTCTCGGCGAAGTAAGGCTCGATGTGGACGTTCGTCCCGTCGAGGTGGTGGACGCTCCCGACGGCGTAGTCGAACCCGGCGCCGTCGAGGAACGACCGGATCGCCGCCTCGTCGCGGGGATCGTAGTCGAGTTCGACGGCGTCGAACACCCGCATGTCGAAGCGGTCGCGCATCCCCTCGATCGCCTCGCGGCGGCGCTCGTAGGTGAGGTCGAGGTTGAACCCGAGCGCGCGCTTGCGGAAGGCCAGCGACTCGCGGTCGGAGACGTTGCAGTGGTCCGCGAACCCGAGTCCGTCGAGGCCGGCGTCCTCGGCGGCCCGGAGCATCGACCACATGAAGCTCCCGTCGGAGTAGGTGGAGTGGGCGTGGTAGTCGTACACGCCTCCAGTGAGTGGTGGGGTCGTTATCTATCTTTGTTCGAGGATCGCGCCCACCGGCGCCGGATCAGAGCCAGTCGTCGGGCAGTTCGTCCGCGTGGTCTCGCAGCAGGCGCAGCAGGGGCGCGATCTCGGCCCAGTTCGGGCCGCGGGCGATCGCGTCCGTCTCACGGTCCCACGTGACGTACCCCATCGAGTCGAGTTTCGGCAGGTGGTTGTGGACCAGCACGGTTTCGAGCACCTGCCCGTCGACCGGCTCGGCACCGCTCGCGGCGTCGAGCGCGTCCGGCTCCACCGGGTCGCCCCCGCCCCGGAGAGCGTGCTCCAGCAGGGCAACCAGCACCCGGTGCCGGTACCTGTGCGCGAGCGCGTCGACGACCCGGTCGAAACGCCCCTCTGTCGTCATGTGCAGTGTCGAGTGCACCGAACGGGAAGCCGTCACTCCATCGAAACCGAAGGACGTTATACATAATTGAGGCGGCCGCGCCGAGCGGGGCGGACGGGGGGCAGATCGCCCACCGGAAGCGGACGGAGACGTCCTTCCGCAGGTTTTAGTAGTCGCCCCGAGAGCGGGCGCACATGGTGGTAGACATCGACGACATCGAGACCGTCGCGGTCGTCGGCGCCGGACAGATGGGTCGCGGCATCGGTGCCGTGGCAGCGCTGGCCGGGTACGACGTGTACCTCAACGACATCGACGAGGACCAGCTCGCTGAGGCAGAAGAGGAGATCGAGTGGAGCTACGAGAAGACGGTCGACAACGGCGGCGCCACCGAGGCGGCGGTCGAGGACGCCTTCGACCGGATCACCTTCACCGCGGACATGGACGAGGCCGTCTCCGACGCCGAGTTCGTCACCGAGGCCGCCGTCGAGCAGCAGGCGGTCAAGCAGGACATCTTCGACGACCTCGACGCCATCGCGCCCGAGGACGCCATCCTCGCCACGAACACCTCGGGACTGAACATCACGAAGCTCGCCGAGTCGACCGACCGGCCCTCGCAGGTCGTGGGCACCCACTGGTTCAACCCCCCGATGCTGATGGAACTGGTCGAGGTCATCATGACCGAGCACACGCCCTCGGGGGTGGCCGACACCGCCGAGGAACTCATCGAGAGCTTCGACAAGACGCCCATCCGGTGTCGCATGGACATCCCCTCGTTCATCGTCAATCGCCTGATGCGGCCCTACGGCGAGGGCACGGCCTGGATGGTCTACCGCGGCGAGCACTCGATGCGCGAGATCGACTCGGCCATGAAGTACAAGGAGGGGTTCCCGATGGGGCCGTTCGAACTCGCCGACTTCACGGGCGGCATCCAGATCCGCGTCGAGGGCGAACAGGACCACCTCGAAGACGACCGGCCGATGGCCTACGACACGCCGGTCTGTCCCATCCTCCACCAGCTCTACGAGAAGGGCCGGTACGGCCGGAAGGCCGGCGCGGGGTACTACGACTACTCCGACCAGGACGAGCCGGACATCCCGGTCGACGCCGGACAGGGCTTCGACACCCTGCTCGCGTGGGCGCCGATCGTCAACGAGGCCGCCAAGATGGTCGAGAACGACGTCGCGAGCGTCGAAGACATCGACACCGGCGCGCGCCTCGGCGGTAACTGGCCGGCCGGCCCGCTGGAGAAGGCAGACGAGGTGGGCGTCGACGTCATCGTCGACAAGCTCACCGAGGTGGCCAGCCGCCACGAGGACACGAACAAGCAGGCGGAGACGCTCCCCTGCGACCTGCTGGTCGAGAAGGCCAAGAACGGCGAGACGTTCTACTGACGCCGGCCGCGCTGACGGGGGCTCGCCCCGTTCCTGGTGTGCATCGACGGGCAGTGCGATCGCCGGTCGGCCCGGTCAGTACTTCGGGTCCGCGCCGGTGGCGGCGTAGATGTCGTCCATGATTCCGTCGCGGGCCGACCGCCAGGCCTCGAAGTCCGACGGGCCGGACGGGTACGACTCGTAGTGGTCGAGCAGCCGGTCGGCGAGGGTCTTCGTCTGGTAGAGGTCGTACAGCGTCCGCCAGTGGCCGAGGCTCTTGATCGCGGTGCGGAGCTTCAGCAGGAGGCCGACGTTCGCGCTCCCGGAGTAGAGCGCCTCCGAGAGCTTCTCGGTCGGCATCGCCGCCAGCAATCCCATGAGGTCGTCGATGTCCGCCGCGGTGGTGAAGATGTTGTAGACGTCGAGCGCGGCGTAGCGGGCGCCGAAGTGGTCCATGACGCGCTCGTTGTACGCCCAGAGCGCGGCCTCGCTCACGTCGCCGTCGCCGATGGCCTCGACGGCCTGCTGGGCGGCGTAGCTCCCGGCGTAGGCCGCGCCGGCGATGCCGCCGCCGGTGGTCGGGTTGACGTGGCCGGCGGCGTCGCCCACGGCGACGAACCCGGGCGCGACCGCCGAGTCGTAGGGCCGGCGCGTGGGGAGGGCCGCGCCCAGTTTGTCCTCGACGGTGGCGTTCTGGAACTCGGGGCGCCCGCGGAGGTCGTCGCGGAGGTCGTCCACGAGGTGCATCGGTTCCTCGTTCATCTGGAATCCGAGCCCGACGTTGATCTCGGTCGCCGTCCGCGGGAAGTACCAGAGGTAGCCCGCGGCGCGCTCGGTGGGCTTGAACACGAGCGCGTCCACCCAGTCGACGGGGTCCTCGACGCGGACGATCTCGCGGTAGGCAGAGCAGAACTGGGAGTACCGGACGTTGGTGTCGAAGGTGGCGTCAGCGAGGTCGGCGTGGTCCTGCAGGATCGAGAGCGACCCGGCGGCGTCGACGACGACCTCGGCGTCGTACTCGACCGGGTCGCCCTGCCGTCGCGCCCGGAGCCCGGTGACGCGGCCGCTCTCGTCCTGGACGACGTCCTGGACGACCGTGTCGTAGTGGAACGTCGCGCCCGCGCGCTCGGCGCCGTCGATGATGAGCCGGCCGTACTCCCAGCGGTCGATGACGGCGAGTTCGCCGGGGACGGGGATCTCGAGTACGACGTCCTCGCTCGGGATCTCGAAGCGGCCGTGGTCGACGTCGGTGTTGGTGAACGCCGGAGCGATCTGGTCCTTCGGGATCACGTCGGGGAACGCATCGGCGCCCTTGAGCGCGTCGCCGCAGGCGATGTGGCCCGCCTCCGACTCGGACTTGCGCTCGACGACGACGACGTCGAGACCCGCCCGGGCGACCGTCGCCGCCGCGTAACAGCCGGCCGTCCCGGCCCCGACGACGGCGACGTCGTACTCGTGTGTGGTCATGAACGTCCGTCTGTATCGGTGGGTGAAACGCTTTTCGTCCGACGCCCCCGGTCGGCCGACTCCAACAAGAGTTTTGTCAGGGTTCGCCCTATCCGGACCATGACCGACTACGCGGTGGAGTTCGTCGGGACCGGCGAGACGATCACGGTCTCGGAGACGGAGACTGTCCTGCGCCGGTGCATCGAGGAAGGGATCGCCCAGGAGTACTCCTGTCGCGTGGGGATGTGCCTGGCCTGCTCGGCCAAGATACTCGAAGGCGACGTCGTCCAGCCGGCGGCCCGGGGACTGACCGAGCGCGAGCGCGAGGAGTACGCGCTGACCTGCATGGCCCGACCGGCCTCCGACCTGCGGCTCGACCGGGGCCGGTACCCGCCGAGCATCGAGCGCGACGCGAACGCCGACGAGCCCGCCCCCGCGGACGACTGACCAGTTCCGTCACACCCAAGAGGCTCGTGTGGCATCACCAGGCATGGACGAGGCGACCGACTTCGAACTCGAGGAACTCACCTGGGAGGACGCGGGCGCGGCCATCGAGGCCGCGGACTTCGTCGCGCTCCCCTGCGGGAGCATCGAACAACACTCCTACCACCTCCCGCTGGCCGTGGACTCGATCCGGGCGGAGGAACTGACCCGCGACCTCTGCCGGCGGGCGCCCGACCACGACCTCTCGGTGCTGATGCTCCCCACCCTGGAGTACGGCTACTCCGAGCACCACATGAACTACCCGGGGACGATCACGCTGACGGCCGACACGTACCAGCGCGTGGTGCTGGAGATCGCCGACTCCGTGCGCCGGCACGGCGCCGACCGCCTGCTCATCGTGAACTGCCACGGCGGCAACCGCTCGCCGCTCCGGCTGGCCGCCGACCGCATCCAGCGCGAGCACGACCTGCCCGTCTACCACGTCTTCTGGGCCGACTTCGCCCGCGAGGCCATCCACGAGCAGTGGGGCGACAGGGGCGGCCACGCCGGCGCCCACGAGACCAGCGCCATCGAACTGTTCCGGCCCGACCTCGTCAAGCAGGACCGGAAGGAAGAGCAGGTCAGGAAGGCCAGCTACGAGACCCGCCAGTTCCGGTACTTCGACGACCTCACCGAACAGGGCGGGCTGGGCGACCCCCGCAACTCCGACGCCGAGTTCATGGAGACGCTGGTCGAGGAGACCAACGAGACCATCCTCGACGGCCTGCGGGCCGACCTCGCGAGCGAGGAGTGAGACTGCGGCCACGTGGCCGCCGGGCCTAAACCTGTCCTGTCCGTAGGCGGCGACATGGAGCCAATCCAGGTCGACGAGACGGAACGTACCGGTCGCGCGGGGGCGTCGCGATGAGCGCCGCGTCGGCCGAGCACGGGCAGGTGCTCCGGGTGCTCCGGGAGTCGTTTCTCACGGGCGTCGCGATCGTGGCCCCGGCGCTCGTCACGTTCTACCTGCTGCTGGTCGCCATCGACTTCGTCCTGCGACTGGTGCGTCCGTTCGCGCGGATCGCACTCCTCGTCGTGGTCCCGTCGGTGAGCACGTTCGTCGCGGAGCTGGGTGCGAGCGCGGCGCTGGCCGGGTTCGTGTTCGCCGTCGGGTTCGTCGCGCACTTCCACACCGGCGAGCGCGCGCTCGAACGGCTGGACGGCGTCGCCATGCGCGTCCCCCTGATCGGGTCGGTGTACAAGACGTTCCGTCGCCTCAGCGACGCGATGCTCGGCGACGACGAGGAGAGCTTCCGCGAGGTCGTCCTGGTCGAACTCCTCGCCTCGGAGACGTACATGCTCGGGTTCCGCATCGCCGAGGCCCACGAGGCCGTCGCGGACAGCGCAGACGTCGAGGACGCACAGACGCTGTTCGTCCCGCTCGCGCCCAACCCGGTGATGGCCGGCTTCCTCGTCCACGTCCCCGAGGACCAGATCCACGAGGTCGACATGAGCGTCGAGCAGGGCATCAGCGCCATCGTCTCGCTCGGCGCGACCGAGGGCGCCACCGACCAGTCGAGCCCGTACGCGGCCGGCGCGAGCTGGTCGTGACCGGCCGCCGCGGGACGGCCCGCGAGGCGGTCGAGCCGGCGAACGACCGCCCACAGACTTATCCGCGTCCTGGGTGACTCGGAGGCATGCGTGGCGAACTCAACCCCGACCTCGAACCGGTGCTCGCCGAGATGGCCGAGTACCCGACGAACGACGTCCTCTCTCCCGAGGGGGCGCGCAGACTCCGGGAGGAACGACGGCCCGACGCCGAGGGCGACCCCGTCGCAGTCGCCCGGGACCTGCTGATTCCCGGCCCGGCGGGCGACCTCCCGGTCCGGGTCTACCGGCCCGGCGACGACGGCCCGTACCCGGTCGTCGTCTACTTCCACGGGGGCGGCTGGGTCTTCGGCAACCGGGACACCCACGATCCGCTCTGCCGGACCATGGCCAACGCCTGTAGCGCGGTGGTGGTCTCCGTGGACTACCGGCTCGCGCCCGAACACCCCTTCCCCGCGCCGCTCGAAGACTGCTACGCGGCGACCGAGTGGGCCGCCGCCCACGCCGACTCGGTGGGCGGCGACCCCGACCGCCTCGCCGTGGCCGGCGACAGCGCGGGCGGGAACCTCGCGGCCTGCGTCGCGCTCCGCGCCCGCGACCAGGACGGCCCCGACGTCGGCTATCAGGTCCTGCTCTACCCGGTGACCGACTCGGGACTCGACTACGACTCCTACGAGGAGAACGCCGACTACCCGGCGAACCGCCCCGGGCTGGAGTGGTGCTGGAACCACTACCTCGCTCGCGAGGTGGACGCTGTCCATCCCTACGCCTCGCCGATGCACGCCCACGACCTGTCCGGGCTGGCGCCCGCGACCGTCGTCACGGCGGGGTTCGACGGACTCCGGGACGAGGGAGCCGCCTACGCCGACCGGCTGGCCGAGGCGGGCGTGCCGGTCGAACACCGGAACTACGACGACGTCGTCCACGGATTCTTCGGGATGACCGCGGTGCCGGACCTCGACCGGGCGCGGGAGGCCCACGCCGACGTGGCGAGCGACCTGACGGCCGCGCTCTAGACCGACGCGAGCGTCTCGATCAGCGTCTCGACCTCCGCGCCGGTCGCGGAGAACGCCGGCATCGCCACCACCACGTCCGCGCCGGACGCGAGGAGGCGTTCGTAGCGCGCCCGCACCGTCTCGGGCGTGCCGTACACCGCGAAGGTGTCGACCATCTCCGCGGGGATGGCCTCGGCGGCGCCCGCCCGGTCGCCGGCGCGGAACCGCTCGAACGCGCGGTCGGCCTCCTCGCGGAAGCCGTACCGCTCCATCCCCTCGTTGTACCCCATCGCCATCTCGTGGGCGACGAGTTCGCGGGCGCGCCGGGCGGCGTGGTCGGCGTCCTCGGCGACGGCGGTGGGCACCCAGGGCGCGACGGTCGGGGGCTCGCGGTCTGCGGCCGCCGCGTCGTCGGCCATCTCGCTCGCCAGGTCGGCCAGCCGGTCGGCCGGGACGAATCCCGGGAGCCACCCGTCGCAGAACTCCGCGGTCAACCGGCGGTTCGTCGGGCCCATCGCACCGTTGTAGATGGGGACGTCGCCGGCGTCGAGCGCCATCGTGTAGGGGCCGACCTCGAAGATCTCGCCCTCGTAGTGGACGGTGCCGCCGTCGAGCACGTCGCGGACGACCTCGATCGCCTCACGGAGGCGACGGAGCGGCCGGTCGAAGGACTGGCCGTGCCAGGTCCCGACCACGGGCTTCGAAGAGACGCCCACCCCGAGGACTGCCCGGCCGTTCGAGAGTCGATCGAGCGTGGCCGCGCTCATCCCGAGGAGGGTGGGCGTCCGCGAGAAGACGTTGGCGACGCCCGAACCCAGGCGCACGTCGTCGGTCTCGCGTGCGGCCGCCGCCAGCGCCATCAGCCCGTTGCTGCCGGAGGCCTCCTGCTTCCAGACGGAGTGGAAGCCGGCCTCGTCGGCGAGCCGGGCGAACCGGACCGTCTCCGCCAGCCCGAAGTTCCCCAGGTCGTCCGGGAGGACGAGTCCAACAGCCATGGCTACGTGGGCGAGGCGGGGTGGGTTAGGTGTTCGGGTGGCCGGCTCAGTCGTCGGCGTCCGTGCGCGCGCGCCGCCGGGCCGCCCGCTCGATGAACTCCTGGGGGAGTTCGTCGATCTCGCCGGCCTGGACGCCCCAGAGGTTGGCGTAGAGCCCGTCCGCTTCGAGCAGGTCCTCGTGGGTGCCCCGCTCGACGACGCGGCCGTCCTCGAGGACGACGATCTGGTCCGCGTCCTTGATCGTCGAGAGGCGGTGGGCGATGACGAAGGTGGTGCGGTCGGCGGTGAGCCGGTCGAGCGACCGCTGGATGAGCATCTCCGTCTCCGTGTCCACGTCGGAGGTGGCCTCGTCGAGGACGAGGATGGTCGGGTCCTTGAGGATGGCCCGGGCGATAGAGATGCGCTGGCGCTGGCCGCCCGAGAGCTTGACGCCGCGCTCGCCGACCATGGTGTCGTAGCCCTCCGGGAGGTTGCTGATGAACTCGTGCGCCTCGGCGGCCTTCGCGGCTTCGACGATCTCCTCGTCCGGCGCGTCGAAGCTGCCGTAGGCGATGTTCTCCCGGACGGTGCCGTAGAACAGGAACGTGTCCTGGCTGACGTAGCCGATGGCCTGCCGGAGGCTCGGCAGCGTCACGTCGCGGACGTCCTGGCCGTCGACGCGGATCGCGCCCTCGTCGACGTCGTACATCCGCAACAGGAGCTTCAGTAGCGTCGACTTCCCGGCGCCGGTCGGCCCGACCAGCGCGACCGTCTCGCCGCCGTCGGCCGCGAGCGAGACGTCCTCGACGATGGGGTCGTCCACGTCGTAGCCGAAGGTCACGTCCTCGTACTCGACGGCACCGTCCGCGACGACCAGCGGGTCGGCGTCCGGGTCCTCGGCGAGGCGCGCGGGTTCGTCCATCAGCCCGAACAGCCGGGCCGCCGAGGCGTAGGCGCGCTGGTACATGTTGATGATCTGTCCGAACTGCGCCATGGGCCAGATGAACCGCT
>JBDGSV010000065.1:0-12452 GCA_042217375.1 Haloarculaceae archaeon | reverse complement strand
CGCTCCCTCCGGTCGCTCCTTGAGGCCGGAGGCTCCACCTTGAATTACGCTGAACTCCGGGTGCGGGGGCGAGCGCGGTGAGAGAATCGCCTCAGCAGGCCGCCGGCCCGGTCTGGTCGCTGTCGTCGTCGTTCGCCGCCGAGTCGGTGATCGTCTCGCAGACGCTGTTCCCGTTGCCGTCGGTCGCCTCGACGCGGACGGCGTACTGGTCGCCGTAGCGGCCGTCCTGCGTGTAGGTCTCGGTGGCGCCCTGGCCCGAGTACTGCCTGACGACGTGCCCGGAGTGCAGGACCTCGACCGTCACCTGTGCGACGTCGTGGTCCGGGTCGGTCACCGTCCAGGCGATGTCGAAGGTGGCCTCGTCGTGACCGTTACAGCTCGCGCCGCCGGTACATCTGCTGTCGTCCGTCACGGTGAACGTATCGACGCTCGGCGGGTGGTCGCCGCCTCCGCCGCCGTCCGGGGACGGGTAGGCCTCGACGGCGGCGTCCTGCTGCCCGCCGCCGGTGTCGACGACCGTGACGGAGGCGTTCGCCGGCGGCGACGAGCAGTCCAGCGGCCCGCCGGCAGACTGACAGTGGACGACCAGAGCGGGATCGGTCGTCGTGGCGTCGATCGTGCCGTCGTCGTCGACGTCCCAGCGATACTCGTCGACGAGGTCGGAGGCGGCGGTCCCGGATGCGTCGAGCCGGTAGGCGTCGCTGCCCTGCTCGCTGACCGAGAGCGTGGCGACGACGCGGGGGACGGGGAGGGGGACGGTGCCCTCTGCCCACTGGGCGCCGGCGACGTCGATCCGGTTGACCGAGATGTGGAGGTACGTGATCGGTGGCGGGAGCGTCGCGTTGGCGGGGAACGCGGGTTCGACCGTCCGGAGGCTCTCGCCGTACTCGAAGCTCGTCGCCTGCTCGATGCTCGCGGGGCCGCCGACGATGGCGCCCTTCACGTCGCCGCTGCCCTGGCCGAGACAGACGTCCACGTCAGAGGGGCAGGAGGCCGTGGCCGAGACCAGCCCGTACTCGGCCACGGCGTCGTTCGACCCGGGAGCGGACGTGTCGCGCGGCGCGTACACGGCGCCCGTGAACCCCTTGCTCTGGCCCATCGCGAACTGCATCTCGGAGGTGCCGTAGAGCTGGAACCGCGACGCGTCGCCGGACTGGACGGACACTTCGGACAGCCCGTTGACCATGGCGAAGTCGCCGGTGGTGTAGATGCGGGCCGTGTGGTTGGTCCCGGCACCGCCGACGACCTCGATCTGGCCGTTCTTGAGACCGACGTTCCCGTCCACGAACAGGGTCACGTTGCCAGACGAGACGTCGAGCGTGAGCGTCTCGCCGTCGAGCAGGAAGCCGTCGCTGTAGTACGTGCCAGCCCCGAGCGTGGTCGAGCCGTCGATTCCGGCGTCGGGGTCGTTGGCCGCCGAGTGAGCGACCGCTCGCCCGATGGCCTCGTCGAGGGCCATCCAGTCGGGGTACCCTCGCCGGCCGTAGCAGTCCGCGCCGCCCCCGGCCGAGCAGGTGATCGCGCCGTGCTTGTCGCTCACGCCGCCGTCGGCGGCGATCGTCGTGTCGACCGTCCCGGACGTGTCGACGTTGACGTCGCCGCTCGCGACCAGCCCGGTATCGAAGTCGCCGTCCAGGTCGAGGCGGACCAGGTCGGCCTCGACGGTCTCGTTCTGGTGGTCGACGTGGACGGTCACGCCGTCGATGCGCGTCCGGAAGTAGCGCGCCCACCCCATGTAGTAGTCGCTGGTGACGCGCACTGTCAGGACCTGGCTGTCGACCGTCCCGGGCCCGAGTCCGACCCGGCTGCCGTTGTCTTCGAGCGTGAGTCGGTCACCGGTCCCCGTCTCGGTCGGGTTCACCACGACCGCCGGGAGCGTCAACGTCTCGTCGCGGTAGTGAAACTCCGGGGGCGAGACCATCCGGCTCTCGTTGCCGGTGCCGCGCCACACGCCGCCGCCCTGGTAGGCGACGACGTCGCCGCCGCGCTCGTAGGTGACGGTGCCGAGCGTCTGGTTGACGTACTCGGTGCCGTCCTCGGTCTCGATGACCATGCGACCTGTGGCCCGCGCGGCGACCTGCCCGGTCTGGCCGGCGTTCCCCAGCGAGACCGTCTGGACGTCGCTGCTCCCGAGCGCCACCCGCGCGCCCGTCGAGTCGACCTGCGTGAGCGCCGCCTCGGCCTGCGAAAGTTGCGCCGAGTGCTGCAGGTCGTCGAGCGCCATTCCCCCGAAGACGACGACCGTCGTGATCCCGATCAGTACGATTGCGATGACGAGCGCGAGACCGACGACTGACGTCTGTCCCCGCCCCGTCCGCTGTCTCCCCTGTCTCATCTGGCTCGCTCCCCCGCCTCCCAGCGTCGGTGTGTTCTGTCACGGATCGCCCTGTGATAAAAATAGGCACCGATTCGTCCGCCGATCCGGGTCGGGACCGGGACGAGCGCGGCGCCGTTCACCGCGCCCGGTGCCGGGCCAGCACCTCGGGGGCGCTCCGGAGCAGCGCGCGGAGGTGGTCGGCGTCCGGGAGCGTCTCGAACCGGGCGGTCGGCAGGCGGGACGCGAGCCGCCTGGCGTCCTCGATCGGCACGTTCGCGTCGTCCGCGCCGTGCCAGAGGCAGACGTCGGCGTCGATCGCGTCGAGCGAGACGCCCCAGTCGGTCGCCGCGTCGCGGAACTCGGTCACGACGCCGCGGCGGTGGCGCGCGACCGCCTCCCGGAAGTCGGCCGCCAGGAGCGCCGCCGTCGCCTCCGGGACCGGGTCGCTCCCGTCGGCGGTGTACTGGGCGGCGACGAGCGACGGGTCGCGGCCGGCCAGCCAGGCCTGGACGCGGAACGCGCCCCCGAGGAGCGGCGGCGCCGCCGTCGCCAGCGTCTCGACGAGTCGCGGCGAGAGCGGTGCGGCCTCGCGGACGGACGGCGGCACGGCGCCCGCGACGACGTCGACGCGCCCGACGCGGTCCGGGTTCGCCGCGGCGGTCGCGAGCGCGTACGGGCACCCGCCGGAGAACGCGACCAGGCCGGCGCGCTCGACGCCGGCGTCGTCGAGAACGGGTGCGACGAAGTCGGGCGCGTCGGTCACCGTGCGGTCCGGCCACGGCGTGGAGCGACCGTACCCGGGCCTGTCGAGCGCGAGGACGCGGACGTCGCGCTCCCTGGCCGGCGCGTCGACGAGGGCGCCCAGGCGGCGCGACCCCGGGGTCCCGTGGAGGAACAGGACGGGCGCCCCGTCGGGCGACCCGTACTCGGCGTAGGCGAGTTGCCGGCGGTCGTCGAGCGACACCACGCGCTCGTCGCTGTGGCTCGGCTGGTCCGGAACCGTCCGGGGACCACGGGTAGTCATCGCTCGCCCGTAGCGGCGCGCCGCGGGAGGGTCTGCTGCCGGATCAGTCCGGCAGTTCAAGTGTGGCCGGCTCCGGGACGCGCCGTCGGGCGCGTGCCACAAGAGCCTTACACGCCGGATGCGGAGCGCTCGTCGTGCCATTCGACATCCATCTCAAACAACTCGGCATCGAGTTCGGGAGCGGCGCGGTCGTCGGGGGAATCGTCGGGTTCGCGGCCAAGAAAGTCGCGAAGATCATCGCCGTCCTGGTCGGGGTGGAACTGGCGCTGTTCAAGCTCCTGGAGTCGCGGGGGATCGTCACCGTCGACTGGGAGGCGCTCACGGCCGGCCTGGTCCACGCCAGCCAGAACGCGGCGAGCGGGCAGCCCCCGTCCTGGCTGATGACGCTCCTCTCGACGCTCTCGATCTCGGCGGGATTCACCGGCGGCTTCCTGCTCGGGTTCAAGCAGGGGTAGCCGGTCAGCGCGTGCTGAGTTCGTCCTCGTCCTTGACGACGCGCGTCTCGGCCGTGCCGGACGAGACTTCGTTGACCAGGTCGTAGAAGTCGTTCTGGATCCCGGCGGGGAAGGTGACGACGCCGATCCACGAGCCGTCGTTCTGCCACTCCTCGCGTTCGAGGTCGCCGAACTGGCGGACCTGCGCCTGGCCGCTGCCGGCGTAGTCGGGCGGCAACTGGACCGCGACGGTCATCTCGTCGAACCGGATGGGGATGATCGGACGGAGCGCGTCGAGCGCGTCGTCGACCTGGTTCTCGACCGGCTCCATCGGGTCGACCTGGAAGCCCGCCTCCTCCAGGGCGCGCTCGATGCGCTCGGGCGGGTGGGGCGCGTCGTCCATCTGCGGGTTGACGGCGTTGCGCGCGATGCGCTGGATGAGCTGTCTGCGCTTCTGCTCCTGCATCTCGCGGCGCTGCTCGGCCGTGATCTGGATCTCTCCGCGCTGGATGACCTCCGGGATGATCTCCAGGGGATCGGTCGTCTCGAACACCTCTTCGAGCGACTCCTCCGGCGGGCGGTCGCCACGGGACGCGTCCTCGAAGACGTCCTCGGCTGCGATGACGTCCTCGAGGTCGCCGTCGAACTCGCCGCGCTTGATGGCGAGCGCAGCGTCGGGGTCCACCAGGACCTCGAACCGCTGTCCGTGGGACTCGAGACGGGCCGTCACCGCCTCGTCAAGCGATATCATAGCACTGGCTACGACTGCCGCAAATAAAAGGTGTCGCCTCGCGGCACGCGACCGGGACCGGGAGTGACTGAACCGCCGGTTTCATCGAACCGAACAGTTTTCTCCCGGCCGGGCGGGCACCACGGCATGGCTCGCTCCACTCGGCTCGCCGGCGTTGCGGACGTGGTCAGGGCCAGGCCCCTCCAGGCGGCGAAGTTCGCGGGCGTCCTCTGCGCGCTCGTCCTGGGCGTCGGCGGCTTCTTCCGAGTCTTCGACGCCAGAGCGATCGTCGACCACCCCGTGCTCGGCGACGGGCAGTTCCTCGCGCTCGTCCTGCTCCCCGTCGTCGGCCTCGTGCTGGTGGTCGTCGTGTTCCTCGAAGCGCTCGCCACCGGCTACCGCCTCCACCGGTCGGACGAGCCCGTCCGGGACCGCGTCGCCACGCGGCCGGGCTACGCGCTCGTCCGTGGAGCCGAGGCCGCCGTCGCCGTCGTCGGCGTGCTGCTCGGTGCCAGCGCCCTCCCGGTCCTGTTCGCGGACGCCACGCCCGCGCCCGCCGGCGTCGGCATCCTGCTGCTCCTCCTCGTCGTCGCGGTCGGAATACTGGTCGCGAGCCTCGTCCGGTCGTTCGCGGACCTGTTCGTGTACCGCGTCTAGCGGTCCGCGTCGCGACGGCGGGGAGCGGGTGCCGCGGCTGTCGGCTGCGATCGAACGTCGAAAACGGCGGTCGGACTACTCCTCGCTGCCGAGCAGGTCGTGCTCGACGAGGTGGGACTCGACCTCCTCGTCGGCGAGTTCCTCGAACTCCTCGGTCTCGACGCTGACGGTGGCGACGCCGATGCCCTCGGGCCGGAGGCCGTCCTCGTTGACCGACGCGAGCGCGCGGAGCGCCAGCCCGATGCCGGCCGAGAGGTCCATCTCCGGCTCGTAGTTCTCCTCGAGGAAGTTCTGGATCTCGCCGCGGTCGGCGCCGACGGCGAGCGCCTTCCACTCGTAGGGCGTGCCCGATGGGTCCGTCTCGTAGAGGCGCGGTTCGCCGTCCTCGATGCCGCCGATGATGAGCGCGACGCCGAACGGGCGAGCGCCGCCGACCTGGGTGTACTGCTGGATGTGGTCGGTGACGTCCTTGGTGAGCGTCTCGACCCCGATGGGCTCGCTGTAGCGGAGCTGGTTCACCTGGGCCTGCCGGCGGGCGAAGTCGATGAGCTGTCGCGCGTCGGCGACGTGGCCCGCGCTCGCGATGCCGATGTGGTCGTCGGCCTTGTGGATCTTCTCGACGCTCGTGCGCTCCATCAGCGGCGAGCGGATGCGCTTGTCGACTGCCAGCACCACGCCGCCCGCGGTCCGGACGCCGATGCTCGCCGTGCCGCGCTTGACCGCCTCGCGTGCGTACTCGACCTGGTACAGCCGTCCGTCCGGAGAGAAGATGGTGATCCCCCGGTCGTAGGCCTGCTGTTGGGATTGTCCCTGCATAGTTACTCAATCGAAATCTAGTTCTGTCGCCCCCGCGAACGCGCCGTCGACCGCGACGTCGATCCGTCCAGACCGCTCGAACGCGGGCCGACTGGCGTCCTCGAACACGACTTCGCTCTGTGTTTTGGATTCAAGTGGGCGTCGTATATACTTTTCCTCACAGGCACGAACTGTGCCGCTCGTGCCCCGGACCGTGACGCCGACCGGGTCGCCGTCGACGGCGTCGAGGCAGGCCAGCACCGCGCGGGCGTGTTCGACCTCGCTGCGCCGGACCCGGACCACCGCGTCGCCGACGCCGTCCTCGAAGGCGAACCCGAGCACCTCCAGCGAGAGGCGCGCGCTCCCGGCGTCGCCGAGGAGGTTCTGCGCCGCGTACCAGAGGTGGCGCTGGAAGCGGCCCCGGTCGACCTCGGCGTCGGGCCACGACTCCAGTCCCACCGCCAGGTAGCGCCACCGCGGGCGCAGGTGCTTCGGGAGGTGCTTCACGCCGCGAGCGACGGGCTGGCGGACCAAAAAACGGCCGGAACGGGCCGGCGACCCCTACGGTGATAGGCACGGGCACCGTCTGGTCGCACGCACATGAGCCTGAAGCGGTACCTCGGCGCGGCCGGCCTCGCGCTCGGCGGCGTGGCCGCCGCCGCCGGCGTCGGGCGCGCGCGCTTCGACCGGGCGATCGCACGACGGGTCGACGATCTGCTGGCGGCGAGTCGCTCGCCCGCGGGCGGGCCGTTCTCGGCGGCCGCCCTGTCCGACCTCCCCGACCCCGTCCGACGCTACCTGCGAACCGCGATCGAGGACGGGCGACCCGCCGTCGGCACGGTCCGGCTCGAACAGCGCGGCGAGTTCCGGCTGGGCGGGGACGCGTCCGCTCCCTGGAAGCCGCTCACCGCGACGCAGCACTTCACGACCGACCCGCCGGGGTTCGTCTGGGACGCTCGCATCGAGGTCGCGCCGCGAGTTCCGGTGCGCGTCGTCGACGCCTACGTGGACGGACAGGGGTCGCTCCGGGCGAAGCTCCTCTCGGCGGTCACCGTCGCCGAGGCGGACCCCGGCCCGGAGATGGACGACGGGGAACTGCTGCGGTACCTGGCGGAGTGCGTCTGGTTCCCGACCGCGCTCCTGCCGGCCGCGGGCGTCGAGTGGGCGCCGATCGACGACCGGACGGCCCGGGCGACCGTCGAACACCGGGGCGGGACCGCCTCGCTGACGTTCCACTTCGACGACCGCGACCTGGTCGAGCGCGTCCACGCCGGGCGCCGGTATCGGCAGGAGACGGACGCCTTCACGCCGTGGACCGGCTACTTCGAGGACTACGTCTCGCGCGGCGGCCTGCGCGTGCCGACGCGCGCCCGGGTCGAGTGGAACCTGCCGGACGGGGACCTCCCCTACTGGCGGGCGACGGTCTCGTCCATCGACCACCAGCCGCCGGCGTGAGCGGGACCCGCAACTGCAAAGACCGCCCGGCGTCGAGAGCCGGCCATGCTCTACGAGGCCGTCCACGCCCGCCCGGACGGGGAGTCGACGGTCGCGCGCATGGCGCTCACGGCGGCCGAACAGGGGTACGACGGCCTCGTGATCCGGAACCACGGCGACGCCATGACCGACTACGACGCCGACCGCATCACCGAGGCCTACGGCGTCGACGTGGTCGACGGCGTCGAGATCCGCGCCGGCGACCGCTCGCGCGCCAGCGGCTTCCTCGGGACCCACCGCGACCGCCGGACCGTGGTCTGCCTGCACGGCGGCGGCCTCAACCGGTTCGGCGTCGAGCAGGACCGCCTCGACGTGCTCGCCCACCCGATGCGGGACGGCGACGTGAACCACGTCCTCGCGAAGGCGGCCGCCGAGAACGGCGTCCGCCTGGAGTTCAACTTCGCGGGCGTGCTCCGGAGCGACGGCGGGCCCCGCGTCCAGGCCGTCGAGGGCCTCCGGAAGCTCCGCGACCTCGTCCGGAAGTACGACGTCCCCTACGTCGTCAGCGGCGACGCCGCCTCGCACCTCCAGTTGCGGGCGCCGCGCGAACTCGTCGCCGTCGGCGAGGTGGTCGGGTTCGAGGCCGAGGAAGTCCGGGCCGGCCTCCGGGAGTGGGGCCGCGTCGCGTCTCGCAACCGCGAGCGCCAGTCGGACGCGTTCGTCGAACCGGGCGTCCGCCGGGGGCGCCTCGACGAGCCGGAGTGAGACCGCCGGCGCCGCGAGCCGAGCCGTTCATTGGCGACGCGCCCGTTCGCCCGGCCATGAAGAAGTCGCTGGACGAACACGCCGCCCGCTTCGACGAACTCGCCCCCGAGTACGACGAGACCGAGAACCAGACCGAGGAGTACCGCGCCAGCGTCTCGCTCGTCGTGGACCACGCCGCGCCGACGCCCGACGACGTGGTGCTCGACCTCGGCTGTGGCACGGGCGCCGTCGCGCTCGCGCTGGCGCCGCTGGCCGGCCGGGTGATCGGCCGTGACATCAGCGAAGGGATGCTCGCTCAGGCGCGCGAGAAGGCCGCCGAGCGGGGGCTCGACGGCGTCGAATTCGGGACGGGCACCTTCCGCGAGCCGGACGTCGACGGCCCGGTCGACGTCGTCACCTCGAACTTCGCGCTCCACCACCTCTCGGACGCCGAGAAGCGCGAGGCGATCCAGGTGATCGCCGACCTCGGCCCGCGGCGGTTCGTCCTCGGCGACGTGATGTTCTTCGGCGCCCCCGACCCCGACGACCCGTTCTACACGCCCGAGGTCGACGATCCGGCCACGGTGGGGGTGCTCGCCGACGCGCTCACCGACGCCGGGTTCGCGCTGACGGCCGTCGAGTTGATCCACGAGCAGGTCGGCGTCCTCGCGGCCGAGCGGACAGACTAGTCCTCCGGCGGCCAGTTGCAGGCGGTCCCGGTCACCAGGTCCTCGGCCTCGACGTGCGCGACGAGACAGCCGTAGTTGCAGAACTGTCCGACCGGCACCGTCTCGTCGCCCTCGTCGGCGCGCTCCGTGACGAACACCGGATCGTGGGCGGTCACGTCGCAACCGCAGTAGGTGCAGTCCACGCCGGTCCAGACGGACCGGCGACGAAAAAGCCCGTCGCCGGGTCAGCCTGCCGAGCAGTTGTTCGGCCCCAGTTCGAGTTCCGTCGCCTCCTGGGGCGCCGGCCGGTCGTCGACGCCGCGGTTGACGTCGATGACCGTCTCGTAGT
Organism: Haloarculaceae archaeon; assembly: GCA_042217375.1. GTDB lineage: Archaea > Halobacteriota > Halobacteria > Halobacteriales > Haloarculaceae > JBDGSV01. The sequence continues at coordinate 3,300 of JBDGSV010000065.1, read as the reverse complement.
TCGGGGGTTTCTCCGGGACGTTCGATGCCACGTCGTCGACGAACGCCGCCTCGTCGAGCCCCAGGAGGTCCAGCGAGGTCCGCAACGTGCCGACGTGGGCGGTGACCGGTTCGCCCGGCACGCCGCTGGCGAACTCGCCCTCCTCGGTGACGGTGACGTGGCTCGGGAGGACGGTCACGTCGTCGGGCAGGGCCATCAGGCGGCCGCGGATCGACTCGAACAGTAGCTCGGCGCCCCGCGCGGCGCTCTGTTCGCCGAACTCCAGTTCCGTCCGCCCGACGCCGTCGACGAAGAGGGTGTCGCCGGTCAGCACCGCCTCGTCGGCCACCAGGTAGCTCGCCATCTCGGTCGTGTGACCGGGCGTCCGGAGCGCCTTGACCTCGACGTCGCCGACGTGGACGACCTCGTTGCGCCCGAGCGCGTCGTACTCGTACTCGACGCCCCGCTCGGCGGCGCGTTCGCTGAGGTGGTAGGGGACGCCGACCTCGTCGGCCAGCTTCCGTCCGCCGCTGACGTGGTCGGCGTGGACGTGCGTGTCGAACACGTGCGTGATCTCGTATCCGCGCTCGCGGGCGGCCGTGACGAACTCGTCGGTGTGGCGGGTTGGATCGACCACGGCCGCCTCGCCCCGGGCGGGCGAGCCGACGACGTAGCCGAGACAGCCCTTGGCGCGACGCTGGACCTGGAGCAGTTCGAGGTCGTCGCGCCCGGTCGCGACCTCGGCGACGTCGTACACCCTGCTCCAGCCCTCCATGCCGTCGTCGACGGTCCGGACGTCGGCGTCGCCGTAGGCGTCGGTGTGCGCGAGTTCGTCGGCGAGCGCGCGCGAAGAGACGCCCTTCGCACACACAGTCACGACGGGCTCGACGACCGCGCCCGAACCGTCGACGGCCGACTCGAACGCCCGCAGCGCGTCCGCGTCGAGTTCGTCGTCGGTGCTGAACGGGTAGTTCTCGGCGCCGGCGACGTGCCACGCCTCGTAGCTCGCCTCCGGCCGGGTGTCGACGAGCGTGTACGGCTCGTCTGCCTCCTGCAGCGACGCGAGCTGGTCGGCAGTGATGATCTCGACCATGACAGGCCACCCGGAGGTTGCGTCGCGATATTTTTCAATATTGTGTCTAGCGCGCAAAACGAACGGGGCGCGGACGTGGCGGGACGCGTGCGGCTACAGGTCCCGGAGCGCCTCGCGGGCGTTCTCGACCGCCGTCTCGCGCTTGGCCGGGTAGGCTTCGACCTTCGCGCGGAGGGCGATGCCCTCGCCGAGTTCGACGTCGCCCCGGAACGCCGCCTGCTTGTCGAGGTGGACGAACAGCGAGCAGTTGTCGTCGACGCGCTCGGGGAGTTCCGCGAGGAGGCGGTCGAAGTCGTCGAGATCGGTCAGCGCCCGGAGGACGTAGCGGACGTCGTCTGCGTTCTCCAGGCGCGCCGAGAGGACGACGATCCGGTCGCCGTGGTAGCCCTCGTTCTCGACGCGTTCGACCTCGGTCTCCTCGGGGAGGAAGGTGCGGAGGGCCTGCTCGACGCGCTTCTCGTCTTCGGTCGCGTAGCAGAAGGTACGCAGGTCGACGTAGTGGAAGGGGACCGCGGACATCCGGGTGGCGTTACTCGTCTTCGTCGGCGGGGTCGAGCGCGTCCTCGGAGATGCCGGCCTCCTGCCCGTCGTCGAAGCTCACGGTGTACGTCTCGTCGCCGAACATCGTCTCCATCACCTGGGTGACGGTGCCGACCTGGCCGTCGAACTCGCTGTGTTCGTCGTGGAGTACGACGCGGTCGTCTTCCTCGAAGCTCATGTCACCGGATTCGCCAGCATCCGGTAAAAAGGGACTGATTCGAGAGCGGCGAGGGGTCGAAGGCTTATTGCGTCCCCGGTCGAACTGCCGGAAATGACGTTCTCGGTCACGCCGCCGTCGCCACCGCCAGCCAGCCGCCGCCGCGAGCGAGCCCCGTAATGTTCGACGACCTGTGGTACCTGGCCGACGAGGCCGAACAGAACGCGGAGCGGGTCTACCACCGCCTCACCGGGGGACAGGCCGACCCCGCCGAGTTCGTCCGGCGCCGGCAGGTCTCGCGCTCGCGCTTCCGGACGCTGGCCGAGCGGGTCCGGCAGACCGGGACGCCGTACGGGGTGCACACGGTCGTCTACCGGCCGTCCGGCGAACTCCTGCTCGTCCGCCACGAGGGCGTCGGGCTCTGGGTGCTCCCCGGCGGCGAGCAGCAGGCCGACGAGAGCTTCCGGGAAGCCGCGGAGCGCGAACTCGCCGAGGAGGCGGGCGTGCGCGTCGACTACGAGGGGCTGGCCTACCTGACGCGGGTCGAGTTCCGGTGCGCCGACCACGCGGCCTGGGGCGTGATGCCGGTGTTCGCCGCCCTCGCGGAGACCCACGACCCGTCGGTGTCGGACCCCGACGACGAGATCTCCGCGGCGCGGTGGTTCGCCGAGTTGCCCCCCGACACGCGGGACCGGACCGACCTCCGCGACTGGCGGGCGACCGCGCTGAGCAGCTAGTCGGCCGTGGCTGCGTCGCCGGCGGCGTCGGGGCGCGCCGACGGCTCGTCACGAACCCGGGGCAGGCCGACCGCGACGGCGTAGAGCACGACCGTCAGCACGCCAGTCGCGGTGAAGACGAACGAGAGACCGGCGGCGGGCGAGGTGAACAGGCCGACGCCGACCAGCGGTCGCCAGAGTTCGGCGGCGAAGTCCACGAGCACCGCCGCCAGGAACCAGGCGCCGGCCGGGACCGCGACCCGGACGTTCTCCGCGAGGAGTTCGCCCGCGTCGCTCGGCGCCGGGTGCGCCGCGCTCGCGTCGGCGAGGCGGACGCCACGGACCACCGCGTAGAGGAGGCCCATGAGGACGCCCGCGTACCTGACGCCGGTGGCGATCGCCGGTTCGCGGCCGAACCACGAGAGGACGAGCCAGAAGCCGACCACGACTGCGACCGGTGCGCTCTCGCGCAGGAGGGTGCCGGTGGAGGGAGCCATACCGGGGCGTCGGTCGATCCGCTCAAAAGCCTTGCCTCGTGTGCCCGGAATCACTCGCCGAACGTCCGTCCCTCGCGGTCGTCGGCCTTCATGCGCCGGAGCGCGGCGCGCGCGTTCGAGGCGTCGTAGCCGAACAGCACGCGCTCGCCGTACTCGTCGGCCACTTCCGCCGCGCGGATCAGGTCGTCGACGTCGACGTTCACCGCGTAGAGCTCGACGCTGACGGGCAGCGACGTCGCGTCGCGGAAGCCGCTGGCGATCACTTCGAGCCAGTAGGTCGTCGTGTAGGCCATGTCGTACAGCGGGACCACGAACTCG
>JBDGSV010000079.1:0-12737 GCA_042217375.1 Haloarculaceae archaeon | reverse complement strand
GGTCAACACGATGCTGATCGGCATCATCGAGAGCCAGGACCTGCCGGTGTTGATCCTCGCCAACAAGATCGACCTCGACGAGGCGTCGGTGCAGCGCATCAACAACGCCTTCCCCCAGCACGAGACCGTGCCCCTCTCCGCGCTGGAGGGGGACAACATGGAGGAAGTGTACGACAAGATCTCGGAGTACTTCTCCTGACCATGCCGGAACTCGACGCCCCAGACGACGACGAGGCCGACGGCGTCCAGGTCGACCTCATCAGCGGCGACCGACTCGACGGACTCCGGACGATGGAGAAGATCCGGCTCATCCTCGACACCGTCCACGACGGCAACATCGTCATCCTCGAACGCGGACTCTCGCCCGAGGAGGAGTCCAAGCTCATCGAGGTGACGATGAGCGAGATCAATCCCGACGAGTTCACCGGGATCGAGATCGAGAGCTACCCGACGGGCAGCAACGACGTCGGCGTGCTCGGACGGCTGATGGGGAAGAAAGACGACGCCAAGCTCACGGTGATCGGGCCGGCCAACCGCATCGAGACGCTCCACAAGGACGAACAGCTCATCAGCACGCTCATCAGAGGCTGACCGCCCGAGATGCCACACCAGTGTACGACGTGTGGACACGTCTTCCCGGACGGGTCCAAGGAGATGCTCAGCGGCTGTCCGGAGTGTGGCGGCAACGCGTTCCAGTTTCACCCGGAAGGCGCCGACATTCCCGAGGAGCCGCCGGATGCCGACCCGCCCGCCGGCGACGAGGAGGTCACCGGGACGGTCGGGCGGGCGGCCTCGACCGTCCGCAACCTCGTGGGGAGCGACGCCGACGAGGACGCACCGGCCGCCGACGGAGACGCGCCGGCCGCCGCCGCGACCGCCGGCGACGAGGCCGACGCGGCGTCGCCCCGTTCCGACGCGCCCTGGCCGGATCAGGAGGACGACGACGGCGACATCATCGTCGCCGAGGAGACCGACCCCGACGGCGAAGACGCGGCGCAGGCCAGCGCCCGCTCGGACCTGGCGGCCCCCGAAGACCTCTCCGAGGGAGCGGCGGACGTCGCCGCGACCGACGCGACCGGCACCTCTGCGGACGACGCGACCGGTACCTCCGCGGACGATGCGACCGGCACCTCTGCGGACGACGCGACCGACGCGCCCGGGGTGGACCCGCTCGCGACCGCCGGCGACGGGCCGCCCGCACCCGACGACGGCCGCGTCGTCTCCGAACCGACCGAGGAGGAGGGCCCCGACCTCGCCGAGCTCCGCGAGCAACTCAACGACCAGTTCGAGAGCATCAAGATCGTCGAACCCGGCGAGTACGAACTCAACCTGATGGAGCTGTTCGACCGCGAGGAGTACATCATCGCGCTCCGGGAGAACGGCCGGTACGTCATCCAGGTGCCCGAGCAGTGGCTGGGCGACCGCGACGTGGACTGACCGCCCCTCCTCCGACCCGGCCACCCCGCGCCTGTCCTCCAGCCGTCGTCCGTCGCTCGCGTTCGCTCCGCACCTGTCCTCCAGCCGTCGCCCGTCGCGCCCGACTGCCCCCTGGTTTCAAGTCCGTCGCCGACGCGCCCGGGTGCATGGACGGCGTCCACGACCTCGGCGGGATGGACGGGTTCGGGCCGGTCGAGCGCGAGGCGGCGGCGTCGCCGTTCCACGACGACTGGGAGGGCGTGGCCTTCGCGACGGTGCTCGTGACGATGGCCCAGGGCCACTACACGATGGACGCGTTCCGGCACGCCATCGAGCGGATGGATCCGGCGTGGTACCTGTCCGCGGGCTACTACGAGCGCTGGCTCGCGGCGGCCGAGCGGCTCCTGGTTGAGGAGGACGTCGTCGACGCGGCCACGCTCGCCGCGCGCGCCGGGTCGTTCGCCGCCGGCGAGGCGACGGTGCCCGAGCGGACGGACCCCGACCTCGCGGCCTTCCTGCGGTCGGTGATCGACTCGGGCGGAGACAGCGAGCGCGACCCCGTCGAGCCGGCCTTCGACGAGGGCGACGCGGTCCGGGTGAAGAACCTGCACCCCGAGGGCCACACCCGGTGTCCGGAGTACGTCCGGCGCGCGCGCGGCACGGTCGCGGCCCACCGCGGCACGCACGTGTTCCCGGACGCGCACGCCCACGGCGAGGGCGAGCAGCCCGAACCGCTCTACGCGGTGCGCTTCGACGGGACGGAACTGTGGGGCGAGGACGCCGACCCCGACACGAGCGTGACGGTCGACCTCTGGGAGCCGTACCTCGAATCGGCGTGAGGGGGTCGAGACGCGGCCGTCCAGTTGGTCGCCGCCTCCGTCCGGGACAACGGTTAAGCGGCTGGCCACGACAGCGGGTGGCATGACCGACCCCGACCGGCCCGGCCCGGGCGACCACCCGATACCGACCGACGACGTGGCCCCCGAGGACCGCGCGCGGGCGCTCCAGTCGCTGCTCATCGAGGAGGGACTGCTCTCGACGGACGCCGTCGACGAGATCGTGAGCGCCTACGAGCAGGAGATCGGTCCGATGAACGGCGCGGAGATCGTCGCCCGGGCCTGGACCGACCCGAACTACCGCGAGTGGCTACTCGAAGACGGGACCGCCGCCATCGCGGACATGGGCTACACCGGCGTCCAGGGCACCGCGCTCGCGGTCGAGGCGAACGCCCCGGACGTCCACAACGTCGTCGTCTGCACGCTCTGCTCGTGCTACCCGTGGCCGGTGCTGGGCCTGCCGCCGACCTGGTACAAGTCGCCGCCCTACCGCTCGAAGATCGTCAAGCGCCCGCGCGCGACGCTCCGCGAGGCGTTCGGCGTCGCGCTCCCCGACGACGTCGAGGTGCGGGTGTGGGATTCGAGCTCCGAGGTTCGCTACGTGGTCCTCCCCCAGCAGCCCCCGGAGACCGAGGGGATGAGCCGCGAGGAACTGGCCGAGGTCGTCACCCGCGACGCCATGATCGGGGTCGAGCGCCTCGTCGGCGCGCCGGCGGCCGACGGCGGGCGCACGCTCCCCGCGACCACCCGCTCGGCCGCCGTCGAGCAGACGATGGCCGACGTCCGGGACGCGACCGACCTCCCGACCGACGACGGCGACGCCGTCTTCGCCGCGCCCTGGCAGGCCCGCGCGTTCGCGCTGGTGGTCCGGCTCCGCCACGACGACCTGTTCGAGTGGTCGGCGTTCCAGGACCGGCTGGCGGCGGCCGTCGCGGCGGGCGACCCCGACGGCACCGACGCGGCCGCCGTCGAGGACGCCTACTACCGCCAGTGGCTCGCCGCCTTCGAGGACCTCCTCGCCGCGGAGGGCGTCCTCGACCCGGCAGCGATGGCCGACCGCGCCGCGGCGTTCGCGGCCGGCGAGCGCGACGCCGCCGAGTTCGTCCACGGCGACGGCGACCGGCCCGACGAGGGACCGGACGACGGTCCCCGTGCCGGCGCACATCACGGTCACGGCCACTCCCACGATCACGGCCACTCCCACGATCACGGCCACCCCCACGACGACGTCGCCGACGCGTCCGGCGTGCCGGCCGACGCCGACGAACCGCTGGTCCGCGACCCTGGAGCCGAGTAGGCGGGCCGACTGCCCCTTCCCCAAGCTACTCGGTGGCGACTCACGTGCTTTCGGGCCATGACCGTCCGAGGTCGGGTTCGGGAGGTGCTGTTCCTGTTCCCGGTGGCGCTCTCTCGCGTCGGCGTGGTCGACCGGGAGATGGGAGAGGAGGCGTTCGACCTCGCGGTCCCGGTGATGGTCACCGGCGGGCTCCGGGTCCTCCTCCGGATGGCGGACTTCCTGATGGTGGGCATCGCGCTCGGTGACGCCGCCATCGCCGCGCTCGAACTCGGGTTCCAGTACTACTTCATCGGGTTCGGGCTGTCGCTCGCGCTCACGAGCGGAACCATCAGCGTCGTCTCGCGGTTCACGGGGGCAGACCAGCCCCACCGCGCCAACGTCGCTGTCAAGCAGTCGCTGTGGCTCTCGCTGCTGGTCTCGATCCCGCTCACGGTGGTGGCGTGGCTGTTCGCAGACCGACTCGTCGGCCTCCTCTCCCAGGACCCCCGCGCCATCGCCCTGGGGGCGACCTACCTCCGCATCGTGATGGTCTCGCTCGCCTTCCGCTTCTGGAGCATGATCGCCGCCCGCGCGCTCGCGGGCACGGGCGACACCCGCACGCCGATGTACGTCCGCGTCCTGACGCTCCCGACGAACGTCGTGCTCAACGCGGTGCTCATCTTCGGGCTGGGTCCGTTCCCCGCGCTCGGCGTCGCCGGCGCCGCCATCGGGACCGCGGTCGCGAACGCGCTGGCGGCGACGGTGTTCTTCGCGCTCCTGCTCACGGACTGGTACGCGGTCCGGTTGCCGCTCGCCGGCCCGCAGGTCGACCTCGGGGTGATGGCGGAGATCGTGCGCGTGAGCCTCCCGCTCGCGGGAATGCGCCTCTCGCAGACGTTCGGCCGGTTCCCGTTCCTGTTCGTGCTCGGCGTCCTCGGGACGCCGTCGCTCGCGGCCTACGCCATCGGCCGCCGGGTGGTGTTGCTGGCGATGATGCCCGCCTGGGGGTACGCGACGGCCGCCTCGACGCTCGTCGGCCAGTCGATCGGCGCGGGCGACGACGAGGCGGCCGACGACTACGGCTGGCAGGTCGCCCGCCTCGGGCTGGCGACCCAGCTGTTGATCGCGGCCGCCATCGTCCTGCTCGCGCGGCCGATCGCGCTCGCGTTCGGGACCCAGCACGTCGCGCTGACGGTGACGTTCGTCCGCGTGTTCGCGCTGGCCGTGGGGGCGTTCAGCCTCTCGCGGACGATGCGGGGCGGGTTGCGCGGCGCCGGCGACACGCGCTGGCCGCTGTACGGCACCGTCGCCGCCACCTACGTCGTCCGGCTCCCGCTGGCGGCGCTCGCGCTCCCCGCCGGCTTCGCCGTCTCGATCGCGGGCCTCTCGCTGGCGCCGGGGATCGGCCTCGGTCTCCCGGCCATCTACGCCGCCCTCCTCGCCGACTACTACCTGAAGGCCGCGGTCAACACCGGGCGCTTCTGGAGCGGGCGGTGGAAGGACGTCGCGCGTCGCTCGAACGTCGGCGCCGCGGTCGACGACTGACGCCGTGGACCGGCGCCGCGGCCGAGCGCCCGTCGCGAAACTCGAAGGCTTAAATCGTCGCCGCCGGAACGGGTGCCCATGAGCAAGGCAACGAAGATCGTGCTCGCGACCGTGGGCGTGTCCGGGTTCCTCGTCGTGGTGCTCCTCGCCCAACTCGCGCTCGCGGCCTGATGTTCGACCGGCGTGACCTCTCGCCCGCAGTCGAGTCGATCCGCGACGAGCACGCGCCAGGCGCGCTGGTGCTCGACGCGGAGCGGGACTTCGAGACGCTCGACCCGGCGGTCGCCGAGACGTTGCTGCCGCTGGTCGAGTCGCTGGACCCGGTCTCCTACCCCGAGTCGTGGCTGCCGCCGGACGCCCCGGAGGAACTGTTCCACTACGCCGGCAGCGACTTCGTCATCGGGATGCCCGGCGACGGCGGCGTCGCCTGGACCACGCAGACCGTGCCGCCCACGGTCTTCGTCAAGCCACGGCTCGAGGGCGCCGAGGACTCGTTCGTCGACTTCCTCGTCGCCGAGGCCCTGGTTGAGGCGGGCCTCGGCGTCCCGGAGCACTTCGTCGGCTTCTTCGAGGACGGGTACCGCGACCTCGCCGCGGCCGTGCCGCTGAACTCCGCGGACACCTACCAGCTCGCAGTCGCGCTCTACGACGCCTCCGTCGGGCTGTGCACGCGTCCCGTCTTCGAGTCGTGGGCCGACGACCACCCCGACCTCCACGCGGCCTGGCAGGACGCGGCGCGGCACCTGGAGCCCCGGCTGGGCGACCTCCCGCGCGAGGTGGCGGCCGGTCGCCTCGACTTCGCGCCCGCGGCCGAACTCGCCTGCAACGCGCTCAAGCACGGCATGGACCTGCCGGCCCCGTTCGCGGCGCTGGACGCCCAGGCCTACCGGGAGCGCGGCGCGCCCTACGCGGTGGCGTGGGCCGAGACGACCTTCGAACGGCTCCACGAAGACGGCGCGGACCAGTGAGGCGCCGGCCGGGGTCAGCCCAGCCGTTCGTCAAGGATGAGCCGGGTCTTCGTGCTCACGACCTCGTCCAGGTTCCGCGCGCGGGTGATGAGGTCGTTCACGCGAGCGGTGTCGGCCGCGTCCACCACGAGGACGATGTCCTGCTCGCCCGAGACCTGCCAGACGAAGTCGACCTCCGCCCAGTCGGTCATCGTCTCGCAGACTGCGTTGGTGTCGACGTCGACGGCCACGCCGATCTCGATCATCGCCTTGACGTTTCCCGTCCGCGTGGCCACTGTGAACCGCTCGATCACCCCGTCGTCGACGAGTCGTTCGACCCGGTTGCGAACGGTGCCCTCCGAGGTTCCGACCCGCTCTGCGATTTCCGTGTACGGCGTTCGCGAGTCTCGCCGGAGGATCGCCAGTATCTCCCGGTCGAGGTCGTCCATGGAGGTGCGTGACTACCCGGCCATCCCATTTACCGATTACGAAATTCGAAGCTTCGCTACGAACGACAAGGGTTAAACCCCGGGTGGACATACGCATCTCGTAATGACCGACGCGTACGTGGCCCTGGAGGACGGGCGTGTCGTCGAGGCCCGCTCGCGCGCTCCCGGTACAGCCCGCGGCGAACTCGTGTTCACGACTGCGTACACCGGCTACGAGGAGAGCCTCACCGACCCCTCCTACGAGGAACAGGTGCTGACGTTCTCCTACCCACTCATCGGGAACTACGGGGTCCGGGAAGAGCGCTTCGAGTCCGACCGCGTCCACCCGCGTGCGGTGGTGGCACGCGAACTGACCCGCGACGTCGCCGCGTGGCTCGCCGACGAGGGCGTGCCCGCCGTCGACCACCTGGACACCCGCGAACTGGTGACCACGATCCGGGAGGGCGGCGCGATGAAGTGCGGCGTCGCCGCCGGGTCCGACGCGACGGCTGCCGACGCCCGCGAAGAACTCGCGGCGTGCAAGGGGATGAGCGAACACACCGCGATCGGTGCGCAGGTCACCTCCGAGCGCCGGACGATCAACCCCGACGGCGACGGGCCGACGGTGGCGCTCGTCGACTGCGGCGCCAAGGGATCGATCGTCGAGTCGCTGGTCGAGCGCGACGCCGTCGTCGAGGTCCTCCCCTACGACGCGACGGCCGACGAGGTCGCCGCCGCCGACCCGGACGTCCTGTTCGTCTCGAACGGCCCGGGCGACCCGGAGAACTTCGAGCCGACGGCCGACCTCGTCGACGAGTACGTCGGCGACCTCCCGCTGGCCGGCATCTGTCTGGGGCAGCAGGTCATCGCCAACGCTCTCGGCGGTTCGACCGAGAAGATGACCTTCGGTCACCGCGGCGTGAACCAGCCTGTCCTCGACCTCCGCACCGACCGCGTGGTGATGACTACCCAGAACCACGGCTACACTGTGGCCGACCCCGGGCCGCTCGAGGTCACGCAGATCAACGTCAACGACGACACCCCCGAGGGCCTGGAGAGCGAGGACCTGAAGATCATCACCCGCCAGTACCACCCCGAGGCCAACCCCGGTCCCCACGACTCGCTCGACTTCTTCGACGACGTGCTCGCGCTCCCCCGGCGCGCGCCGACCGTCGAGTGAGCCGGTCTCAGGGTCGCCTCTCGCCCGGCAGCCGCCAGTCGATTCGCTCGCCGGCGCCCCGCTGGAGCGGGTTGCGGACCACCTCCAGCGTCCGGTCGTGGGCGGCCGGCGTCGCGAGCGCCGCCACCAGCAGGCGTGCGACGTCGTGGCGAGAGACGACGCCCCACAGTCCCGTCCCGGCCGCCGCGACCTCGACGTCGCCGCGCGCCCAGTCGCCGACGAGGACGCCCGGCCGGAGCACGGTGTAGGTCAGCCCCGACTCGCGCAGGGCGGCCTCGGCCTCCGCTTTCGCCGCCAGCACCGGCTCGATCGCGACGCCGAAGACGCGCGCCAGCCACGAGGCGCGGTCGCCGCCGACGCCGAGCGACGACTCCATCACGAACGTCTCGGCGCCGGCCGCCAGCGCCGCGTCGACGAGGTGGACGTTCCCCGTCCCGTCCACGAACTCGCTGGCCCGGAGGACCTGTGCGGGCGTCGACCCGACGGTGGTGACGACGGCGTCGACGTCGGCCGCCGCCCGCGCCGCGCCCCGCGGGTTCATGAGGTCGGCGACCACCACCTCGTCCGCCCGGCCGTCGAGCCAGTCGGCCGTCGACTCGGACCGGGTGACTGCCCGCACCCGCCAGTCGGTGTGCGCGAAGACGTCGAGCACTGCACGTCCCGTGCCACCGCTCGCTCCGGCGACCAGCACCCGACGACGGTCCATGCCTGGCCCGTCTGTCGCCGCCCTGTTAAGTCGTTCGCGGGTCGGCGGCCCGCGGCGGACGGCGCCGTCGCGTGCCACCATTGCACGGACGCTCACCCCCTCCGAAACGGTTTTTGCCGCGGCCGAACCACGGTCAGTATGCCGACGGAGGCCGACGCCTACGACCCCTCGCTGGGGAACAAGTTCATTTTCGTCACCGGCGGTGTGATGTCCGGCCTCGGGAAGGGCATCACGGCCGCGAGTACCGGGAGGTTGCTCGCCAACGCCGGCTTCGACGTCACGGCGGTGAAGATCGACCCCTACCTCAACGTCGACGCGGGGACGATGAATCCGTTCCAGCACGGCGAGGTGTACGTGCTGAAAGACGGCGGCGAGGTCGACCTCGATCTGGGCAACTACGAGCGCTTCCTCGACGTGGACATGACCTCGGACCACAACGTCACGACGGGGAAGGTCTACAAGCACGTCATCGAGAAAGAGCGGGCGGGCGACTACCTGGGCAAGACCGTCCAGATCATCCCGCACGTCACCGACGACATCAAGCGCCGCATCCAGGAGGCGGCCGCGGGCCACGACGTCTGCATCGTCGAGGTCGGGGGGACGGTCGGCGACATCGAGGGCATGCAGTACCTCGAGGCGCTCCGCCAGTTCGTCCACGAACACGACGAGTCGGACGTCCTGCTCGCGCACGTCACGCTCGTGCCCTACTCGAAGAACGGCGAGCAGAAGACGAAGCCCACCCAGCACTCCGTGAAGGAGCTCCGGTCGATCGGCCTCCAGCCGGACATCCTCGTGGGGCGCTGCGACGACAAGCTCGACCCGGAGACCAGAGAGAAGATCGCGCTGTTCTGTGACGTGCCCACCGAGGCCGTCTTCTCGAACCCGGACGTCGAGGACATCTACCACGTCCCGCTGATGGTCGAGGAGGAGGGGCTCGACCAGTACGTGATGGAGCGGCTCGACCTGGCCGCGTCCGCGCTGCCCCCGGTCGAGCGGGAGAACCGCTGGCGGGACCTGGTCACCCAGGAGACCACCGGGACCGTCCAGATCGCGCTCGCCGGGAAGTACGACATGGAGGACGCCTACCTCTCGGTGTACGAGGCGCTCAAGCACGCCGGCCTCGAACACAACGTGAACGTCGAGACGCTGTGGGTCGACACCGACGAGATGGACGAGGCCCACCGGGAGAACCTCCGGACGGCGGACGGCCTGGTCGTCCCGGGCGGGTTCGGGAGCCGGGGGACCGACGGGAAGGTCGAGGCGATCCGCTACGCCCGCGAGCACGACGTGCCCTTCCTCGGTCTCTGTCTCGGCTTCCAGATGGCCGTCGTCGAGTTCGCGCGCGACGTCTGCGAGTTCGCCGGCGCCGACTCCACCGAGATGACCCCCGACACCCCGCACCCGGTCATCGACATCCTCCCCGAGCAGTACGAGGTCGAGGACCTGGGCGGGACGATGCGGCTGGGCGCCCACGAGACCCAGATCTCGCCCGGGACGCTGGCCGCCGACCTCTACGAGGACACCGTCTGCACCGAACGCCACCGCCACCGGTACGAGGTCAACCCCGAGTACATCGAGGAGCTCGAATCGGCGGGGCTGGTGTTCTCCGGGCGGGCCGGCAACCGGATGGAGATACTCGAACTCCCCGGCCACCCCTACTTCGTCGGCACGCAGTTCCACCCCGAGTTCCGCTCGCGACCGGGCCGCGCGTCGCCGCCGTTCGTCGGCCTGCTCGCCGCCGTGCTCGATCGGACCGACGCGCGATCCGAGGAGGTCGAGGTCTGATGGTCGACGTCGAGGCGTTCGTCGAGGAGGCCGTCGAGGAGATCGCGGCCGAGATCGACGACGCAAACGCCGTGATCGCGCTCTCGGGCGGGGTGGACTCGTCGGTCGCCGCCGCCCTGGCCTACGAGGCCATCGGCGACCAGCTCACGCCCGTCTACGTCGACACCGGCCTGATGCGGAAGGGCGAGACCGACCAGATCCGCGAGACGTTCGCCTACATGGACTCGCTGCGGATCGTCGACGCCACGGACCGCTTCCTCGACGCCCTGGCCGGCGTCACCGACCCCGAGGAGAAGCGCCACGCTATCGGCGAGCAGTTCATCCGCGAGTTCGAGCGCGAGGCCCGCGACGCCGGGGCCGACTACCTCGTCCAGGGGACCATCTACCCCGACCGGATCGAGTCCGAGGGGAACATCAAGTCCCACCACAACGTCGGCGGCCTCCCGGAGGTCGTCGACTTCGAGGGCATCGTCGAACCGGTCCGCGACCTCTACAAGGACGAGGTCCGCGAGGTGGCCCGTCACCTCGGTCTCGACGAGGTCGTCTCCGAGCGGATGCCGTTCCCCGGCCCCGGCCTCGCGGTGCGCGTCATCGGCGAGGTCACCCGGGAGAAGGTCGAGGTCGCCCGCGGCGCGACCGCGGTCGTCGAGGACGAGTTGGAAGAGTACGACCCCTGGCAGGCGTTCGCGGCCGTCCTCGGGAAGGCGACGGGCGTGAAGGGCGACAACCGCGTCCACGGCTGGGTCGTCGCCGTCCGCTCGGTCGAGTCCCGGGACGGCATGACCGCCCGCGCACAGAACGTCGACTGGGAGACGCTCCAGCGCATCCAGAGTCGCATCACCGGCGCGAACGACAACGTCGCTCGCGTCGTCTACGACGTCACCCACAAACCGCCCGCGACCATCGAGTACGAGTGATGTCCGGATCGCTCGCCGCCGTCGTCGTCGGCCCGGACCCGGACGACCTGGGGCACGCGCTCGAAGACCAGGGCGTCGCGGTGGCCTACGCCAGCGGCACCGGCGCCCGCTCCGCCCTGGAGGCCGCCGGCATCGCGGACGCCGACCTCCTCGTGGTGACGGACGTCGGCCTCTCGACGTGTATCCCCGTCGCGACGGAACTCGCGCCCGACCTCCGGATCGTCGTCTACTCCCGGGACTCGATCCCGGAGTTCGCCCGCCCGCAGGCCGACCTCATCGTGGACCCCGACCTCGTCGGCCCGGACGCGATGGCCGAGGAACTCGCCCGGGACTGATTCCGCCGACATCCGTCTCGAACGACGCTCTCGAAGACCGAGGACCGCCGTCACGAGCGGACGGCAACCGCACGCGCGGGGCCGGTCACCAGTCGACGCTCAGCGTCCCGTCGCCCTCCGGGTCGGGCGCGATCTCCTCGTCGGTCCGCCGGTCGACGACGTGGATGACCCCGCGGTCTTTCTTCGCCGGACAGATCTCCGCGGCGCGGACGTTGTGCTCCAGGTCCGCCTCGTCGAAGAAGTAGGTGCGCGGCGCCGCGATGCCCGTCGAGAGGTCGAGTTCCCAGTTGGGCGAGACCTCGGCGCACTTCCCGGCGCCGATGCACTTGTTGGCCTCGAAGACGACCTTGTAGGGCTTCTCCTCGACCGGCGGGGCGTCTGCCTCGCCGATCTGGCTCGGGTCGAGT
Source organism: Haloarculaceae archaeon (assembly GCA_042217375.1). Classification (GTDB taxonomy): domain Archaea; phylum Halobacteriota; class Halobacteria; order Halobacteriales; family Haloarculaceae; genus JBDGSV01. The sequence goes on along the minus strand of JBDGSV010000079.1, from coordinate 959 downwards.
GGCTCCTCCGCCATTGTCCCCGCCTCGGGCGTCGACCCGCTTGGGACTGTCGATTGCGGGCGGACTACTGCCGGATCTCGACCGACTCGATGACGGCCTCCTCGCGCGGCGCGTCGTTGGCGTCCGTCGGGAGCGACCCGATCTCCCTGACGACGTCCATCCCGTCCACGACCTGACCGAACACCGCGTGGCGGTCGTCGAGGTGGGGCTGCGCGTCGAGGGTGATGAAGAACTGGGAGCCGTTCGTGTCCGGGCCGCTGTTGGCCATGCTGAGGACGCCCGCCGAGTCGTGCCGGAGGTCGGGGTGGAACTCGTCGTCGAAGGTGTAGCCCGGGCCGCCGCGGCCGGTTCCCGTCGGGTCCCCGCCCTGGATCATGAAGCCCTCGATGACGCGGTGGAAGGGGACGTCCTGGTAGAGGGAGTCCGTCCGGGTCTCGCCGGTCTCGGGGTCCTCCCACTCCGTCTCGCCGGTCGCCAGCCCGACGAAGTTCTCGACGGTGCGCGGGGCGCGCTGCTCGAACAGCTCGACCGTGACGTCGCCGCGATTCGTGTGGATGACTGCCGTCGGGTTCTCCGGATTCTCGATGTCGGCCATACGTCTCCGAGGCGCGGTCCGGCGAAAAGGCTGGTGGTCGCCAGCGCCGTCGAGCTCGACCCGACGCCCCGACCAGATAGTGACGAAATTCCAACACGAACTGGCGACAGATAGTATTTGGATAATGACATGTGATGAGATCGGCGCCGGACGATCGACCGGGCCGACGACCGCGATCGGGGTCCGTCGTCCTCGCGGCTCGTCGCCGGGTGACACGGTACAGACTGTGCCGCAGTCGCTCGTTTCCCGTCCGGCACGACGCGCCGACCTGCGGTGCGATCGCTGGCTATCGACGCGCGTCATCGTCGAAGTTTCTAAATGGGGTGCTGTCGGTGTCAAAACTGCATGGAAAATGGCACGAATC
>JBDGSV010000042.1:0-12874 GCA_042217375.1 Haloarculaceae archaeon | reverse complement strand
AGTTTCTAAATGGGGTGCTGTCGGTGTCAAAACTGCATGGAAAATGGCACGAATCGGTCTGTCACTCGCAGGAGGGTACTCGCAGGCGCGACGGTCGGGGTGGTCGGCCTGGCCGGCTGTAGCGGCTCGGGGGACACGGGCGACCCGGAGCCGACGTCGACGCCCACGGCGACGCCGACCCCCGAAGCGTCGTTCGAACTCCGGACGCTGACCAGCGACGACGTCGTCCGGGCGGGCGGGACGCTCACCGCGTCGGCGACCGTCGCGAACGTGGGCGACGCCGACGGGACCGCGTCCGTCGCGTTCGGGTTCGCCGACCAGCGGCGCGTCGGGACGGTCGACCTGGCCGCGGGCGAGGCCAGACCGGCGACCGTGGACGTCGACCTCACGCAACTGGATCCGGACCGGTACGAGCTCACGGCGGAGGGCGCGGAGGGCGCGGACGGCCACCTGTCCAGGCCGGTCGACGTGTTCCCGGCGGACCCGCGGCCGGGCCTCCACGGCGCGGTCGTCTCGGAGGCCGGCGCGTCGCTGGCTGGCAACTCGATCGGCGTCACGGCGCTCACGGACGGCTCGCCGGCGTTCGGCCACGCCCAGATCGGCGACGCGGAGCGGTTCGGGCTCTCTCATCCCACCGAGCCGCCCTACGACGCGATCGTCGCCTTCACGAAGCGGCACCCCGGCGTCCACGACGGCGTGCCCGCGATCGTCGGCCTGGAGTCGAAGTCCCGCGTGACCTCCGACAGCGAACTGCTGGGGCGGTACGCGATCCCGGAGGCCTACCGCACGGAGGTCCGGTTCGTCGACGCGAACGGCGACCCGGTCGCCGACTTCTCCGCGGTGAACTTCTACACCAAGAGCGGTTCGGGGATGGGTCCCCGGTCGTTCTCGACCGACGCCGACGGCTACGTGACCGCGGCGGGCGCATCGGAGACGGGCATCTCGGTCCCCGCCGAGGGCGAGGGCGCCCTGGTCGCGAGCGCCCGGCCGCGCGACGGCTCCCGACCGGTCCGGTTCGGGACCGTCTACGGCTCCGCGGCCGGCGAGGAGTTCACGTTCCAGGTCGACGAGCCGGACCGGTTCGCGTCGCCGTGAGACGGGCGACTGGAGCGTGAGCGCGGCCCTCGGATCCGGTCGAACCCACCTTTATGTCTGCGTCACTCGTGAACGACGGACATGCCGTCGCTCACCGCGTACTACGACGAGACGTTCCTCGCTCACGACCCCCCGGCGGGGGCGTTCATCCTGCCGGCCCACGACTGGCTCGCGGTCGAGGAACCCCACCCGGACCGCCCCGCCCGCATCCGCAACGTGCGCCGGGCGCTCGGGGAGGCGTTCCCGGACCTGCTCGCCTGGGAGTCGGTCGACCCGGCGACCCGGACCCACCTCGAACGCGTCCACGACCCCGCCTACCTCGACTCCTTCGAGGCGGCCGCGCCGGGCGACCGGCTGACGCCCGAGACGGGCGTGGGCGAGGGGACGGTCGAGGCGGCCCACTACGCGGCCGGCGCGAGCGTCGCGGCGGCCGAGCGCGCGCTCGACTCGCCGGCCGACGAGGTCGTCTACGCGCCGGTGCGCCCGAGCGGCCACCACGCCCAGCCGACCACGGCCGACGGCTTCTGCTATCTGAACAACGTGGCCGTCGCGGCCGCCCACGCGCTGGCGACCGGCCGCGCCGACCGGGTCGCCGTGGTCGACTGGGACGTCCACCACGGCAACGGCACCCAGGAGGCCTTCTACGACCGGTCGGACGTGCTGACCGTGAGTCTCCACAACGACTTCGGGTCGTGGGGACCCCACCACCCGCAGTCCGGCGGCCTGGCCGAGACCGGGACGGGCGCCGGCGAGGGATACACCGTCAACGTCCCGCTCCCGCCGGGGACCGGCGACGACGGGTACGCCCACGCCGTCGACGAGATCGTCGACCCCGTGGTGCGCGAGTACGACCCCGACCTGCTCCTGGTGAGCGCGGGCCAGGACCCGGGCTTTCTCGACCCGATGGGCCGGAACGTCGTGACGGCGGCCGGCTTCGCGGACCTCGGGCGTCGGGTCCGCCGGCTGGCGGACGACTGCGCCGACGGGGCGCTCGCGCTGATCCAGGAGGGCGGGTACCAGCAGAGCCACCTGGCGTTCGCGACCGTCGGCGTACTGGAGGGCGCGCTGGGCGTCGAGACGCGGGTCGGGGAGCCGTTCTTCCCGCTGGCGGAGAACCTGCCGCCGGTCGAGCGCTGGGTCGCGGAGGCGCGCCAGGCCCACGCGAGCTACTGGGACCTCTAGTCGGCCGTCCGGCCCGTCACGAGTCCGGGGCGGCGACGCGCCGTCCGGACGTCGGGCCGGCGCGCCCGGTCACCGGACCTCGACGCCGCGCCCGGCGAACGCGAGCGGGATCGCCTCGTCCGGCGACGGACCGCCGCGGTGCTTCGTGACGTAGAGCCGCGGGTCGAGCCGCTCGGGGAACCCCGTGAACCGGAGCCGGAGCGTGACGTCCGCGCGACCGAGCGTCAGCCCCCGGCGCATCGGGGCGGGTTCGACGTCCTGGCAGTGGAGCAGGGCGACGCTTCCGGTCGCGCGGAGCCGCCGCTTCAGCACGTCGAGCGCGCGCCGGTACTGGTCGCGCCCCGCCCGTTCGAGTTCCGTCGCCGTGTCCACGACGACCGCGCTGCCGTCGAGGTCGAGGCCGTCGAGCGTTTCGCCCGGCGATTCGAGGAGCGCGTCGGCCGGCGTCTGCTCGACGCTGACCTCGCCGGGGTGGGCGTCGAGCACCGCCCGCACCTCGTCTGCGGGCCGGAAGGTCGAGAGATAGCGCGCGTCGTTCGCGGCCGCCAGCGCGTAGCAGAGCCGCTCGCTCCCCGAGTCGGGCGGCGCGGTCAGTGCGACCAGTGCGCCCGCGGCGACGCCGCCGCCGAGTCGACCGTCCAGCCCGTCCAGCCCGGTCGGGAGACGCGTCGGAGTCACGCCACCTGCTTCTCGCGCGCAGGGGTAAGCCTGTCGTCGCGCCGGGTCAGAAGGCCCGGAGCGCTTCGAGGCGATCGAGCGCGCTGCCGTCGGCGATGGCCTCGCGCGCGCGATCGAGGCCGTCGTCGAGGTCCTCGCAGGCCTCGCCGGCGTAGAGTCGGAGCGCGGCGTTGAGCGCGACGGCGTCGGCGAACTGGTCGTCGCGCTCGCCCGCCAGCACCGCCTCGGTGATGGCGGCGGAGTCGGCCGCTACGTCGTCGACGCCGAGGTCCTCGCTCTCGAAGTCCATGCCGTACTCGGCGGTCCGGATCTCGAAGTCGTCCATCTCGCTGCCCTGGTCCCACTCGGCGACCACGGTGACGCCGGGGCGGACGTCGTCGTACCCCTCCATCCCCTGGAACATGAGGGCGCGATCGACGACCGCCGTCTCGGCCTCGCGGACGGTGTCGATGATGCGCTTGGCGTAGGCCAGGTGGTAGAAACTCCCGAGGTGCGTGCTGGCCGCCGCGGGGTTCGCCAGCGTCTCGATGGTGTTGACGAACGTGCGCACGCCCATCTGGTCGCGGCGCTCCCAGAGGTCCTGGACGCCGGGGTTGAACGCGGGCTGGTAGTAGAACCCGAAGCCGACCTCGTCGGTCATCGCGGCCGACTCGCGGGGGTCGAGCGCCGTCTCCACGCCGAGCTCGTCGAGGACGTGCTTGTAGGCGTCCTGTTTCTGGGTCGGGACGCGGTCGCCGGAGTGGACCACGACCGGCGTGCCGGCGGCGGCCGCGACCAGGCCGGCGGCGACGCCGAGCAGCGCGCTCCGCCCCTTCCCGTCGTAGTTCGCGCCACAGTCGACCGGGTCGCAGTCCGGAGCGGCCGTCTCGACTGACGTCTCGCCCATCACGTCGACGAACGCGCCCAGTTCCTCGGGCGTGTTGCGCTTCCAGCGGTTCGCCAGCCAGAACGCCCCGAGCGTCGTGGGGTCGGGTTCGCCGGCCAGGATGCGCTGGAACGCCTCCCGCGCCTGGTCCCGGGTCATGTCGTCGGCCGACTTGTGTCCCGACCCGACGACCTCGGTCATCAGGCGCTTCAGCGGCCACTCTCCGTATCGTTCGCTCGCCTTGGTCATGCCTCTCGTGAGTGGCGCCCGGAGCAAAAGCGTCCCGCTCCCGCCGCGCGCCCGGCCGCCTGCGCCGGTTCCCGGGACGCAAACGAAAGACGTAGGCCGGTCGCGGCCGGAGGGAGGGACGATGAGCGCGCTGGCCGACGCCGACGACTGGCGCGAGGTCGTCGACGACGTGGACGCCCGCCTGATCGACGACTTCCAGAGCGGGTTCCCCGTCGTCGAGCGCCCCTTCCGCGCCGTCGCCGCCGACCTGGGCGTCACCGAGGACGAGGCGCTCGCCCGCGTCGAACGCCTCCGGGAGGCCGGCATCTTCCGCCGGTTCGGTGCCGTCCTGAACCCGCCCGTCATCGGTTCCTCGACTCTCGCAGCCCTCCGGGTGCCTGCGGACCGGTTCGAGGCGGTCGCCGCGGTGGTGAACGACTACCCACAGGTGAACCACAACTACCGCCGCGACCACGAGTGGAACATGTGGTTCGTCGTGACCGCCGGGTCGCGCGAGACCCGCGACGCCATCCTCGACGAGATCGAGGTGGAGACGGGCCTCGCCGTGCTGAATCTCCCGATGCTCACCGACTTCTACATCGACCTCGAGTTCCCGGTCGTGAACGAGGACCGGTTCGCCCGCGAGTCGCTCGCCGCGACCGAGGTCGAGGCCACCCGCATCTCGGAGGCCGCGACCGCCGACCTCTCCGACCTGGACCGGCGGCTCCTGCTCGCCATCCAGGACGGCCTGCCGCTCTCGCGCACGCCGTACCGGGACGTCGCCGACGAGATCGGCGCGCCCGTCGACGCGGTGCTCGCCGCCGTCGACCGCCTCCGCGACGACGGCTGCATCAAGCGCATCGGCTGCGTCGTCAACCACGTCGTCACCGGCTTCGACGCCAACTGCATGGTCGTCTGGAACGTCCCCGACGACGACCTCGACGCGCGCGGCGAGCGCGTCGGTCGCCTGCCGTACGTGACGCTCTGTTACCACCGGCCCCGCCGCCCCGAACTGGACTGGTCGTACAACCTCTTCACCATGGTCCACGGCCGCGACCCCGCGGCCGTCGACGAGAAGGTGGACGAACTCGCCACCGACCACCTGCCCTACGACCACGAGCGCCTCTACTCCACCGAGACGCTGAAGCAGACGGGGGCGCGGTACGAGGACCTGGTGGGCGAGTGATTGGGATTTGCGTAACCTCTCGCTCGGTATTCAGCACGGCCGCTCACATTGTATCAGATGCTGTGACCGCCGGTAGCTTCCTCTCCTGTAGACCTCCCTGCAGCATACGCTCTGTATGCAGCACGACGTTTTCGACGGAGACTGAGTCGAGTAGCAACGGCTTCGAGAGAACGTCACTGTCGTTGTCGATGGGACCTCTCTCGCTCGGGCTAGGTGATTTGCTGCATTCGCGCCGTGTGTCTCGCACGGTAGAACGGACTGTTTTCGGGTAGTACGGGAACCGGTGTGTGGATTCTTCTGCTGATCCCTACGAGTTTTTGGCCGGCATTTCCGCGAGCCAGGTGCGGCTTTTTGATCCAGCTTTTTCCCGAGGGACCGCGGAGCGTATCCCGAGCCACAAAGGTGGGAGCGAGCACCCGGTGCTCGCGACGTGTTCGCGTCTCGAACGTTCGGAAATCTCCACACGAAGCAGGGGGGTTGTCAGGACCCGCCGACGCCGGGGGCGTCCTCGACGTCCACGTCCTCGGGTTCGGAGACATCGCCGCCTGCGTGGACCGACTCGCCGGTGTCGACGTAGACGTCGTCCGCGAAGCCGGCCTTCGCGTTCTCGAACTCGGGGTCGTCCAGTTTCTCGGGGGTCGGCGGCGCGTCGGCGACGCCGTCGGCCGGTTCGAACTCGCCGAGCGGGTCGTCGATGGTGATCCCGTGGGCGGAGAAGAACTCGTCGTAGCGGCGGTAGTGGGCCTCCAGTTCGTCGGCGGGGATCTCCATCATCTCGGTCCAGCCGTGGTTGAAGAAGTCGAAGTTTCCCTGGACGTGCGTGACCTCGCGCGCCTCGGCCTCGGTGAAGCCGGCGTCGAGGGCGGCCACGTAGGCGTCCATCGTGGCGTCGAAGAAGTCGTCGAGGTGGTCACGCCGCTCCGCGCGCCGGTCGTCCTCGGCCTTGTCGAGGAAGATGCTGGTGTGGAGGTCCACCAGTTTCTCCCGGGCGACGTCGCCGACGACGGGCGTCGTGAGCGCCTTCTTGGCGGCCCAGTGGCGCACGTTCTGACGGATCTGCATGTCCGAGAGTAGGGACGCGACTGCCTTCAACGTCCCGACCCGCCTCTGGCCGCGATTTCTGGACGAATGTGGGAGACTGCGGGCCGGCCAATAGCAATTCACATTAGGCCCGGTCCCAAAGTCGTCGTATGGCCGAGCACGTGATTATCGGTGATGGCATCGCGGGGAGTTCCGCGGCCGAGACGATCCGGGAGGAAGACCCGGACGCCGACATCACCGTCATCACCGATGAGGGGGAAGCCCTCTACAATCGGATTCTCATCAAGGAGTTCGCCAAGGGCAAGCTCCCGGAGGCGCCGATCTCTATTCACGAGCCGGCGTGGTACGAGGAGCGCGACATCGAGCTCCGGCTCAACACCTACGTCACCGACGTCGACACCGGCGCCCACGAGCTACACACCCACCAGGGCGACACCGTCGAGTACGACAAACTGCTGGTCGCGACCGGCGGGACGCCGACGCAGCTCCCGGTGGCCAACTCCGACGCCGAGGGCGTCCACCACTTCTGGACCTTCGAGGACGCCCGCAGCATCAAGGAACACGCCGAGCGCGCCGAGCACGGCGTCGTCGTCGGCGCCGGCCTCCTGGGCATCGACCTGGCGGCGATCTGTGGCGCCCAGGACGTCGAGGCCCACTACCTGATGCGCGGCGACTGCTGGTGGCGCTACGCGCTGAGCGAGGAGGGCGCGGAGATCGTCCACCGGGCGCTCCGCGAGAACGGCGTCGAGCCGGTGTTCAACTCCGGGGTCGACCACTTCGAGACGGAGGACGGCGCGGTCGTCGCGGCCGTCGACACCAACGGCGAGCGCTTCCAGGCCGACTTCGCGGGCGTCGCCATCGGGCTCAACTTCAACACCGAGTTCCTCCGGGGGTCGGGCGTCGAACTCGACGACGGCATCGTCGTCGACGAGTACATGCGGACCGGCGTCGAGGACGTCTACGCCGCGGGCGACATCACGCGGTTCAACGACCTCATCCTCGGGGAGTACGGCCAGAACGGCTCGTGGGGCTCCGCCAAGCAGCAGGGGAGCGCAGCCGGCCGCAACATGGCGACCGACGACGCCACAGAGGAGTTCCGGTGGGTCTCCTCGTACTCCATCACGCACTTCGACTTCCCCTTCCTCTCCTTCGGTCACCCGACGCTCGGCGACCACGCCGTCGAGCGGAAGTACTCCGACCAGGAGTGGCGGCGCGTCGCGATCAAGGACGGCCGGGTCGTCGGCGGCGTCCTCATCGGCGACCTCTCGCCGCAGTCGAAGCTCAAGCGCCTCGCGCGCGAGCGGGTCGACGTCTCGGGCAACGAGTCGGCCCTGCTCACCGAGGACATCGACATGGACCAGTTCCAGGTCGCCGAGGCCGAGCAGTGACTGGCGGCGCTGGTTCGTGACCGCCACGTCTCTGTCCTGACTCCCGTCTCGCGTCGTCCCAGACGTGCGCCTCTGACAGCGTAGCCGTTTCGCGCGGGACCGGCAGGGAGAACGCGGCCGCTTTGCCCCGTCGAACCCGAGGCGGGAACACGTCGCGTCCCGTACGCAGCACGACGGCCAGAGCCGACCACTGTTTGCTGACCGCTACGGCGTCGGTGCCGCTTCGCGCAGCCCCGGTCGCGCGGCGAGCGTGTTCTGCACCAAAAAGGTGCATCGAAGGGGTTTTCTCCGGGCACGGCCGGCTATGCGGTATGGACGGATCCGGCTCCAGCGACATGACGCTCGCGTTCGAGCTCTCGGCGCTCAAGCGGCTCGCCGAGCCGGACGCGGTGTTCACCGACGCCCGCCAGTGGACCGCCTACGTCGGCGTCGTCTCGGACAAGCCGACCTACGTGGTCACGAACTTCACCCGGAAGCACCGCATCCGGCAGGACTTCTTCTCCGGTCCCCGGGGCCGCGAGGAGAGCCTGGAGAACGTCCGCCGCCAGTTCGACACCGAGCGCCACGTGTTCGTCAGCCCCGACCCCGACGACCGGGAGCTGGCAGAGCAGGTCGGCTGGGAGTTTCTCCCGCTCGAAGACGCGGCCGAGGCCGCCGGGTGGGAACTCGGCGATCCCGAGGAGTCGACGGCCGACCCGGCCGCCGAGAGCCGAGACGACTGGCCCTGACGGCGTCGACGCAGGGGGTTTTTGTACCGTGCCCGTGACCTGTCACGCGTATGTCCCTGGACATCGGTGCCGCCCTGAGTGACGGATTCGACCGGACTCTCAAGCGGAACGCCCTGATCCTGATGGGGGTCTTTCTGGTCATCGGCCTCCTGAGTACCGTTCTCTCGCAGACGATGAACGCCGGGCTGGTCGGCCAGCTCGCCGGCCCCGGCGGTCCCACCGGCGGGAACCTCCCGCCCGGCTTCCCCGGCGCCGGCGGCGCTGGCACCTACCCGTTCGGCCTCCCCGTCCCCTGGCCGGTCGCGGCCGTGGGATCGCTGATCGTCGCCATCCTCGCCGAGGTCGTCCGCATCGTCGCCGTCCGGACGCTCGTCAGCGACGCCACCGACGAGATCCCCGGCGAGTACCTCCGCCGCAACATCGGGCTGGCGACGATCAACAGCTTCGTCGGCAACCTCGTCGCGAGCATCCTGATCGTCATCGGCCTCATCTTCTTCATCGTCCCCGGCATCTTCCTCGCCCTCTCCTTTTTCTTCGTCCGTCAGGAGATCGCGGTCGAGGACAAGAACTTCATCGACGCCCTGGCCGACTCCTGGTCGCTCACGTCCGGGAACCGCATCGAACTGCTGGGTCTCGCCATCATCCTGGCGGTGATCGGCTTCGTCGTCGGCTCGCCGTCGCTCGTGTTCTTCTTCCTCAGCCCCGTCGCGGGCGCGGTCGTCAGCCAGATCATCGGGTCGATCACGACCGTCTTCAGCATCGCCGTCGCCGCGCGCGCCTACGACCAGCTCCGCAGCGAGCGCAACGCGTCGCTCTCTGCCGGGACGGGCGCCGACGACTTCTCCGACCCGCTGTAGCTCCCGGAGTCGGCCGCGGCGGCCGAAGCCGCGGCGTTTAACAGCGCGACCCGCCAAGGCCGGGTATGGCCGAACCGCGCGTGCCCGGCGGCCGTGGGGCGGACCTCGATCTCCCCTGCGGACAGACGATCGCCGTCCACGACCTCGACATGGGGATGCGCGAGATCGCGTGTGCCTGTGGCGAGCGTCACGCCGTCGTGACCGACGTCCACCCCCTGAGCCGGTTCGTCCCGGAGTTTCTCGTCGACGTGCTCCGGGCGACCATCGAACCGGCCGACGGCGACGACGAGTTCTCGATCCGGCACCTCATGGGCATCGTCATGGAGGAGTTTCCCGAGTCGGTGGTCGCCGAGGACGTCAGCGACGACGGCCAGGTGGGCTACGCCCTGGTGTGGGTGAGCGACTTCGACGCCCGCCGACTCCACGAGATCGTCGTCGAACTTCTCGTGGAACTGATGGAGCACGCGGTGAGCCACGCCGAGGACGACGCCGCCACGAGCGAGTTCGAAGAGCAGATGCTCGAGTTCGACGTGGCCGAGTTCGTCGACCAGTACCGCCGGGAGCGGGACTTCGAGACCGAACACGACCGCCCCGTGTGACGGCGTCCGCCGGATCCCGTCGGACGGCGAGCGACAGGTTCGACCGGTCTCCGTCTGGCGATTTCTGTCCGTTCGTCGTCCGACAGCTGTCTGACGGGGTGTTATGGTAATCCAGGGCATGTGTATGCGTATGCGCTTACGTCAGGGCGAGTTCGACCGCATCCGCGCGGTGCTCGCGGAGGTCGACCCCGACCAGCCGCTGACGGCGCGCCAGATCCTCGCGCTCTGCGAGGAACACGGGGAGTCGTTCGACAGCGCACACCGCGTCGCGACCGTCCTCGGGCGGCACGCCGGCGACGAGGTCGAGGTCATCCGCGAGCAGCCCTACCGGTATCGTGTGACGGCGCTCTCCTGAACGGCAGGAGGGCGGGGGGATGGGAGCCGGTCGCCCAGCGGCCGCGCTCCCGACACAAGAGGTTTAGCTGCCGGCGCCGCGCTCCCGACAGATGGCTCGCCGCCCCGTCCGGTCCCGGCTCACGGTCCGGCGCGCCGTGGTCGCGCTGACCGCGCTCGCGCTGTGCCTGCGTCTGGTCGGGCTCGGCGCCCGCGTCGCCCACTGGGACGAGGCGCGGGTCGCCTACTGGACGCTCCGCGCGACCGAGACGGGACGCTGGACGTACCGGCCGATCGTCCACGGGCCGCTCCTCCAGCACCTCCTCCGGTGGCTGTTCCCCGTCCTCGGGGCCTCGGACGCCACGATGCGCCTCCCGGTGGCGCTGCTCGGCGGCCTCCTCCCGCTGGCGGCGCTGCTCTTTCGCCCCCGGCTCGACGACGCCGAGACGGTCGCCCTCGCCGCGGTGCTGACTCTCTGTCCGCTGTTCGTGCTCTACTCCCGGTTCCTCCGGAGCGACCTGCCTCTGGCCGCGTTCGCGTTCGTCGTCGTCGGTGCACTCGTTCGCCTGCGCGCGACCGGGCGCCCGCGGTACCTCTACCTGGCCGCCGTCGCCGGCGCACTCGCGCTCGCCACCAAGGAGAACGTCCTGCTGTATCCCGTCGCCTGGGCCGGCGCGGGGGCGGTCGTGCTGGCCGTCCGGCGCGACCCCGGGCCGCTCTCGGTGTCGGTCTCCCGGCGGTGGTTCTGGCACCTCCTCCTCGCGCTCGTCGCGGCGCTCGCGATCGTCGTCTTCCTCTACGCTCCGCGCGGGCCGGCGGGGCTGTGGGCGGCCGTCCGGGAGCCGTCGCTGTGGCCCGCCGTGGTCGGCGAGGCGACCGTCGGCACCGCACGGAAGGCCGCGTTCTGGCTCCAGCGCCCCCACCGGGCCCACTCCTACCTCGGTTACCTCGGCCACTTCCTCGCCGTGCTCGCGGTGGGATCGGGCGCGCTCGTCGCGTTCGCGGTCGTGGGGACGCTGGCCGACTGCGACCGCCCGCTGGTCGCGTTCGGGGCGCTCTGGGGCGCGGCGAGCGTCGTCGGCTACCCCTTCGTCGCGGACGTCCGGGCGCCGTGGCTCGCGCTCCACGCGCTGGTCGCGCTCGCGCTCCCCGCGGCGGTGGGCCTGGCCCACGTCGCCCGCCGCGCTCGTCCCGCGCTCGACGGCACGCCCGACGCCGGAGCCCGGGTCTTCCTCGCGCTCCTGGTGGTCGCCGGCGCGCAGGTCGCGGTCGTGAACGCGACGACGAACTACACCCGGCCGCCGGCCGAGGCGGACTTCCTCCACCAGGGCGCCCAGCCCGGCTCGGACCTCCGGCCCGACCTGGAGACGATCGCGCGCCGCGCGCCGCGCAACGCCGGGCCGGACGTCGTCTACTACGGTTCGCTCGCGGTGGCCGACGAGCGCGTGAACGACCGGCCGCCCGCGGCGGCGAACTGGTACCACCGGCTCCCGTTCCCCTGGTACACCGAGGCTGCGAACGCCACGGTCGCCAGCGCGCGCACGCCCGCCGAGCTCCGGCGCCTCGACGCGCCGGTGGTGATCGTCCCGGCAGAGAACTGGTCCGAGGTCGCGCCCGCGATGGACGGCTACGACGCCCACGTCGAGCGGCGCAAGCGGATCGCCACCAGCACCTACGCGGCGTTCGGCGTCCGGCGCCACTTCGACGGCGGCGAGGTCGTCGTGTTCGTGGCACGCGCGGACGAGCGAAGCGAGTCCGCGGAGTGAGCGACCGGCGAGTGTGTCGAGCCGGGAGCCGCGCGGACGAGCGAAGCGAGTCCGCGGAGTGAGCGACCGGTGTGGTGCGATCGCGGGGGGCGCCGGCCGATCCCAGAACGAGGGATACTTGACTGCAGGCCCGGGAGAGGCAGGTGAGCGGGGTGTCCGGCGGTGTGGGACGGCGCCACATTCGAAATTCGAAATTTCGGTTCGGCATTCGTAATATTTCGCCGGGTTTATTACGATGTGCGGATTTTCTCCGATGATGACCGACGAGGACAGGACCATCCTGCTGATCGGAAGCGGCCCGATCCAAATCGGACAGGCAGCCGAGTTCGACTACTCCGGCGCACAGGCCTGCCGGGCGTTACAGGAGGAGGGGGCACGAGTCGTCCTCGTCAACTCGAACCCGGCGACCATCATGACCGATCCGGAGATGGCCGACAAGGTGTACATCGAGCCGATCACCACGGAGGCCATCGCCGAGATCATCACGAAGGAACAGCCAGACGGCGTCATCGCCGGGCTCGGCGGGCAGACCGGCCTGAACGTCACGGCCGAACTCGCCGAGGAGGGCGTCCTCGAGGAACACGACGTCGAGATCATGGGGACGCCGCTCGACACCATCTACGCGACCGAGGACCGCGACATGTTCCGGCAGCGGATGGAGAAGATCGGCCAGCCCGTGCCGCGCTCGGTGACGATCGAGGCGATCGACGAACTCGACGACGCGGTCGAGGAGGTCGGTGGCCTGCCCGTCATCATGCGGACCACCTACACGCTCGGCGGCGCCGGCTCCGGCGTCATCGACAACATGGACGAACTCCGGGAGCGCTCCCGGAAGGGGCTGCGCCTCTCGCGCAACAACGAGGTGATGATCACGGAGTCCATCGACGGCTGGATCGAACTGGAGTACGAGGTGATGCGCGACGCCGAC
>JBDGSV010000070.1:0-13074 GCA_042217375.1 Haloarculaceae archaeon | reverse complement strand
ATTGGTTACTTTGAACCGATTCAACCAGAGTAACTTTTCGAACAACGACCTGTCCCAAACTGGTCTGTTGATCTCGTTATCAGAGAGGAGTTCGATTACGAACAATACCATTGACAAATACTCGAATGTCGGGTTAACCGTTTCATCAACAAACTCAACAGAAGTCAGATATAATACATTATCTGAAAATGCTGGTGGGCTTGTATTTAGCGAATCGACCAATAGTACAGTCAGCGATAACACGATCAAGAATAATGATCAAACAGGAATCAGTCTAAAGGATAGTAGCGACAACAACATAATATCAAACACCATGGTGACTGATGACAGGGGCACCAGTATCAAGATTCAGAATTCTTCAAACAATAGCCTGCAAAATGTCACTGTAAATGGGGGTGCTGGTACGGGTATACTCCTCTCTATGGCAAACAAAACGACACTGGCGGAAAGCGATATTTATTCCAACACAGATGCTGGTCTGGTGCTTGATCAGGTGAACAACAGCGTCATCCAGAACACCACCATACAGAACAACGACGGCGCTGGACTCGTCGTCGAAAGTGGCGCGAGCGGGACCCGCATCGACGGCGCGTTCGTCGGCGGAAACGGGGGCGACGGGGTCGCGATCAACACCAGCAGTTCCGGGACCGTCCTGTTCGACGCGAACGTCAGCGCCAACGCGGGCGAGGCGATCAACGTCACCGGCGCGACCGACACGCTGCTCCGGAACGTCACGGCGCTGGACAACGGCGGCGTACCGTTCCACTCCGGTGGCGGTGCGACGAACACGACCGTCGACGACTTCACCTTCGCGACGGTGAACGTCTCCTTCACGGCGCTCGACGTCGAGCTCTCCACGACGGCGACGAAGCCGTCCCCGCCGGACGGTCACGCGACGATCGGCACGTTCCTCAACGCGACGAACACCAGCGCGAACTCCTGGCTCGACGCCAACGTGACCTACGACGACTCGGACCTCGGGCTGGTTTCCGAGTCGTCGCTGGCGCTCTGGAAGTACAACGGCACCTGGTCCAACGTCAGCGACGGACACGACGCCGCAGACAACTACGTCTACGGCAACGTCAGCACCTTCAGCACGCTCGCGCCGGTCGGGTCGGCGGACGTCCCCGGGGAGGCCGTGAGCGAGTGCCGCGACATCTCCTCGTCGGGACGCTACACCCTCGTGCGGAACGTCACCAACGCCACGCAGCTGTCCTGCATCAACGTCACGGCGAGCGACGTCACCTTCGACGGCTACGGATTCACGGTCGACAGCAACGGTACCTACGCCCCGACCAACGACGCGAACCGCGGCATCGACGTCACCGGAGGCGGACAGCTCTCGAACGTCACCGTCCGCAACGTGACGGTCACCGACTGGGCGCGCGGCGTCCGGTACGAGGGCGTCGACGACGGCGCCGTCCGCGACGTCCACGCGACCGACGACGGAGTCGGCGTCTTCCTGTACGCGACGGGCGGGGCCACGACCGACGACAACACCGTGGCGAACGTCAACGCCAGCGGGAACGTCGCCGACGGCGTCCTGGTGAACGCGAGCAACGGGACGACCGTCCGCGACAGCGTCGCGAGCGACAACGGCAACTACGGCGTCTACCTCACGCACGCCAGCGACGCCGTCGTCGAGAACAACACGGCCAGCGACAACGCCGACAGCGGGCTGGGCGTCGGCGTCGTCCGCGCCGCGCCGACGGCGAGCCTGAACGCCACCTTCGTGAACAACACCGCGACGGGCAACGCCGAGCACGGCTTCGAGTTCGACTCGGACGCGGTGAACCTCACACTCCGCAACAACACCGCGAGCAGCAACGCCGAGGACGGCTACCACCTCAACGGTTCGCGGGAGGTCACGCTGCTGAACAACGACGCGACGTCCAACCACCGCGACGGCGTGAACGTCACGAACGTGAGCGCGCCCCTGATCGAGGGCAATGACCTGTCGAGTAACCACGCCGGACTCTGGTTCAATGCCTCCGGCGTCACCGGCCCGATCGTCCTGGACAACGCGATCAAGCGGAACCAGGAGGGCATCTACGCGGCCGAGACGGGCAACGATACCCTCGTTCGCAACAACAATGTCTCGCTCAACGCGGCCGCGAGGACCGGCATCCACCTGGCCGTCGGCCAGAACACCACGAACGTCACCGTCGCGTCCAACGCGCTCGTCCAGAACGCCGGTGGCATTCGCGTGAACGTCTCTCCCGACGTGCGGCTGGCCGACCTGGCCGTGACCGACAACGACGTCCTGCAGACCTCCGGGGACGGTCTCCGGCTCGACGCCGGCACCGGGGCGAACGCCTCGGCGGTCGTCCAGAGCAACACGATCACCGACAGTTCCGGAGCGGGCGTCCACCTGACGGGGGCGGGCCAGACCGTCGACGTCAGCATCGAGGAGAACGACGTCGAACAGAATCACGACGGCGTCGAGATCGGCCCGGACGTCCCGGTCTGGAACGTCTCCGTCCACCACAACAACTTCGACAACGCGAACTACGGCGTCTACAACCGGAACCAGACCAACGACACGTGGATCGACGCCACGAACAACTGGTGGGGTGCGGCCGACGGGCCGTCGACTGACGCCGCCCTGTCCGTCGCCGCGCTCGCCGATCCGGTCGACACGAGCGTGTTGGCGGCCGGCTCGGGCGACGAGGTGTCCGTGATGAACGACACGGCCGGGCGGCCGTACAACGAGACCTCGAACGTCCACTTCGCGCCGTTCCTCACCGAGCGCTACCCGCCCGCGCCGCCCTCCTCGCCGCCGTCGAACGGCGGCGGCGGCGTCGGTGGCGGCGGGGGCGGGGGCGGTGGCGGCGGTAGCGCGCTCTCCCCGTCGACCGGCACCAGCGTGCGGGTCGTCTCGGCGTCGCTGTCCGACGAGCGCGTCGCGCCGGGCGACTCGGTGGGCGTGACGGCGGTGATCCGGAACGATCGCGCCTCGGCGGCGCGGTTCACGGCCACGCTGTACGTCGACGGTGACGGCGTCGACAGCCGGACCGTCACGGTCCCCGCGGAGAGCAACCTCACGGTCTCGTTCCGCCGGCAGTTCGCCGACGTCGGCCGGTACGGGATCGCGGTCAACGACGTCAGCGCCGGCGCGGTCTCGGTCGAACCCGGCGCCGCGACCACCCCCGGCGCCACGACCACCGTCGCCACCACCGAGACGGCCACGCCCACCGGGACGGCGACGCCGACTGCGACGGCCACGCCGACTGCCGCGGCCACGGAGACGCCCGGCGGCGGCGGTGGCATCGGGCTGCCCGCGCTCGGGCTCGGGGTGCTCGTCCTGCTCGCACTGCTCGGCGGCGGCCTGTACTACTACCGCCAGCGACAGGGCGGTCCGGTCGGGAACCCGCCCGGCGAGTGACGGCGCGCTGACGCCGCTCGGGTCGGTCACTCGCCGGCGGCTCCTCGGCCGTCGATCTGACCGGACGTTTTTCGTGGCCCCCGCGTCTGCCGTCGAGCGTGGCGCTCGCAGACGCGTTCTGGGCGACGGTCGGGCTCCTCTTCGGCGTCGGGTTCGTGTGGGCCGCGCTCCGGTCGCTCCGGCAGTCCTGGACGGTGCTCTCGACGCCCCGCACCGACGCTCGCGACGTGACGGCCGGTCCGGTGCGACTCCACGGGACCGTCCGGGCCGGCGAAGAGGCGGTGGCGGGCCCGCTGACTGGGACCAGGTGTGCGCTCGCGCGCTGGGAGATCCGCCAGGGGACCGGGACCGGGCGCCTGGAGACGGAACTCGCCAGCGGTTACGACGCCGCGCCCTTCCGCCTCGAAGACGGGACCGGTGCGGTCGAGGTGGCCGTGACCGGCGAGCGGGAACTGTTCGACCTCGACATCGAACTCGGGTCCGACTGGGACGATCCGATTTACGAGGTGCCGTACTCCGAGGAGCGCCCGGAGCCGGCGGCCGCGCTGGAGTCGGCGGCCGACGTCCACGACTGGGCGACTGGCGGAGCGTCGGTCTCCGAGCGGCTGGGCGTGAAGCGGCGGTACCACGAGTGGCGGGTCGAGACGGGCGACGAGGTGACCGTGTACGGCGAGGCGCGCGAGACGCCGGCGGGGACGGTGGTCGAGCCCGGCGAGACGTTCGTGCTGGCGACGGGCGACCTGGCGCGGACGCTGCAGTTCCGGACGCTCGTCTTCCTCCTCGCGGCCGCGTTCTTCCTGGGCGGGTCGTTCGCCGTGCTGGGCTGGCTGTAGAGCGGACCAACAGGTAGAAAACCCCGGAGGAAATACCACCGGGCATGGAAGTTCCGAAGAACCTCTCTGCGTACGTGAGGGTGCTGAAGCTGGCGAGCACCCCCTCCTGGAGCGAGTTCTCCCAGGTGTCTACTATCGCCGGCGCGGGCATCCTCCTCGTGGGCCTGCTGGGGTTCATTATCTTCGTCGTGATGTCGTTCCTCCCGGGGGGTGCCTGAGATGCCCATCTTCGCCGTCAAGACCACGGCCAGCCAGGAGCAGACGGTCGCCGACATGATCGTCAACCGTGAGGAGCCGTCGATACACGCGGTCCTCGCGCCCGACTCGCTCACCTCCTACGTGATGGTCGAGGCGGACGACACGGCGGCCATCGAACGCGTCCTCGACGAGATCCCGCACGCTCGCTCGATCGTCCAGGGGAGTTCCGACATCACCGAGGTCGAGCACTTCCTCTCGCCCACGCCGGACGTCGAAGGGATCGCAGAGGGCGACATCGTCGAACTCGTCGCCGGCCCGTTCAAGGGAGAGAAGGCACAGGTCCAGCGCATCGACGAGGGGAAGGACCAGGTCACCGTCGAGCTGTACGAGGCCACGGTCCCCATCCCGGTCACGGTGCGCGGCGACCAGATTCGCGTGCTCGACAGCGAGGAACGGTAACTCCGCGCTCGCCAGCGTCCACATTCTGCGCGCCGGTCCGTGCCGAGACCGACGGGTACACAAGTCGTCCCCGCCCAGCGGTCGACATGGACGACATCGAGGTCGAGGCGGTCGAGTCGCTCGACGATGCGGCCGTGCCCACCGGCGTCGACGCTCCGGAGTACGTCCTCTACGGCGGGAAGGGCGGCGTCGGCAAGACGACGATGGCGGCCGCGACGGCGCTCGCCTCGGCCCGCGACGGGACGGCGACGCTCGCCGTCTCGACGGACCCGGCCCACTCGCTCTCGGACGTCATCGGGACCTCGATCTCGCCCGATCCGGCGCGCGTCCGCGACGACGTCCCCCTCTACGCCGCCGAGATCGACCCCGAGGCGGCCGGCGGACCGTTCGCGGGCACGGGAGCGGGAGCGGGCGCGACCGGGGACGCCGGCAGCCTGGGCCCGCTCCAGGGGCTGCTCGGCGGCGACGGCGAGAACCCGCTCTCGCCCGGTTCGATGCCCGGTGCGGACGAGGCGGCCGCGATGCAACTCCTGCTGGAGTACATGGACGACGAGCGGTTCGACCGCGTGATCGTCGACACGGCCCCGACCGGTCACACGCTCCGCCTGCTCGAACTCCCGGACGCGATGGATTCGATGGTCGGGAAGCTGCTCGCGCTCCGCGAGCGCCTCTCGGGGATGACCGATAGCCTGGGCGGCGTGTTCGGCGGCGACGTCGACGACCAGGAGGTCGAACAGGGGCTGGGGGACCTCCGCACGCTCTCCGCGCGCATCGAGCGCCTCCGCGCCGCGCTCCGCGACCCGTCGCGGACCGACTTCCGGGTCGTGATGATCCCCGAGGAGATGAGCGTCGTCGAGTCGGAGCGACTCGTCGAGCGTCTGGACTCGTTCGCCATCCCCGTGGGCACCATCGTCGTCAACCGCGTGGCCCAGGACCTCGCGGACGTCACCGACGTCGACGCCGACTGGTTCGTCGCTCCCGACCACGAACACTGCGAGTTCTGTCGGCGCCGGTGGGACGTCCAGCGGTCGGCGCTCGCGCGCGCCCAGGACCTCTTCCGCGGCCACTCGGTGAAGCGCGTCCCGCTGTTCGCCGAGGAGGTCCGCGGCGAAGCGATGCTCGAAGTCGTCGCGGCCTGCCTCGACTGACGACGGGCCCGCGCTGTCGCCACAGCCCGGACGCGTCCCGGGCTCACCACACGACGACCACGCGCAGGTCGTTGACGTTGGTGCCCGTGCGGCCGGTCCGGACGAGCGCATCGCGCGCGTCGAGGAACGAGAAGGCGTCGTTCGCCGCCAGCGCCGCCTCGGCCGCCGCCCGGTCCGTGACGGTGTCGGCGTCCACGATGGCGCCGGCCGCGTCGGTGCTCCCGTCTCGCCCGTCGGTGTCCACGGCGGCCACCGTCACGCCGCCGGGGCAGTCGAGCGCCGCCGCCAGGCAGAACTCCTGGTTCGGGCCGCCCTCGCCGTCCCCGTCGACCGTCACCGTGAGTTCGCCGCCCGTGAGCAGCACGGCCGGCGGCGTGACGGGTGCCTCGCCCGCGAGCACGCGGCGCGCGGCGTCGAGGTGGTCGGCGGCCGACTCGCGTGCCTCGCCGGTGACCGCCGGATCGAGCACCGTGGCGTGGTAGCCCTCGCGCTCGGCCACCTCGCTGGCCGCGGCCAGCGCGGTCTCGCCGGACGCGAGCACGTGGGTCCGCACGCGGTCGAAGGCGGCGTCGCCGGGGGCTGGCGTCTCGGGGTACTCGCCGGCCGCGCCGCGCTCCAGGTGCTCGTGCACCGCGTCCGGCACCGACAGGGACGCCACGGCGTCCAGCGCGTCCCGGTACGTGGTCGGGTCGGGAGCGACGGGGCCGCTCGCGATCACCGAGGGGTCGTCGCCGACCACGTCGCTCACGAGCAGGCCGACCACCGTCGCCCCGTCAGCGGCGGCCGCGAGCCGGCCGCCTTTGACGGCCGAGAGGTGCTTCCGGACGGCGTTCACGGCGTCGATGCTCGCTCCCGAGCGGAGCAACGCGTCGGTCGTCGCCCGGAGGTCCGCGAGCGAGAGGTCCGCCGCCGGGTGCGTGAAGAGCGCGCTGCCGCCGCCGGTGAACGCCGCGAACAGCAGCGTCCGCTCGTCGGCGAGTTCGACGAACGTCCGGACCCGCTCGGCGGCGGCGACGCCGCGCTCGCTCGGGACGGGGTGGTCGCCGACCAGCACCTCGATCCGGTCCAGGTCGGCCGGGGCGTCGCTCACCACGATGCCGCCGGAGAGGCGGTCGCCCAGTCGTGCCTCCAGCCCGCGGGCCAGTCCGACCGTGGCCTTCCCGGCGCCGACCACGATCACGTCGTCGTAGGCCGCGAGGTCGTAGGTCGCGTCGCCGATCGAGAGCCGGTCGCCCTCGACGTCGAGTGCCTCGCGGACGGCGCGCTCGGGGTCGGCGGCCCGGACGCCGGCCTCGACGCAGTCGAGCGCGAGGTCGCGGGCGGGCGATCCGCCCAGCGCGTCGCGGTCGCGGATCACGCCAGGCGTTCGAAGAGCCCGAACAGTCGGTCGCGCACCGCGTCGGGCAGGAACCGGGTGTACAGTGCCGCCTGGGCGACGGTTCCGACCGGGTAGCGCGCCGCCGGCTTCGGCGTGCAGGACGCCTCGACGATCACGTCCGCGACGTACTCCGGCGTGACCCCCAGCCCGTCGATCGCGTTCACGTCCTCGTAGAAGCCGTAGACGCCCTCGTAGGCCCCGGACCGGTCGAGGTCCGTCCGCTCCGCTTCGGCCCGGTCCTCGAACGACGTGTCGACCGGCCCCGGTTCGACGAGGACGGCGTCCACGCCGTGGTCGTCGACCTCGGCCCGGAGGGCGTCGGTCATGGCCTCCAGGGCGAACTTCGAGCCGGCGTAGACGCCCGAGCCGGGGGCCGAGATGCGCCCGAAGACGCTGGAGACGTTGACGATGCGGCCCGACTCCTGGGCGCGCATGTGCGGGAGCACCGCCCGCGCGAGGCGGTGGGGGCCGTAGACGTTCACGTCGAACTGGTCGCGGACCCGCGCCACGGGGACGTCCTCGATGACGCCCTGCTGTGCGTACCCGGCGTTGTTCACGACGACGTCGATCCGCCCCGTCTCCTCGACCGCGCGCTCGACGACCGCCTCGACGTCCTCGGTGTCGGTCACGTCGAGGGTGGCGGTCTCGCAACCGGCCTCCGCGAGGTCGGCCAGGTCGTCGACGTCGCGCGCCGTCGCGTACACCGTCGCGTCGCGCTCGGCGAAGGCGCGGGCCGTCGCGCGCCCGATGCCCGACGAGCAGCCGGTGATCAGCACCGTTTCGTCCATGTCGTCTCGCGGGACGGAGCGAATCCTAATTAGTCCCGGCGGTTCCGGCGACGGTCCCATCCGGCTGGAAACTGGGTGCCACTATATAGGGGGCGCCACACGAGTAACCTGCAATGACCAGTTGTGGCGACGACCTCACCTTCGTCTGCCCCGGGTGTGGTGAGTCTCTGTCGGTAAACCACTCCATGAAGGAGGCGCTCATCGACAACGGGTGTGTCATCTGCGGGACTGTGGTCTCCGACAGCGCGTTCTCGGAGTGCTGACCCGGCGGCCACCTGTCGCGTCGCTCCCAAAAAGATAATCGCCCCTCCACCACGTGTACCCGAATATGGCGCTGAAGCAGGAGACGGAGATGGGCCCGTCCGAACTCGACGAGTTTCTCGCGAGCCACGAGACCGGCGTCCTCTCGCTTGCCCGCGGCGGCGAACCCTACGCCATCCCGATCTCGTACGGGTACGACGGGGACGACCAGACGTTCTTTCTTCGGCTCGTCTCGACGCCCGAGAGCGAGAAGCGACAGTTCCTCGCGACGTCGCCGCGCGCGCGACTCGTCGTGTACGACGAGGCCGACGACACCTACAGGAGCGTCGTCGCCGTCGGGGCTCTCGAGACGGTGCCGCGCGAGGAACTGACCGTCGACCGGATCGAGCAGTACGGCCACTCCAAGCGGCCCCTGTTCGAGATCTGGGCAGAGGGGAAAGCCGACCTCGACATCGAACTGTACGAGTTCCGGCCGGCGCAACTGAGCGGCCGCCGCGTCGAAATCGAGCGCGAGGCCTGACGGGGACGACGACCGACCATGTCCGGTGGAATCCGAGCGACCGTCGCCTTCTCCGACCCGTCGATCTGCCAGATCGCCCAGATCGCCACCGAGACCGACTCCGTCGTCGACTCGGTGTCGACGAGCGTGGCCACCGGCGACGCGTCCGCTCCAGTCACCGAGTTCTCGGTGGCACTCGACGACGACTCCGCGGCCGGCGAGGGGGTGGCGTCACTGGAGGACGGCGCGGTCGAACCGGTCATCTCCTACGGCGATACCCGGGTGTTCCGGTACACGCACGGCGAATCCGTCGACTGCCCCTGTGAGTGTCTCGGCCAGTTCGGCTGCCCCGTCGACCGCTACTTCGCGCGCGACGGGCAGTTGACGCTGGTCTTCCACGCGGCGACCTTCGAAGAACTCCAGACCGTCGTCGGTGACCTCCGCGACCGCTACCCGGACGTCGACATCCGGCGGCTCGTCCGCTCGCCGGACTCCGAGCGGTCGGCCGACACGGTCTTCGTCGACCGGGGAAAGCTCACCGACCGACAGCTCGAAGTCCTGCAGACGGCCTACCGGATGGGGTACTTCGAGCGTCCCCGGCGAGCGAACGCCACGGACATCGCGGAATGGCTCGACATCTCGCCCTCGACGCTGGCCGAACACCTCGCCAGCGCGCAGACGAAGGTCGTCGGCGACGTCCTCGAAGAGGGCGAGCAGTGACGCCGCAGCGCGGGTATATAAACTGCCCCCGATAGGATGGGTGTTGGCTGGTCACCGTGGGGCCCCTACGACAGTACATGACCGCGCCGATCACGACGCTCCGGCCCCGCGACGCGCCGGGCCGCGCCACGGCGGACCGCATCGACCCCGAGACAGTCCTCTCCGCTCTCGACGACCCCGACTGCCGCGCCATCCTCCAGGCCACGACGGACCGCGCCTACTCTGCGAGCGAACTCTCTGCCCGCTGTGACCTGCCGCGGTCGACGACCTACCGGAAGCTCGACTGCCTCGCCAGCGCCGGGCTCCTCGAGAGCGGCGTCCGGATCCGCCCGTCCGGCCACCACACCACCGAGTACACGCGCGCCTACGACGACGTGGTCATCGAACTGGCCGACGACGGCGTCACCGTCGAACTCGTCCGGACCGGGAGCGACGGGCCCGACCAGGGGCTCACCGCCTGAAGTCGACGCCCCGCCGTCTCGACGCTTCTCCCGATCGATCGACCCGCTCCGGAGCGCAGCGACGCCACGCTACGCGTACTCGGCTTTCGCCTCGTCGGCGTAGGCGTCGGCGAGCCGCGTCGGTTCGGGGAGCTTGTACCCTGCCGCGCAGGCCAGGACGAGGTCGGCCGCCGTCTCGGCGCTCACGCGGTGGCCGGGGCTCACGTACAGCGGGTTGACGTGGCGGTTCGGCGAGTCGTACTGCCGGGTCTGGACGGCGTAGCCGACGACCTCGCCCTCGGGCGCAGTCATCTCCTCGTCGGCCTCGATCGGGACGCGCGCCCCCGCCGGGAGGTCGACGGTCGACTCGCGCGGCCGCCCACAGAGGAGGTTCTTCGCCACGCCGACGGCCGGGCGGTCCACCGTCACGCCGACGTGCGTGGCCAGCCCCGCCTCGCGGAAGTGAATGCGACCGCTCCCGTCGAAGACGAGCAGGTCCGGGTCGTGCTCGACCGCGTCCAGGGCCGCCAGGATGGCGCCTCCCTCACGGAACGAGAGCAGCCCGGGGATGTAGGGGATCTCGACGTCTGCGACGGCGTGGACGCGCTCGACGACCTCGCCGCCGCGGATGACGACGACGGCGCTCACCGCCCGCCCGTCGTCGAGGAAGGCCTGGTCGACGCCGGCCACCAGCGGCGCCCGGTCGGCGCCAGCGAGCGACTCGTCCGCCGCACACGCGCGTCCCGGATCGAACGCGAAATCGTCCGCGAAGACGGCCACTTCGGCGATCTCGCGCTGGAGCGCCTCCATCTCGGCCCGGGAGAGCGAGGGGGCCGGAACGAACCGCTCGTTCATCAGAAGCGCCGACCCGGCCCGCCCGGGCCGCCGGCGCCGAACTGGAGCTGGCGCGGGAGGCTCAATTCGGACTTCACCCGCTGGCCGTACGCCAGCCCGATGAGCAGTCCGGTCAGGTGCGCGAAGTGGGCGATGTTGCTGAGGATGTTGCCCTGCGAGAGCACGCCCAGCACCGACAGGCCGGCGTAGCCGAGCGTGAGCACCCAGATGGGGACCGGCAGGATGAAGTAGAGGTACACCCGGAGGTCGGGGTTCAGCACCGTGATGACGCCCAGGATGGCCATGATGGCGCCGCTCGCACCGAGGACGCCCGGCACGAGCGACCCGAAGCCGACCGCGGCCGCGAGGAAGCCGAACCCGATCTGGGCGAGGCCGGCGAGGACGCCGCTCACCAGGAACAGCGCCGCGAACCGCTTCGTGCCGATGCGCTGCTCCAGGAACGGCCCGAAGAAGAACAGGACGATGCCGTTCCCGAACAGGTGGATGAAGCTCCCGTGCGAGAAGACCGAGGTCACCCACGTCCAGGCGTAGTACCAGTGGGCCGAGGTGAGCACGAACACCGACTGGAACAGCGCGACCGACTGTCCCCGCACGACGAGTTCGATCGGGAAGACGACGATCATGATCGCGAGGAAGAGATAGGAGGCGTTGCCCCGGAAGTACGCGAGGGGGCCGCCGGCGCTCGTCGAGAGCCCGAGCCGCGAGAGCACCGACTGCGACCCCGATTGCCCGGCGACGCTGTCGTCGAATCCGCTGTCGAAGACGCCGCCGGGATCGTTCCAGTTCTGGAGCCCCGGACAGTCGTGGTTCTCCGGGAGGCGGTGTTCCGCACAGTAAGTGCCACCGCAGTGCCGGCAGTGGTACGGCATGTTCTCCGATCTGCCGCACACGTCACACTTCGCCATTGGAGGACAGTAGGGAACCACCAGCCAAAGGGGTTGGGGTCTCCCCCGTCCCGGCTGTGTCCCGCCCGCACGTCCCGTCCGGCCGGGCGCTCGTCTCTCACCCGGTCGCCCGAATCGGGTGCCGCCCGCGGCTTTGCCCCGGACCGACAGTATATATGCGATGCGAGTGAGTGCCCGCTATGCGACTCGCTGACAGCACCGTGTTCGTCACCGGCGCAGGATCGGGCATCGGGCGCGCGACCACCCGACGCTGTGCCGAGGAGGGCGCCACCGTCGTCGCCACGGACGTGGACGCCGAGGGCGGCGAGGAAACCGTCTCCCTCGTCGAGGAGAGCGACGCCCCCGGCGGGGCCGTCTTCTACGAGCTCGACGTCACCGACGCCGCCGCCGTCGAGAGCGTGGTCGACGCCGCCGCCGAGGAGTACGGCCTCGACGCCATCGTCAACAACGCCGGCATCGGCCAGCGCAACTGCGCCATCGAAGACCTGCCGCTGGACGAGCGCGACCAGGTGTTCGAGGTCAACGCCAAAGGCGTCTGGAACGGCTGTCGCGCCGCCATCCCGCACTTCAAGGACCAGGGGTCGGGCGCCATCGTCAACGTCGCCTCGCTGGCCGGCGTCATCGGCCAGCCCTGGTCGGCGGCCTACGCCTTCACCAAGGGCGGCGTCCTGAAGTTCACCCGGACTATCGCCGGCGAACTCGGCCGCGACGGCATCCGCGCCAACGCCGTCTGTCCCGGCTTCATCGACACGCCGCTCGTCCGCGGCGGCCTCGAATCCCGCGACGACCCCGAGGCCGCTCGCGAGAACCTCGAACGCCAGTACGCGCTCAAGCGCATCGGCAAACCCGAGGAAGTGGCCAACGCCATCCTCTTTCTCGCCAGCGACGAGGCCTCCTTCGTCACCGGGCACGGCCTGGTCGTCGACGGCGGCTACTCGTCCGGATAGAACATCAAAACCCTCGGAACTGCGCGGGCCGCAGGCCCGCGCATCCGGCGGCGCTCCGCGCCGCCGGCCGACTGGCGTCGGTTCCTCGCCTTTTGAGATCCCGCCAGGCCCGCGTGCGGGAGACCGCGCGGTCGCGCGGTCACCCTCGAACCGCAGAACCGCGCCTGCCCTCCCTCGGGAGCGGCGACGAGACGCCGCTCCGGCCACCGCAGCCGCACCCACCGCAGCCGCACCCACCGCAGCCGCACCCACCGCAGC
>JBDGSV010000001.1:0-13759 GCA_042217375.1 Haloarculaceae archaeon | reverse complement strand
ACGACCCTGTCACGGTCGTGACGCGGGTTCAAATCCCGCCTCGGGCGCTTTCTGCGAGGAACAGACGTGACGAGCGACGCGGCGGACGTGACCCACGCGAGACGAGCGCCAGCGCGTCTCTCGAACCGCGGGCCTAGTTCGTGGGGACCCAGGGAGCGGGGACGTGGTCGGCGGTCGCGTGCTTTTCCGGCCAGACGCACTCTTTGGTCCCCTCGGTGCCAGCGAGTCCGTTCCCGTCCTCGGCCTTCTGCCACTGGACGGGGGTGTATGGCACCTTGTCGACGCCGGGAATGACGTCGTGGGGGTACTTCTCGTCCTTGCCGAAGAACTGGACCCGGCCGGTGACCCCCGTGTAGTCGGTCTTCTCCAGGGCCGCGACGATGTCGTCGAGGTTG
Organism: Haloarculaceae archaeon; assembly: GCA_042217375.1. Classification (GTDB taxonomy): domain Archaea; phylum Halobacteriota; class Halobacteria; order Halobacteriales; family Haloarculaceae; genus JBDGSV01. The sequence continues at coordinate 13,364 of JBDGSV010000001.1, read as the reverse complement.
TTCGCGTAGTCGGAGGTCCCCGCACTCTCGACGGCGTTCTTGTAGATGTAGATCGCGTCGTAGGTGTCACATCCCATGTACATCGGCGTCGTCGGTCGCGAACTGTACTGCTTCTGGAACCGCTTCCGGAAGGGAATCGTCTTGTCAGTGATCGTCCCGAACCCGCCGGCGGCCGACTCCGCCTCGGACTCGTAGCGGCAGTTGCCGTTGGTGTCCTTCCAGTACGCCGGCGACATGGAGGCGACGTTGGTCCCCTCCTGTGCGAACGGGTACTCGTTCTCGCCCCACGTCGCGAGCATCGACGTCCCGGGGATGTGCGCGATGGCCTTCATCATGACGCGCGCGCCGGACTGCTCGACGTCGTCGAGGACCGGCGAGAAGTCCGACGTGTCGGGCGCGATGCGCTTGTTGATCGGGACGTCCAGCCCGTACTTCTCTTTCATCCGCGTCGCCGTCCGCGCGGTGACGGGCTTCGTCCACTCGGCGTCCTCGGAGACCACGGACTGCGTGTTCCAGCCGTACTTGTCGGCGAGGTACGCCCCGTAGTCCGCGAGCTTGTCGGCCTGGAAGTCGGAGTTCTGTGGCCCGACGCGGAAGATGTTCTTGTACCGGTCGTAGTTCTTCCCGACGTGGTCCTGGGTGACCTCCGGGGAGGCCGCACCCGTCCCGAGGAACGGGACGTCGGCGTGGGCGAGCCGGTCCTCGATGCCGAGGACGGTCTCGCTGGCGAACCCGCCCACGATCATGTCGACGCCGTTGTCGATCATCCCGGCGACCACCGTGTTCGTCTGCGAGGGCGACAGCTGCGTGTCGCCCGTCACGAGCTTGACCTGGCGGTCCATGATGCCGCCGTCCCCGTTGATCTCGTCGACGGCGAGCTTGGCGCTCCGCTCGGAGCCCTTGCCGACGTCGGTCTGGACCGGGCCGATGTGCCCGATCGTGATGGGCTCCTTGCTCCCGCCGCCACCGCCACCGCCGCTCGTGCTCTCGCCGCCACCGCCCCCACCGCCCCCGCCGGTGTTCTGGTTGCCGCCGTTCGATGCACAGCCGGCGAGGCCCAGCGCCGCGACTGACGCCCCCGTCGCTTTGAGGAACATCCGCCTGTCCGAAGCGGATTCCTTGCCCTCTGTTGGCATGGCTCACTAACCGTTGATATCCGAGCGCCTTAACCCTACGGACCCGACAGCCGCGGGACCAGTTCGCGCTCGCGACGCCCGCGACCGGGCAGTCAGCCCACGTACTCCCAGGTCTCGGCGTCGGCGCGCTCGACGTCTTCGAGCTGTTCGAGCGCGGGTTCGAGCAGGCGGTCGTACCAGCCGGCAAACGTGCTGAAGCTGGCCGTGTGCTCCGCGAAGACGTCCGACTCGAACGCGTCGCGGGACAGTTGGCCGCGGTCGACGAGTTCCCGCCAGGCCGCCGCCACCGCCGCCTCGCGCTCGCGCCTGATCACTCTGGTCGGGGCGAAAAACTCCAGTCGCGAGACGCGGTCTCTGATCTCCTCCGGGCCGGGGTCGCGGAGGTCGAGCGGCTCCCGGTCCGCCTCGTCGACGACCACCTCCGACGACGTCGACGCCACGTCCGGCAGGTCGAGCTGGTCGTCGGTCGCCGGCGATTCGTCCGCCGCCGCCGCGTCGTCGGTCGTCCCGGCCGCCTCGTCGGTCGAGGCTCCCTCCGGCGCGGAGTCGAGCCCGGTCCGGGGCTCGGCGTCCGCTTCGAGGTCGTCGAGCCGAACCTCCAGCGTCTCGACCCGCTCGGCCAGCGACCGGACGCGGTCCGCACGGCGCTCCAGCGCCGTGGAGATCACCAGCTCCCGGTTGTCGATGATGTACCGGAGGTACTCCGTCCGGTTGGCGAACTCGTGCTCCCGCGCCTCCTCGTCGAGTCGGTCGAGCAGGTCCTCCGGAAGGCGGATAGTCGTCGGCTTCACTGTCGGTGTATTCTCGCCCGACTACAAAAGTGACCGGACGCGACGACCCCTCAACGCGCGACGGTGTGTTCGAGGACGCCGATCCCTTCGACCGTCAGCCGGACGGTGTCGCCGTCGGCCAGGAACTGGCCGAGTTCGAGGCCGCACCCGCCGCCGACGGTGCCGCTCCCGATCACGTCGCCGGGGACGAGCGGCTCCGACCGGGAGACGTGCTCGACGATCTCGGCGAACGAGTGGTACATGTCGCCCGGCCGGCCCACCGACCACTGCTCGCCGTTCACCTCGGCGGTCATCCGGGCGTCCCGGTCGTCGAAGTCGTCCGCCGTCGTCAGGTACGGTCCGAGCCCGCTCGCGAAGTCTTTCCCCTTGGCCGGTCCGAGCCGACCCTCCATCTCGCGCCGCTGGGCGTCGCGCGCGCTGAAGTCGTCGAGGATCGTGTACCCCGCGATGTACGCCGCCGCCTCGGACGCCGGGACGTCGCGGCCTCGCTTCCCGACGACGGCCGCCAGTTCCAGTTCGTAGTCCATCGTGTCGCTGTACGCCGGCCAGTCGATCGTCTCGCCCGGGGCGACGATGGTGTCGGGGTTGCCCTTGTAGTAGATCGGCTGGTCGTACCAGACGTCGGGCGGGTCGCCGCCGGACCCGCCCTTCACGTGCTCCTCGAACACCATGCAGTCGCGGAACGTGTTCGGCCGGGGAACCGGCGCGAGGAGGTCGACCGCCGCGCGCTCGAACCGGACGCGGCCGCCGGTCGGCCCCCGGTCGACGTCGAGGTCGGCGTCGAGGGCCGCGCGGACGGCGTCCATCGCCCGGTCGCCCCGCGAGAGGAAGGCCAGCATCTCCGGCGGGGCGAGCGTCCGGGCGACCGCCGCCGGATCGTCCTCGCCCGCGTCGGCGAGCACCTGCGCGTAGGCGGCGGTGACGTCGAGCAACCGGTGGTCGCGCTCGTCGGCGTCGGGGTTCTCGACGACGCCCACGCGACGCTCCGGGCCGACCGGCGTCTCGACCGCGAAGGCGGCGAGCTTCATCGGCCGTCCCCGGGTTCGACGGGGTGCGGTCGGCCAGCCGGCTGTCGGTCGGCGTCCGGAACTGTCTGCGCGCGTTCGAGCGAGTGCATACTCCCTGCCCGCGGAGAACGACCGTAAGCCTTCGGGGCACTCAAGTGGCGACCGGTCGAACCCCGCCTCGATGGCCGACGACCACCCGTTGCAGACGCTGGAGGCGCTGGTGCTGATCGCCGTGGGGGGGTTCGTGGGAGCGAACCTCCGGTACGCCGTCGCGCAGGTCGTCCCCGGTCTCGGGGGCACGCTGCTCGCCAACGTCTCGGGGAGCGTCGTCCTCGGGTTCCTGCTGTACGAGGCGCTCTACACGGGCGTGCTCGCAGAGCGGACGCGGGTGGTCCTCGGCACCGGATTCCTGTCCTCGTTCACGACCTACAGCACCTTCGTCGTCCAGTCCGTCCAGGCCGGCCCGGTGCTGTTCGTCGGGAACGTCGCCGCGACCTACGCGCTGGGCTTCGCCGGCGTGCTCGTCGGGAGACGGCTGGCGCGCAGCCTCGACGGGGGGCGGCTCTGATGGTCGCCGCGGACCCCGCGCAGCTGGTCGGCGCCGGCGGCGCGCTCGGCGCGCTGCTCCGGCACCTCGTCGGCGAACTCGTCGACGTCGACCGCTTCCCGGTCGGGACGCTCACCGTGAACGTCGTGGGGAGCTTCGTGCTGGCGCTCGTCACGTTCCTGGGGAGCGGGAGCGACGTCGCCCTGTTCGTGGGAACCGGCGCCTGCGGCTCGTTCACGACGTTCTCCTCGTTTTCGTTCCAGACCGTCCGCCTCTGGGAGTCGGGCGATAAGTTCCGGGCGGGGCTCAACGCCGGCCTGAACCTCGCGGGAGCGCTCCTCGGCGTCGGCCTGGCGTGGGCCGTCGCGAGCCTCGTGTAGCCGGCCATCGCCGGCGCGTCACCGGTGGCCACCGCTGGCCCGCGGGCTGTCGCCCCCGTGGCGGGCGTCTCGCTCGCGCACGCGAACCGGGTGGACTGCCTCGCTCGCGTCGTCGACGACCAGCGCCTCGCCGGGGCGCTCCGGCAGCCGCGTCGCGAGCGACTCGGTCAGGTAGCCCGGGCGGGCCGAGACGAGGCGGTTCCGGTCGGCCGCGCCGGTCAACCGATGCGCGACCAGCAGGTCGGCCTGGGAGACGGCCACGTCGGGCAGGGCGGCCGGGCGCTGGGTCGCCAGTACGAGGCTCACGCCCGGCTGGCGCCCCCGGGTGAGCAGGCGCTCCAGCGCCGGCGCGGCGACGCCGTCGAAGAGCGCGTGACACTCGTCGACCAGCAGCCAGGGGAGCGGCCCGCCGGCCGCCCCCGCCTCGAAGAGCGCGGTCGCCACCACGCTGGCCACGGCGTTCAGCGGCGCCCGGGCCAGCCCCGAGCAGTCGAGCACCGTCGCGCCGTCAGTCAACCGGTCGGCCGTCAGCCCGTCGGGGTCGAAGACGCCCCACGACGCGGCCAGGCGGAGGTGGTTGGCGGCCGCGCGGGCCGCCCCGCCGGTCGCAGTCGCCTCGTCGACGAACGCCCGCATCCCGGCGAGCGTCTCGGCCGCCTCGGCCGCCTGCCAGACCAGCGCGCCGGCGCTCGACGCCGCGTCGAGGCCGAGGAGCGCGGGCCACGACCGCGGCGGGAGCGCCGTGGCCCGTACGCGCGGCGCGGGCCGACCGGCGCCGGGCAACTCGCCGAGCGCGTCCATCGGGTCGAGCACCACCGGCACGACGCCGTCGGTGGCCCGAACTTCCTCGGCGAGCACGCCGAGCGTGTAGGATTTCCCCGACCCGCGCTTGCCGACGACCGCGACCGCGTGTGGCCCGTCGAGGTCGACGCCGACCCGCCCGCCCGCGCTCCCGTCCCGGGCGCGGTAGTGGCCGAGCCAGCCCGTCGCCCCCTCGCCCGTCCGCCGTCCGAGTACGCGCATGGCCCGGACTGGTCGCGCACTCTGCCTTGAACCCTCGGCCGTACGTTGAAGTAGGAGACCGGGACCAGCCCCGCCCGTGTTCACGAACTTCCGACGCGACGAGCGAGGCATCGAGGGGCTCCCCGTCCGGCTGGTCATCGCGCTGGTGGTCGGCGTGGCCAGCCTGTCGGTGATGATGCAGATGCTCTCGGGGATCTCGGGGCTGGCGGTCACGGAGGTAGACGCCCAGCCCGCCCCCCAGGTGACCGCCCCCGGCAACCAGACGGTCGCGGTCCGGGTCGTCGATCCCGAGGGCGCCTCGGTTTCGAACGCGACGGTCGTCGCCCGCGCCGGCAGCGCCCGCCTCGACGGGGTCGAGACGGCTCGCACGAACGCCAGCGGCGTCGCCACGCTGTCGCTGGCTCCGCGGCTCGGCCCGAACCAGGTCGAGGGCACGGTCGAACTCGACGTGAAGCCGCCGGCCGGCAGCGAGTACGTCGACCGGCGCGAGAACACCGCGATCCTCGTCGTCGAGTGACCGGTGGGGCGGCGGTCAGTCGTCGGACCAGTCGATCCAGTCCTGCTCCCAGCCGCGGCGCCGTTCGCGGGCGCGCGCTGCGAACTCCAGGTCTTCCCGGCGGGTCCGGTTGCGCTCGATCGAGCCGGTCTGCTCGCCCTCGACGAGCATCGGGCGGAAGGAGACCGGGCCGTAGCGGCCGACGACCTCGTAGCCGTCGGTCCGGCGCTCGACCGCGACGAGCGTCTGGTCGTTGCCGCCCGCGGGGAAGACGAGCCGGCCGCGCTCGGGGACCAGCTGTGCGAGCAGCGACCGGGGCGGCTCGATCGCCGCGGCCTCGACGAGGATGCGATCGTAGGGCGCGTACTCCGGGAGGCCGTCGTTGCCGTTCCGGCAGTCGACGAGCACGTCGCCGTAGCCGGCGCTGGCGAGGTTGTTCCGGGCCTCGTAGACCAGCCGGCGAGAGATGTCGATCGTCTGCACGTGCTGTGAGCCGGCGATCTCCGCGGCCACCGCGGTCGTGTACCCGACGCCGGTGCCGACGACGAGAACCGAGTCGCTCTCGGCGGGCGCCAGCGCTTCGAGGAGGCGGGCCGCGGTGCTCGGCGCGAGGACGCGGGTGCCCAGGCGCTCGAACGAGCGGTCGGCGTAGGCGCTCCGCTCGTCGTCGAGGAAGGCGTGCCGAGGCACCTCGCGCATCGCGATTCCGACGCGCTCGCTCCGGACGTAGCCCTTGGCCTCGTGTTCGAGGCTGTCGACCATGTCCTCGCGGAGCACCGCGGGGTCCATACCGATCGGTCGGGCCCCAGCCTAATCAATCGCGCGACTGCGGTCGGTCGCCGCCCTGCATCTCGACGAACCGGACGCCGCCGTGCGACTCCCGATCGACGCCCCCGTCGGCGCGCTTCCAGAGCCGGCAGAGTTCCTGGCGGCCAGTCCCGACGGGCGCGACGATCGGACCGCCGGGGCGGACCTGCTCGATCACCGCCTCGGGGACCGCGGGCGCCGCACAGGTGAGGTACGCGGCGTCGTAGGGGGCGTGGTCGGGCCATCCCGCGTGGCCGTCGCCGACCCGGACGGTGACCTCGGAGCCGAGTCGCGCCAGGCGCTCGCGCGCCCCGTCCGCGAGCGCCTGGCGGTACTCGACGCTGTAGACGTGGCCGGCGACGGTGGCGGTCACGGCAGCGTGGTAGCCACAGCCGGTGCCGATCTCGAGCACTCGCTCGTCCGGGCCGAGGTCGAGCAGATCGGTCACGACGGCCACCATGTGCGGGGCGCTGATCGTCTGCCCCTCGCCGATGGGGAGCGGACGGTCGGCGTAGGCGTCCGCGCGCCGCGCGTCGGGGACGAACTCGTGTCGGGGGACGGCTCGCATCGCCGCCGCGGTCGACTCGTCGAGGTCCCGGTCGCGAGCCAGCCGGTCGACGAGGGCGTCCCGCGCCGTCGCGAGGTCGGCGTCGTCGGGCACGTTCACCAGGCGGACCAGGCGGTCGTCGTCCCGTCCTCGTCGCGAGCGTAGAGCCGCTTGACGTCCTTGGCGTCGACGGTGTCGCCCGCGTGGTCGAACTGGTCGTAGTCGTACCCGCGCGCGTCGTCGCGGACGCGGACGCTCTCGACGGTGAACTCGGCGTCGCCGTACTCGTAGGTCTGTCCGACGACGAACGCCTCGTCGCCCGGGACCTGGATCTTGACGCTCCGCGTCTCCTCGCGGGCGCCCGACTTGGGGTGGAGCGTGACGTTCACGCTGACGTTCCCCACCGCGCGCGTCCAGAACGTCTCGACCGCCTCGGCCGTCGCCTGCTCGGCCCGGCCGTCGGCGAGTTCCAGGCTCGTGATTCGGACGGTCAGGATGGCCTCCTCGGTGTCGAGGAGGAACTCCTCGCCGACGGCCACCGACTCCTCGGGGGGGACGTCGGCGCGGGCCTCGAAGGACTCGTCGTCCTGCGAGACGATGACCCGGCGCTCGACGGTCTGCTCGCGGTCGAGGCGGATCTTGTGGACGTGACCACACTCGGTGCAGCGGACCGTGGGCTGGCCGCCCGGCTTCAGCACCTCGTGGGCTGTCGGCACCGACGGCGAACACCCGGGACACTCCGCCGCGACGCGTTCTCCGGACTCGCTCATACGCCGCGATAACGGGCCAGAGTATAAAAGGGGCGTGACGAGCGACGGCGCGCGAACTGGCGCGCCGCGGCGGTCAGCTCCCGATCTGGACCAGGCTCGCGCCGGCGACGATGGCGACCACGACGGCCAGGACCCGGCCCGAACGGGGGATCTGCCGTCGGGTCCCGTAGGTGATAGCCATGATCAGGAGCGGCATGGTGTTGAGCAGCGGGACGACCGTGACGACGCTGCCCGACTGGAGGGCGAAGAAGTTGCTCAGCCAGGCGACGAAGTTGAAGGCCCCGCCGAGCACGAACGCCCCGAGCGCGAGGCGGCCGACGCGGTGGCCGCCGCCGGTGGCGCCAGCGACGACCGCCCACCCGGAGAAGACCAGCAGCGCCGGCGTCTGCGTGATGGCCGTCGCGACGATGGGGTCCGGGAAGTTCGCCAGCCCGTAGTCGATCAGCACGAACGCCCCGCCCGTGAAGAGCATGGCGGCGACGGGATAGAGCAGGTCGCGCGGGTTCGCCGCGACGAGCTTCTCGGTGACGACGTCCTCGACGTCGCCGTCGCCGTCGTCGCCGGTGAACTGGAGGAGGACGACGCCGACGACGATGAGGACGATGCCCGCACCCGAGACCAGCCCCAGGTCCTGCCCGAGCACGAGGACGGCGAGCAGGACCGAGACCGCGGGATAGGCGCCCATGAGTGCGCCCGTGATGCTCGCGCCGACGCGGTCGACGCCCTCGAAGTAGAGGAACCGGAAGAGAGCGGGGTAGGCGACGCCGGCGAGCAGGAACGGCCAGAGGTGCGCCACCGTGAGCGTCCCGGCCGGGATGCCCCGTGCGAGCGCGAGCGCCCAGAACCCGGCAGTGACCACCAGCGTGCTGTAGAACGCCGCCGCCAGCGCCGGGCGGTCGACGTCCGCCCACGCCATGCCGTACTCGAGGATGACCGTGTAGACGGCGAAGCCGGCCGCCGCCCCGAGCGCGAGCATCCACGGCTCGAACGCGAATCCCGCCATGATCGCCACGCACAGACCAGGCCCTGCTACTTGGGTGTTGCCCCGGCGATCGTCCCGGCGCGGCCCGACCGCCGCAGGGCGCGTCGCGGCTACCCGTCGGCGCCGGGGAGCGTCACTTCCGTCCCGTCGGCGTAGACCGTCGGCTCGCGGAGGATGCCGTCGAGGTGGAGGGGAGCGTCCACGTCGCCGCCGATGGCGTGGTCGTCGCCGATGGCCAGGTGGACCGTGCCGGCGGCCTTCTCGTCGAGCAGGACCGATCCCACGAGGTCCGCGACGGCCACGTTCGTCCCGATGCCGAGTTCCGCGAGGTTGAAGGCGGCGTCGCCGACCTCCTCGGCGGCGGCCTCGACCTGCTCGCGCACCGCGTCGTCGGAGACGTGCGTGACGTACCCGTCCTCGACCTCGAAGGTCAGCGTCTGGTCCGGCGCGAGGCAGCCGTGTGGCATCATCGTCCCGTCGACGACGTAGGTGCCGTCTGCGGTCTCGGGGCTGACGAACACCTCGCCGGCCGGGAGGTTGGACATCTCGCCCGCCTCGTGGACGATGCCGGTGTCCTCGCGCCACTCGCGCGCGCCGGGACGGATCGTGACGTCGGTCCCCTGCGGGGAGGTGACGCGGATCGCCTCGGCGCCGGCCACCTGGTCGAGCACGCGCGCACACTCGTCCCGGATGGCCTGGTAGTCCGCGTCGAGGCCCGTGACGAACACCTCCTCGGTGATGCCCGGGAGCGTCGCGACGCGAGCGCCGGCCTCGTTGGCCGCCGACCGGGCGCGGGTGTGGCTGAGGCTCTTGGTCGTCGGCGCGAGCACCACGTCCGCACGCTGCATGGCGGCCGCCACGGGCGCGGGCGGTTCGGCGCCGTGCTGGGGCCCGGGCGGGTACTGGAGGAGGACGGCGTCGTCGGTGACCTCGCGGGCCGTCTCGTAGAGCACCTCGCCGATGCGGCGGCGCTCGTCGTCGGTGACGACGGCGCAGGACTCGTCCGCCTGGAGACCCATGCACTGGTGGACGGCTGTGTCGGCGGCCGCAGCGAGGGCGGCGTCGGTCTCGGCCATGGACGTTCGTTCGCACGCCACTTGGTTATGCGTTCCCTTCCGCTGTGAGACGGCCGCAGAGGTCTCGAAACCGTTATCCCGGTCGATCCGGACGCTCCGAGTATGACAACCGTCGGTATCAACGGCTTCGGGACCATCGGCAAGCGCGTCGCCGACGCGGTAGTGAAACAGCCGGACATGGAACTGGCCGGCGTAGCCAAGACCCGGCCCAACTTCGAGGCGGAGACCGCCGTCCGCAACGGCTACCCGCTGTACGCCGCGGTCGAGGAGCGAGCCGACCAGTTCGCCGAGGCCGGCATCGAGATCGAGGGCCCCGTCGAGGACCTCGTCGCGGCGGTCGACGTCGTCGTCGACGCGACGCCCTCGGGCATCGGCGAGCAGAACAGCGCCATGTACGAGGCCCACGACACGCCCGCGCTCTACCAGGGCGGCGAGGACGCGGACTTCGTGGACTGTTCGTTCAACGCCCGGAGCAACTACTCGGAGGCCGAGGGCGCCGACCACGTCCGCGTCGTCTCCTGCAACACGACGGGGCTCTCGCGGCTCCTCGCGCCGCTCATCGAGGAGTACGGCGTCGAGAAGAGCCGCGTCACGCTCGTGCGCAGGGGCGGGGACCCCGCCCAGACCGACCGCGGCCCGATCAACGACATCCTCCCGAACCCGGTCTCGCTCCCCTCCCACCACGGGCCGGACGTGAACACCATCTTCCCGGACCTCGCCATCGACACGCTCGGGCTGAAGGTGCCCGCGACCCTGATGCACACCCACTCGGTGAACGTCACGCTCGCCGACGACCCCGACGCCGCGGACGTGCGCGACCTGCTCGGCGCCGAGGACCGCACCTTCATGATCGAGGAGTGGATGGACATCGACGGCGCGGGCGCGATCAAGGAGTACGCGATGGACGCCGGCCGGCCGCGGGGCGACGTCTGGGAGAACTGTATCTGGGCCGAGTCCGTCTCGATGGAGGGGTCGGACCTCTATCTCTTCCAGGCGATCCACCAGGAGTCGGACGTGGTGCCCGAGAACGTCGACGCCATCCGCGCGGTCACCGGGACCGCGGACGCCGCCGAGTCGAGGGCGCGGACCGACGAGGCGCTCGGCGTGGGCCTCTGAACGGGGTGCCCGACGGGAAGGTTTTTCCCGGGGTGCGGCCTACCGGGTCGTATGCGCCGTGACGACCGCGACGACCCGTTCGACGAGTTCTTCCGCGAGATAGAGCGGATGATGGACTCGATGACGGGGGACGATGCGGGATTCGGCATGGACGACTCCGGTTTCGGCTCCGACGTGCACTTCAGTGTGTACCAGGAGGACGACCAGGTGCGCGTGGTCGGCGACCTCCCGGGCGTCGCGAAAGAAGACATCGACATCAAGTGCGACGGCAAGCAGCTCACGGTGGGGGCCGCCACCGCGACCACGGAGTTCGAGGAGCGACTCACGCTGCCGGTCCGGGTCGACGAGCACTCCGCGGCGGCCACGTACAACAACGGCGTCCTCGAGGTCACCTTCGACCGCGCCGACGCCTCGACGGGCATCGACCTCTCCTGATCCGGCGCGCCGGCGCCGTCTCCCGATCCGCCAGCGTCGGCTACGGCGCCCGCGAGCGGACGAGCGACGCCAGCCGGTCGTAGAACTCCGGGTCGTACTTCGTGGCCTCGTCGATCGTCGGCCGGGCGTTCGTCTCGTTGACCACCGCCCGGTCGTCGGTGACCAGCAGATCCACGCCCAGCCAGTCGACGTCGAGGACATCGGCCGCCCGCTCGGCCAGCGCCCGGAGGTCCGGCGGGAGGTCGACGCCCGTCGCCGCCGCCCCCCGGTGGACGTTGTGCTTCCACCGGCCGGCCGCCCGCTCGGCCTCGGGGAGGCGGCGCTCGACTGCGCCGACGCACTCTCCCTCGACCACCATCGCGCGGTAGTCTCGCGCGTCCGGCAGGTACTCCTGGACGAGAAACGAGCGGTCGCCCGTCACCGGGAACTCGTGAACCAGCCCGAGGTAGTCCGCCACGCCGAGGAACGAGTCGACGTCGGCCGCACGCGCGACGCCGAGGCCGCGGGTCGCGGAGTTCGGCTTGACCACGACGGGCGGCCCGATCCGGTCGAAGGCAGCCCGGAGCGCAGCCTCGTCGGCCGGGTTGGAGACCAGCACCGTCTCCGGGACCGGCAGGTCTGCGCGCCCGAACCGGGCGAGCGCGCCCGCCTTGTTCCGCGACCGGAGAACGGCCTCCCGGTCGTTCACCCACGGCACGTCGAGCAGCGCGTCGGCGACGCCGCCCTCCATGAGCCGCGGGGGGAAGACGAACCCCACGTCGGCGTCGGCCAGCGGTTCGTCGAGCGGGACGGCTCGCTCCTCGACGGACACGTGCTCGACGCGGATGCCGCGCTCGGCGAGCGGGTGCTGCATCCGCTCGTAGGTCTCGGCGTCGGTGGCCACCGCGAGGGTGAGCATGCCCCGGGTTCGGGACCGGCCGTCAAAAGCGTACCCGGACGCCGACGGCGGGACAGAACCGTTTTCTCTCCGTCGCGAGAAGCGCCTGGCGATGCCCTCCAGCACGCGACGGACCGTCCTCGCCGCGGTCGGGAGCGCCGGCGCGGCCGCCCTGGCCGGCTGTGCCGACCTCGGATCGCGCTCGCGCCGCTCGTACGCGCTCGACGTCGACCGCCTCGACCACCCGATCGGGGCCTACGCCCGCTGGCAGCCGGACGACGGCACCGATCATCCCTGGGCCGCCGAACGCCGGGCCGCCTGGGAGGCCGCCGTGACGGGCGAGCGGTACACCACCTACGGCTACCCGCCGCTCCCGGACGAGGAGTACACCGAACGCGAGGGGCGCTACTACCGCCTCCACGTCGACGTCACCGGCAGCGAGCGCATCGAGCGGTCGGTGCTCCGACTGCGGTGGGTCGGCCGGGCCGAGGACGCCGACGTCGACGCCGTGCCGTACGAGGGCCTGCCGCCGCTCGACCGGCGCGCGGTCGTCCCCGCCTACGTCGCCGCGCGCGCCCGCGAGAACGGCGGCGGCGCGCCCTGGGCCGTCGTGGAGCGCGGCGGCGCCGTCTACCGGCACCTGGACGACGCCGAGAGCGAACTCGCCCCGACGCCGGGACACGCGTACGTCGCGGTCCACGGCACGGTCCTGGCGGTCGAGGTCAGCCAGGAGCGGCTGGTCGAGCCCGCGTACACGGCGACCGCGACGCAGGTCGCCGACTCGCCGGCGGCCTTCGAGCGCGTCGCCGACGCCGCCCTCGTCGACGTCCGGCTCGCGCCGCGGGACCTCTCGGCGGCCGCGCGGGATCTCCTGGTCCGGACCGTCGGAGGCGACGCCTACCGCGAGGAGACGCCCCTCTCGGAGGCCTATCGGGACCTGCTCGCCGCGCTCGACCTCCGCGAGTTGCTCGCCCTCTCGCCGGACGCCTGCCGCGGCGAGGTCAGGAACGACCGCTACCTCCGGTTCGACGGCGACTACCACCGCTACGCCTGTTACGTCAATACCGTCGAGTGAGAGAGCAGAGCGGATCCAGCGAGCCAGACGGCTACTGGATGAGGAGTTCTTCGCCGCGCTCGACCTTCACGCGGCAGGGGGGCGTGACCTTGTTGTAGGCGCGCCGGAAGGCGTCCTTGCCGACGGCAGCCTGATCGACGTCACACCAGAGGGTGAAGATGCGGTCGCCGGCCGGGATGCGGGCCGCGGTGCCGACGATCTTGCCGAACGCCTGGCGCATGCCGTCGGAGACGCGGTCTGCGCCCGCGCCGGTCGCCTGCTTGTTCTCCCGGAGCACCTGGTGGGGGAACTTCCGGAGG
>JBDGSV010000007.1:0-13844 GCA_042217375.1 Haloarculaceae archaeon | reverse complement strand
CCCTCTTGCGATTATCAGTTCCGGAGTACTAGCAGAATTACATCACGGATGCTCACGGGCGGGCCGGCGATGACCTACGTCCCCGAAATCCGGGGGCACCCGACGAACCGGATCTGTTTCTCCGGGTACCAGGTCGAGGGGACGCCGGGACGGGAACTGCTGGAGACCGGGCGCGCCGAGATCGACGGCCGCGTGATGCCGGTCAGCGCACAGGTCGAGCGCTACGACTTCTCCGCGCACGCCGACAGCGAGGGCCTCCGCTCGTTCCTCGAACCCTACCGCGGCGCCGACGTGCTCGTCACCCACGGCGACCGCTGCGAGTGGTTCGCGGCGGAGCTACGGGACGAGGGACACCAGACGCGGACGCCGGACCTGGGCGAGACGGTGGCGGTGTGAGGCCGCCCTACTCGTAGGGCCAGTTCGGGTCCCGCGCTTCCCCCTCCGGCTCCCGGGTGAGCGCCACCACCTCGGGGGCGCAGGCGCCGTGTTCGCGGACGTTCCGTCTGGCCTCGCGGAGCGAGACCTCGTTCTCCTCGCCCACGTACTCGGGGTCGGTGAACTGGTCGATGTCGTCGATCCAGAAGCAGATCGGACAGACCTCGGCCGAGCCGGGGCACGCGGCGCTGAGAACCGCGTACCCGCAGCAGGGACAGTACCCCCGTTCCCGGGCGGCCGGATTTCCGTCGCTGATCGCCATGGTCGCGCCAAAGGATACCACGACACATAGACCTGTTGCCGGAGCGCACCGGCTCGCGGGCGGGGGCCGGGCAGCGGCCCGCGGTCACTCCCGCGCGGCCTCGACCGACTCGGCGTGGGACTCCAGGTCGGCCGCCAGTTCGCGGGCCTGGTCCGGAGAGAGCCACACGCTGTCGGCGTGGGCCGGCAGGTGGTCGAGGTCGGTGGCGTCGAGTTCGAGCTGGAGCGAGACGTGGTCGGGGGCCGTCCGCGGCGAGGTGACGTTCAGCGTGGCGTAGGCGTCCTCCTCGAAGTCGTGGCCCTCTGCGCGGCCGTCCAGGAGGTCGAGCGTCGTGTAGGCGTTGACGGACGTGATGCGATCGGGCATGGGTGCGAAAGTACGGGGTCGGTCAGTCGTCCGAGGGGATCGGCTGGCCCGCGCCGTCGGTCGGAGCGGGGCTGGCGTCCATCGCGTCGTCGTCGGCGTAGGGATACCAGGTCATCTTCGTGTTGTGCATGTAGGGGTCCTCGTAGTCGGTCTCCTCGGGCTCGGCCAGGTCCTCGAGCTCCGCGGCGTCGAGCGCGGCGACGAACTCGCGGAAGGACTGGCCGTCCTCGCGCCGGGCCGCGTAGGCCTCGACGACGTTCGCGATGTAGCCGGGCACCTCGTCGGCGGCGACGCGCATGGCGACCCACTCTGCGAACTGCGGGTCCTCGCCGAGGCCGCCGCCGAGGCCGACGTCGAAGGCCTCCACCGGCTCGCCGTCCTTCCTGGTCTTCATCCCGCGCAGGGAGACGTCGGCGATCTGGGGCTGGGCGCACGACGCGGTACAGCCCGAGAGGTGGACGTGGAAGTCCTCGACGGGGTCGGGGAGGTCGACGTTCGCCCGGAGCCAGCGCGCGTACCGGACCATCCGGTTCTTGGTCTCGACGATAGAGAGCGAGCAGAACTCCGTCCCCGTGCAGGCGATGGAGCCGCGCATGAACGGGTGGGGGTCGGGCTCGTAGGTCTCCAGCAGCGGCTCGGCGAGCAGGTCGTCGAGGTCGGCCTCGGGGACGTCGGTCACGATGACGTTCTGGCGCTGGGTGAGCCGGACCTCTCCGGAGCCGTACTCGTCCGCGAGGTCGGCGAGTTCGCGGACGTCCGCGACGCCCATGCGGCCGACCAGGACGTTCAGTCCGACGTAGTAGTCGCCGTCGGGCTGTTCGTGGACGCCGACGTGGTCGCCGTGGTCGCCGTGGCCAGCGTTGTAGGTGTACTGCTCGCGGCGGTCCTCGCCGGCCGTCTGGAGCTCGAAGTCGACGTAGTCGTCCTGGAGGACCGAGCGAACCTTCTCGGGGCCCCACTCGTCGACGAGGAACTTCATGCGGGCGTTGAACCGGTTGTCGCGGTCGCCGTGGTCGCGGAACAGCGCCGAGAGCCCGGCCGCGACGTCGGTGACCCGCTCGGGCGGGACGAACACGTCGACGTCGCGCGCGAACCGGGCCTCCTTCCGGGCGAGGCCGCCCCCGACGCGGACGTTGAACCCGTCGACTTCCTCGCCGTCGACGACCTTCACCGCCGGCTCGAAGGCGAGGTCGTTGATGTCGCCCTGGCCGCAGCCCTCGGTGCAGCCGGTGATCGAGACCTTCCACTTCCGCGGGAGGTTCGCGTAGGCGTCGTCGCCCTTGAACGTCTCGTGGAGGCGCTCCGCGATCGGCCAGGCGTCGATGAACTCCTCGGTGTCCTTCCCGGCCACGGGACAGCCGACGATGTTGCGCCAGGAGTCACCGCAGGCCTGCTGGGTCGACAGCCCCGCGGCCTCCAGCGTCTCGAAGATGTCCGGGACGTCCTCCAGCTTGATCCAGTGGAGCTGGACGCTCTGTCGCGTGGTCCAGTCACAGTAGGCCGCGCCGAACTCCGGGTTCTCGGCCGGCCCGCGGGCGTACTCGTCTGCCACCTCCGCGATGGTCCGGAGCTGCCCCGGCTCCAGAACGCCGTTGGGCGTCCCGATCCGCAGCATGAAGTAGCTCTCCTGACCCGACCGCTGGTGGTAGAGTCCCCACCACTTGAACCGCTCGAACCAGGCGTCGTGTTCGTCCTCCGGGATCGACTCCCAGCCCTGCTCTGCGAACTCCAGCAGGCGCTCGCGTATCTCGTTGCCGTACACCTCATCTTTCCAGCCCTCTACGTTGCTCGGCATTCCTTGTCCCTCCCCAGGGTGGCCGCACGTAAACCGCCGGTCGTGCCGTCAATCCTGCCCTGCTCTGCCCGCTCCCGGAACGTATCGCCGCTTTCTGCGACCGGCCAGACGCGAGGCAGCCGGGAGCGGCTCACGAGCGGGGCGGGAGGTGGACGCTCTCGGGGACGACCGCCCGGAACGAGCCGTCGTCGGGGTCGACCCGGCCCACGACGAGCCAGTCGGTGACGCCGCTCTGGCCGCACTGGATGCACCGGCCGGCGATGCGGGCCTCGACGGCAGGCGGCCCAACGCCGACCTCGACGAACCCCTCCGCCAGGAAGTCGGTCACGGGACACGAGCAGAACGACTGGTCTGCGAGCAGCCAGAGCTGACTCACGCTGATGCGGCGCTCGTCGTTGACGCTGAGCCACGCCCCGTCGTCGAGCTGGTGGACCGAAGTGGGCACGTCGACCCGGAGGGGAGCAACCGCCCTAAACGCTGCGCGTCGGGGCGCGTCGGGGCGCGTCGGGGCGCGTCGGAGATACGAGGGAGTATTACCGGGAGGCGGGAGTATTGGCCAGGATTACAGGGGAGAGCGGCCTTAAGGCCGTTGCAGCGGTAGGAGGGAGCGATGATAGACACGGACCGGACGACCGACCGCCAGGCGGTACCGGCGGACGTCGCTCCCGAACTGCACGACCACTTCGACGACGATGAGTGAGCAGACCGCAGGCACCGAGGACGCCGAGCGCGACGACCACCTCGACGACGTGGAGGACGGCTGTGGCTGTACCGAGATCTGGGAACACCTCTCGGAGCAGCGAGAGGCGGCCCGGGAGTAGCGGCCCGGACTGGCGAGAGGTTTTTGCACGCGGTCTTCCTACCGGGGGACGATGACCGAACGGTCGAACGACGGACCGGGCCGCGCCGACAGGGGGCCACCGGCCGACCGCGAGTCGCCGGTCGGCGAACCCGTCATCCGGGGCGACCCCCAGGTGCTGGGCGAGCGGGCGCGCGAGGCCGCTCGCTTCGACCCCGAGGACCCCGAGAGCCTCGCCCGGGCCGCAGAGACCGTCCTCCGGTTCTCGCAGAACACCGCCGGCGGCGAGGACAACGTCTACATGCTCCGCGGGGCCGCCGCCTGCGCCGCGCTCGTCCGCGGCGAGGGCTCCTACAAGGCGGCCGCCGAGCGCGCCGGGGGCGACGCGACCGTCGCCTTCATCCGGAAGTGGGCGCGCGTCCACGACCTGCCGCGCTCGATCCGCCGGTACGTGGCCATGGGGCAGATCGCCCCCACGGCCGCGAAGCACATCGCGCGCGTCTCCGGCGAGGCCCGCTTCCTGCTCGCCTGGGCCGTCCTCGACCACGACCTCACCGTGCGCGAGGTCAGGTCGACCGCCAGCGCCATCAACAACGGCGCCTCCGTCGACGAGGCGCTCGCCGACCACGACGTCGAACTCGGTCGGATGGGGCTGTCGCTCCCGGCCGACACCTACCGGGAGCTCCGGCGCCGCGCCGCGCTCGAAGACGACGACCCGTCCGAGGTCGTCGCGCGTGCGCTGGACGACTACCTCGGGTGACGGCGTTCCGCAAGTATTTACCCCCGAGCACCGGAACGGACGGTGAGGGCCGATAGCTCAGTCCGGCAGAGCGTCTGGCTTTTAACCAGACGGTCGGGGGTTCAAATCCCTCTCGGCCCGTGGTCGTGTGCGAGCGACAGCGAGCACCGAACGCAGACGCGGGAGGATTTGAACGAAACGAGACGCAGCGCCGAGCGACGCGAGGCGACCGTCTCGGAGTGGTTCACAATCCCTCTCGGCCCGTGGTCGTGTGCGAGCGACAGCGAGGCGTGAACCGCGACTCGTCCCGCTCGACCCGTCGCGGTACGTCGCTCAGGGAGTTACACCTCGACGGGGAAGACGCTGGCCGTCTGTTCGAAGGCCGTCGTCGCGGCGTCGAGGTCGCGAACGAGGCCGACGAAGATCGCCTGCGCGCCGTCCTCGTTCCACCGGACGACGTTGATCCCGTTCTCGAAGACGTCGATGGAGCCTTCGGCTTCGCCGATCGGCTCGTAGAGTTCGTCCTGTATCTCCTTGGCGAAGCCGCTGACGCCGACGTCCTGGTAGATGCGCTCGACGTCGGCCTCGGAGTACTGGCTACGGACGTCCGGTCGTATGTACTGGACGTCGTACTCGCCTGCATCGAAGTCGGCGACGGCGACGACGCGGAGCGAGTCACCGAGCGCTGCGCTGAGGTCGTCTACCAGAGCCATGCGCGGGACGTCGCAGCCGACGTTCACAAATCTGGTGCCTGCGGAAAACTCGACGGGGGGCAGCGTGAGGGTCAGCCGCGGTGGGGCAGGTAGGCCAGCCCGATCAGGATGACCGAGGCGATGGCAGAGAGGATGACGACGCCCTTGAGGCCGTTCTCGCGTTCGGCGAAGTATTCCTGGCGTCGGACGGCGCTGTGGTAGGCCTGGATCTCTGGCGAGACCTGCACCGAGCTCTCGCTCATGAAGTGGATGACGTACGGCTGGCCGTTGAGGGTGACGTTCTGCCCCTCGCTGATCCCGAAGGTGTTCTCCTTGGGCGAGGTCCACTCCAGCGTGGCCTGGCCGGCGCTGACGCTGGAGACGGTGGCAGTGACGCCCTCCGCGTCGTACTCGTACTGGTCGCCCGTCGAGAACGTCCGCGGGCCGCCGGTGGTGTTGTTCGTCGGCTGGAGCGTGAACGAGGAGGCGTCCGACTGGTTGGGGATCGCGATGGTGTAGTTCCCGCCCTGGTAGGTGGTCGACGACCCGTTGTTCAGCGTCGCGGTCGCGACCGCCGACTCGTTGGTCCAGGCGAGCGTCCCCTGCAGGATCGTGGTGGAGCCACCCTCGCCGGAGGTCGTCTTGGACGTCAGCTCCTTGACGGTGTACTGCTGACCGTTGACCTGGAAGGAGTCGCCCTGGCTGTACGTCTGCCCCTTGACGTCGATCGGGGGTTGCTGCGCTGTCGCGAGCACCGAGTACGCACTCGCCCCCAGCACGAGGAATAAGAGGAGGTACGCTGCCGCGGCGCGTCTCTGCATATCCGGGTGGACAATGCGGCGTCCTATAACCGTTACTTTCCGCGGCCGACGGAGCGAGACTGACTGCGGACCGAGATCCGGTGTCAGACGTTCGGGCGGGGCCGTGAGCCGGACGCTCGTGTGCTGATCGCGGCGCGACGCGTCGCCCGCACGCCACCCCGGCCGGACCGCCGGACGAGCGTGCCCCGGGGCGGCGCGGTGGATCGGCCCGCGAGCGTCCGGTTCGCCCGCGAGCGCGGGCCTCAGCCCCGAACGCGAACGACGCGAACAGCGACGCCGGACCCGCCGAGTGGCGGGCGCGCCGGCGCGAGGCCGGTGCCGGAAGGGGGCCGCGGTCGCGCGTCGCTGGCGCGTCGCTGGCGCGCGCGGGTCGCAGACGGCCGGCAGCGTCAGTCGCCCTCGACCGTGACCCGGACGGCCGAGTGCTTGTACTCGGGGATCTTCGCCACCGGGTCGAGCGCGTCGCCGGTCAGGCGGTTGATCAGGGGAGCGGCGAAGTGGAACGTCGCGAACACGGTCCCCCGGCGGACGGCGGGCGTCACCTCGGCGGCGACCGTCACCTCGCCCCGGTCGCTGGCGACGCGGACCCGCTGGCCGTCGTCGATGCCCCGGGCCGCGGCGTCGTCGGGGTGGATCTGGAGGGCGTCCGCGCCGCGCAGTCGCATCAGCAGGTCCGAGCGCCGGGTGATCGCCCCGCTGTTGAAGTGCTGGAGGACGCGGCCGGTCGTGAGCACGAGTTCGTCGTCGGCCACGGGATCGACGGGGGCGACGTGCTCGACGACCCGCAGGGGCGCGGTCCGGTCGCCGGAGGCGAACCGGTCGACGTGCAGGACGTCGACGCCCGTCTCGGCGCCCTCGGAGAACGGCCAGCGCTGGCTCCCGGTGCCGATGCCGTCGTAGGACATCCCGGCGTACTGGGGCGTGACCCGGCGGAGTTCGTCGAACGCGGCCTCGGGGTCGTCGTACGAGAACGCGCGGTCGGTCAGGCGGGCGCCCAGGTCGCAGAGCACGTCGAAGTCCCGCCGCGCCTCCCCCGGGAGGTCGGCGTTCGGCCGCATCCGCATCACCTGCCGGTCGGTGTTCGTGACGGTACCGGCCTTCTCCGCCCAGGCGCTCCCCGGCAGGACGACGTCGGCGTGCTCGGCGGTCTCCGTCTCGAAGAGGTCGAGCACCACCAGACAGTCCAGGGCGTCGAGCTGCGCTGCGACCCTGGTGGCGTTCGGTTCCGTGACGGCCGGGTTCTCGCCGAAGACGAGGGCAGCGCGGACGTCCTCGCCGAAGCGGTGGGTCGCCTCCACCTCGGTCAGGCCGGGCACGGCTGGCGGCTCGAACCCCCAGACGTCGGCGACCTGTGCGCGCGCGGCAGCGTCGGTCACCTCGCGGTAGCCCGGCAGCAGGTCCGGGAGCGCGCCCACGTCGCTGGCGCCCTGGACGTTGTTCTGGCCGCGGAGCGGATTGATCCCCGTTCCCCGCGCGCCCACGTTCCCCGTCAGGAGCGCGAGGTTGAGCAGCGCGTGGACGTTGTCGGTCCCGCAGTGGTGCTGGCTCATCCCCATCCCGGTGAAGACGGCGGCGCGCTCGGCCGAACCGTAGGTGCGTGCCGCCGCCCGGAGCGTCCCGGCGTCGACGCCGGCCCGCGCTGCCGCCGCCTCGACGTCGACCGTCGCCAGGTGCGAGCGGAGCGCCGCCAGCCCCGTGGTCCGCTCGGCGACGAACGACTCGTCGACGAGGCCCTCCTCGACGACGACCGCAGCCATCGCGTTCAGCAGCGGGATGTCGAACCCGGGCCTGACCGGGAGGTGGAGGTCGGCCGCCCGCGTGGTGTCGTTCGACCGCGGGTCGACGTGGATCAGCGTCGTCCCGTCCTGGATCGCCGGCAGGAGGTAGGACCGGAAGGCGATGGGGTGTTGCTCGGCCGGGTTGGCACCCGTCACGAGGAAGACGTCGGCCTCGCCGAGGTCCGCGAGCGTGTTGGTCATCGCGCCCGTGCCGAACCGCGACCGGAGCGCCGCCACCGTCGAGGAGTGACAGAGGCGCGCGCAGTTGTCCACGTTGTTCGTCCCGAGCGCGCGCGCCAGCTTCTGGAGGACGTAGTTCTCCTCGTTCGTGCAGTTCGAGGACGCGAAGAAGAACAGCGCGTCGGCACCGTGTGCCGCGCGGACGTCGGCGAAGGCGCGCTCGACGCGGTCGAGCGCCGTCTCCCAGGTGGCCTCGACGAGGGCGCCGCCCTCGCGGACGAGCGGACTGGTGAGCCGGTCCGGATGGTCGACGGCGTCGAACGCGGCCGCGCCCTTCGGGCAGATCTCGCCGCGCGAGTTCACCGGCCCTCGCCAGCCGGCGGCCCGGCCGGACGCGGGCGCGTACTGGATGCCACAGCCCACGCCACAGAACGGGCAGACGCTCCCGCGTGGCGCGAACGAGCGGTCGGCCATGGACGCACCACCACGTCCCGGCAGATAAGTCTCGCGCCGGGTCGGATCACCTCGCGTCGGGCGGAACCGCCAGCACCGGGACCGGCGCCGACCGGACGACGCGGGCGGTCACGCTGCCGAGGACGAGCCGCTCCAGCCCCGAGCGGCCGTGGGTCCCCATCGCCACGAGGTCCACGTCGTGGGCCGCGACGTAGGCGTCGATCTCGGCGTGAGGCGTCCCGCGCTCGACCGCAGTGACGAGCGAGCAGTCCGCGGGCGCGCGCGACGCGACGACCTCGACGGCCTCCTCGCTCGCGGTGCTGAGGTCGTCGACGAACCCGGTCATCGACGCCTCGATCCCGTAGACGGCGTCGTCCACGACCGAGAGCGCGTGGACGGTGGCGCCGTACCGGGTCGCCAACTCGAAGGCGTGGGGCAGGGCAGTCGCGGCGGCCGCGCTCCCGTCGGTCGGCACCAGGACGCCGTCGACCTCGCCGTCCGTGGGCGCCGACGGGCCGACGGTCAGGACGGGTACCGGTGCCGACCGGACGACGCGCTCGGCGACGCTCCCGAGGGCGACGTGTGCCAGCCCGGTCCGGCCGTGGGTGCCCATCACGATCAGGTCCGCGCCGAGCCGGTCGGCGTGGTCGACGATCGCTCGGTGGGGCGCTCCCGTCAGCGTCGCCGTCTCGACCGTGGCGCCCGCCGCGCGGACCCGGTCCGCCGCGGCAGTCACCAGGTCGCGGCCGTCGGTCTCCAGCAGTTGCAGGACGGCACCGCCCTCGGCGGTCGAGAGCGCAGTCGAGGTGACCACGTGCACGACGTGTACCGTAGCCCCGTAGGTCTCGGCCAGCGCGACGGCCCGATCCAGTGCCCGCCCGGACAGGTCGCTCCCGTCCGTCGGGACGACGAGTGTCTCGTACATGGTCGCGGGGCGCGACCGCCGCGTCCCGGTGGACGTAGGGATCCCACCGGCTTAATCTATTGGTACGTGCTAACTACCCACGCAGACGGCGGCGAATGGCCGAGAGCGTCGGGGGCGACTGGGCGCCCGCACGCTCGGTCGCGAGGGCGCCCGCGGCCGCGGCGAGGGCGACGGCGTCCCCGAGGTCGTCGCCAGCGGCCAGTCTGGTCGCGAGGACGCCGGCGAACGCGTCGCCGGCACCCGTCGTGTCGACCGGCTCGGCCGGCGGTGGCGAGACGGCGAACGCACCGGCCGCGCCCTCGATCCGGACCTCGTCCGCGCCCCGGGTCTGGATCACTGTCCCGTCGAACCCGTCGAGCGCGCCCGCGGCCGCGAGCGCGTCGTACTCGTGCTCGTTGGGCGTCACGTACGAGACCGCGGGGTGAGCGAGCAGCGGAGCCACGCCGGCCGGCGGGGCCGGGTCGAGGACCACGATCGGCGCGTCGGCGCGCCCGTCGAGCGCGGTCAGCAGCGCGTCCATCGCCGGCACCGGTATCTCGTTCTGGAGCAGGAGGGCGTCGGCCGCGAGGACGGCGCCGCGATGGCGCGCGACGTAGTCCGAATCTACCCCGTCGTTCGCGCCCGGCACGACGAGGATGCGGTTCTCGCCGTCGGCCGCGACGAAGACGTGCGCCTTCCCGGTGTCGGCCTGCCCGGTCTCCAGCCCGGTCGCGTCGACGCCGCGGTCGGTCAGCGTCTCGCGGACGCGGTGGTCGGGGGCGTCGGGGCCGACCACCCCGAGCAGCGCCGCGTCGCTGCCGGCGCGGGCCGCGGCCACCGCCTGGTTCGCTCCCTTCCCGCCGAGGCGCGTCTCGTCGGGGGGCGGGAGGTCGCCCGCGGACGCGACGCTCAGGGTCTCGCCCGCGGCCGGAAACGGGTCGTGCTCGGCCACCAGCGACGCGAGGGCGGCCGCGGAGAGCCGTCGGACGCAGTCGACGTTCACGCTCCCGAGAGACGCGACGCGCATCGGAGACGCGACGGCCGCGGGGCACAAAAGCGCGGCGCCAGTCGGACTTATCCCGTCGTCGGCCGTAGCGACGACCATGTACGAGCACGTCCTAGTGCCGACCGACGGGAGCGACCACGCGAACCGGGCGGTCGAGCACGCGGTGGCCATCGCGTCGCGGTTCGACGCCACGCTGCACGGGCTCTACGTCGTCGAGACGCGCACCGCCTACGACAACGCCATCGTCGATCCCGAGGAGGTCAAGCAGACGCTTCGCGAGGAGGGCGAGGCGGCGCTCGCCGCGCTCCGCGACCGGGCGACGAGCGCGGGCCTCGACGTCGAGACCGCTCTCCGGAAGGGCGCTCCGCCGGCGGAGATCGTCGCCTACGCCCGCGAGCACGGCGTGGACCTCGTGGTGATGGGGTCGCGCGGTCGCTCCAGCTTCAAGGAGCGGTTGCTCGGCTCGGCGACCGAGGCGCTGCTGCAGGCCGAGGACCTGCCGGTGCTCGTCGTCGGCCGGGAGTGACCGGGGGCTACCAGGGACCGAACGAGGGAGCGACGACCCGCTCCCGGCGCTCGACGGCGTCGATGGCCTCGACGTCCGCGGCCGAGAGGTCGAGCGCCGTGCTCGCGAGGTTCTCCCGGAGGTGGCCCTCGTCTGCAGTCTTCGGGATGGCCGCGACGCCCTTCTCGCGGAGCCACGCCAGGCTCACCTGGGCCGGCGTGGCGTCGTGGCGCTCGGCCGCCTGGCGGACGGCCGGGACGTCCGCGACCCGACCGCGTGCGAGCGGCGCGTAGCCCACCAGCTGGATGCCGTGGCGCTCGCAGTACGCGCGGAGCCGCTCCTGGGGGAGCAGCGGGTGGCACTCGACCTGGAGGTACGCGGGCGGCGCCCCCAGCACGTCGCGGGCCTCGTCGAGCAGCGCGGGCGTGAAGTTCGAGACCCCGAGGTGGTCGACGAGACCGCGGTCGCGCAACGCCGCCATCGCCGGGAGCGTCTCGCCGGCCACGTAGTCGCCCGCCGGCCAGTGGACGTACAGCAGGTCCAGGACGTCGACCCCGAGCGCCTCCCGGCTGGCCGCGGCCGTCGGCGCCACGTCCCCGGGCGCGAGGCTGTCGTGCCAGAGCTTCGTCGCGAGGAACAGGTCCTCGCGCGGTACGTCCGCGGCGGCCAGCCCCGCGCCGACGGCGGCCTCGTTGCCGTACATCTCAGCCGTGTCGACGTGGCGGTAGCCCAGGTCGAGCGCGCGCGCGACCATCTGCGTACACGGCTCGCCGGTGAGACGGTAGGTCCCGAGTCCGACCGGTGGCAGGTCGTCCATCACGGGGCCGACCAGGACGTGCGAGCACTTCGGTCCTCGGCCCGCGGTCAGATCGGCCGCAGTTCGCGCGAGCACCCTGACGCGCCGGCCGACGGGGGTCGGACCGCATTTATCACTCGACCGGCCGAACGTCGAGCCGATGTACGAGCGCATCCTGCTCGCGACCGACGGCACCGTCGCCTCGGCGAACGCGGAGTCGCACGCGATCGGCCTCGCGGCCACCCACGGCGCCACGCTCCACGCGCTCTACGTCGTCGACGAGAACGTCTACACCGCCTACAGCGGCGACGAGTACGTCGACGAGGCGGAGGGCCCGGAACACGGGCTCGAAGAACACGGCGAGGAGACGCTGGCGGCCGTCGAGCGCCGGGCGGACGAGGCCGGCGTCGACGTGGTCACCGCACTCGAACGCGGCCAGCCCGCCGAGACGGTCGTCGACTACGCCGACGAGGCGGCCGTCGACCTGCTGGTGCTGGGGACGCGGCGACGCCCCCCGGAGTACCGGTCGCTGATCGGGAGCGTCACCGACCGGGTGGTCCGGCTGTCCGGGCGCCCGGTGCTCGTCGTCAAGACGGCCGCAGACGAGGCCTGACCGGCCTCACCACTCGAAGAGCCGGGCGACCCGCGAGGTGAGGCCCAGGTGGCGCTTGGTCATGATGACCGTGTTCTGCGCCCGCCGGCCGACCTCCTCGGGGATGGTCCCGAACACCAGTTGCTGGAGCAGTCCCTCGCGAGTCGCGCCGACGATCGTGAGGTCGTAGTCCGCGGTCTGTTCGACGATCGACTGGACGACGTCGGAGCCCTCGACGAGGCGGGCGTTCACGGTGACGTCGTCCTCGACGATCCCGACCGTCTGGTCCAGGCGCTCCTGGGCCGACTCGCGGTCCTCGTCGCTGGCGTTCGGGTCGACGACGTGGACCACGTCGACGCGGGCGTCGTTGGCGCGGGCGATCGCCTGTGCGACCTCGGCCGCGAGTTCGGCGTGCGGGCCGCCCGCGGTCGGGAGCAGGATGGACTCCAGCTTCTCCGCGGGGCCCATGCGCTCGACCAGAACGTCGCAGGGCGCGTTCTGGACGATCCGATCGACGTTGCTGCCGAGGACGTAGTCGCGGCGGCGCCCCCGGCCGCGCCAGCCCATCAGGACCAGGTCGACCTCGTCCTGTTCGATGGTGTTGAGGATCGCCTGTCCGACGTCGTGGCCGATGCGGATCTTCCCGCTGACCGGAACGTCGGCGTCCTCGGCGAACGACATGGCCTTGTCGAGCGTCTCGCGCTCGGACTCGACGAACTGTCGGCCCTCCGAGAGCGGCGTCTGCTGGGGGACGGTCACGACGCTCACGACCTCGATGTCGGCGTCCCGGTCGCGGGCGATGTCGATGGCCGTCCGCATGAGCTGTTCGACGCTCGCCGGGTTGGCGACCGGGACGAGGATGCGGCTCTCCCGTTCGGCGGGCGTCGCCTCGTGGATGACCGTCGGCGTCTCCTCCTCGATCTTCTCGACCTCCTTCTGGGCGGAGTAGCCGTAGTAGACGATCAGGCCGAGCACCATCCAGATGGCGGTCGTGACGAGCGCGATGAACCCGTGCGAGTCCGGCCCGAGCCCGACCTTCAGTCCGAGCGCCGAGATGAGGAAGGGGGTGAGCAGGAGCTGGAGCCCGATCCCGATGAGCGGCGGCCACGGCATGAACGGGACCTCGTACGTGCGCGGGAGGTCGGGGTGGGTCTGGCGCATCTTGATGACCGTCCAGTTCACCTGCACGAACAGCAGGATGAACATGATGTCCGCGCTCGCGGCGACGGCCTCGATGGGGAGGATGATCGCCATGACCGCGATGATGATCGCGGAGACGAAGATCGCCCAGTGGGGCGTGCGCTGGGTCGGGTGGACGTTGTCGAAGATGCTCGGCAGCACGCGGTCGCGCCCCATCGCGAACGAGACTCGCGAGGAGGAGTACACTGTCGCGTTGAGCGCGCTCATCGTCGCGGCCAGCCCGGCGAACAGCAACAGCGGGACGCCGTAGGGGATGAACTGACCCGCCGCCTCGATGATGCCGAGTTCGCCCAGGTTCCCGAGCAGGCGCCAGGTGGGCACGCCCGCGGGCAGCCCCGCCTGCTGGGCGAGTTCGGCGGTCACGTCGATGCCACCGATCGCCGCGAACGCGACCAGGATGTAGATGGGAACGACGATGGCCAGCGAGTAGAACACCGCCTTCGGGATGTTGGTCCCGGGGTCGACGACCTCCTCGCCGGACTGGACGATGATCTCGTACCCCTCGAAGGCGATGTAGGTGA